>CANFVA010000036.1 GCA_947450255.1 Comamonadaceae bacterium
ATAAGACCCATGGCAGCCAAGACGCTGAGTGCCAAACCGGCCACGATGCGAAGAATGCGGTCCATGCCGCCGACGTTTTTAGTCATGGTATTTCCTTGATGTTGTTAATCTGATTAGGCGTTTGGCAGCGCGGCGCTGACCCAACGCGCCAAGTCCGGGGCCGACATCGCCCCGGCTTGTCGGGTGACTTCTCGGCCACCCGCAAAAACCGCCAGTGTGGGGATGCTGCGGATGTGGTGGGCCGCTGCCAGGCCCTGTTCGTCTTCGGTGTTGACCTTCACAAAGCGGGCGCGGCCGTGCAGGTCCTGGCTGACTTTTTCAAAAGCGGGGGCCATCATGCGGCAGGGGCCGCACCAGGGCGCCCAGAAATCCACCACCAGCGGCAAATCGCTTTTGGCAAGCTGCGCGCGAAACGCGGCTTCGCCCAGGTTGTCGGGGTGCGCACTCAGCAAAGCAGCGTGGCATTGCCCGCAGTTCAACTCGGCTTGCAATTTGTCCAAAGGCACGCGATTGGTGGCATTGCAATGCGGACAGACTAGATGTAGGGTGTTCATGGCTTTCTCGCGACAAATCCAACCAGCGCCGACATGCCGCTATGGCCTGGGCCTTCTTGGATCACGGTTTCATAGGTTTCGCACACCTGTATGTCGAATCCGGCAAAGGCCTTTCGCAACAGCTCTTCGTCGTACAGGTGATCAAGTTTGTCTGGACCTCCAGTTTTGTACTGAAGTTGATTTTTGCCATAGCCTTGAATTATCAGAGTGCCGCCGGGCTTCAAGCTGTGGATGATTTTTCCAAACAACTCAGCGCGTTCATCGGGAGTGGCAAATTGAAAAAAGATGCCCGCTACCACGTCGTAATGGCTGGGCTTCCAGTCAAATGACTGCCACGGGTTGCAAGTGAAATTCACCTGCACTTTGTGTTTTTCGGCCAAGGCATGCGCTTTTGCAACTGCTGGTTTGGAGAAGTCAAAGGCGTCCACCGTGAAACCTTGTTGTGCCATCCATACGCTGTTGCGCCCTTCTCCATCGGCCAAGGCCAGCGCATGGCCTTGCCCTAAGCGCGCAGCCTGAGACACCAAAAACGCATTCGGCTCTTCGCCAAAAACATAGTTAGGCGTTGAAAACCGTTTGTCCCACATCTCCTGGGGGTAGGCGAATCCACTCATATCAAAGTGCGTTCAAAGGAATCTTGACGTAGGAGATACCGTTGTCTTCCTTGGGAGGAAGCTCCCCAGCACGGATGTTGATTTGCACCGCAGGAAGAATGAGCACTGGCATTTCCAATGTTGCATCGCGCTTGGTGCGCATCTCTACAAACTGTGCTTCGCTGATGCCGTCGTGTACATGGATGTTTTTAGCCCGTTGCTCTGCCACTGTGGTCTCAAAGTTCACTGCACGACCATTCGGCGGGTAGTCGTGGCACATAAACAATCGGGTATCTGGTGGTAGGCTCAAAATTTTTCGCGTAGACCCGTACAAGGTCTTGGCGTCTCCGCCAGGGAAGTCGCAGCGTGCGGTACCGACATCGGGCATGAACATGGTGTCGCCAACGAACACGGCGTCGCCAAATTGATAGGCCACACATGCGGGTGTGTGACCAGGCACATATACAGAGTGGCCGCTGATGGCTCCCACTTGGATAGCTTCGCCGTCGGCAAACAAGTGGTCAAACTGGGAGCCGTCTTCCCTGAAGCTGGGCTCCATATTGAAAATGCCTTTAAAGACCTTTTGGACACCACCAATGTGGTCGCCAATAGCGGTCCTACCGCCCAGTTTTTGCTTCAAATACGGTGCAGCGGTCAAGTGGTCAGCGTGGGCATGGGTCTCCAAAATCCAGTCGACCTTGAGATTGTTGTCCTTAACAAATTCAATGACCTTGTCAGCCGACGTGTGGCTGGTGCGACCCGACTTGGGGTCGTAGTCCAGGACCGAGTCAATGATGGCGCATGTAGAACCAGGTTTTTCAAAAACCACGTAGGTGACCGTCCACGTGGCTGGGTCAAAAATGCCGTGGACTTGGGGGTTGGCAGTAGCGGTGTTCATGGAAAATTCCTTTTTCATTTAAGTTTTCCGTAGTTTATTGACAAATAGTCTATTCGTCAATATAATTTTCGCATCTTCTTAAAAAAGTGGGAAAACTGCCGATGGACACCACCACCTTGGACCTGGAAAAAATGAAAACATCGGCCGGCAATGCCTGTCGGCTGATGAAAGTGCTCTCCAACCCCGACCGCCTCATGCTGCTGTGCCAGCTGTCTCAGGGCGAAAAGCGGGTCGGCGAGCTTGAAGAAATCTTGGGGATTTTGCAGCCCACACTGTCCCAGCAGCTCACCGTTTTGCGTGAGGAAGAGCTTGTGACTACACGCCGGGAAGGCAAAAACATCTACTACCAGATCGCCAGCCCGCAAGCGCTAGCCGTTATGAACGTCTTGTTTGATCAATTTTGTGGACCCCAGGCAGGAGCATCAGAATGAACTTTGACTGGGCACATTTCACACCTTTCGCATCCCTAACCGGTGGCATCGTCTTGGGTGTGGCCTCGGCCATCTTCATCTTGGTGAATGGCCGGATTTTGGGGATCAGCGGGATCCTGGGCGGACTCTTACCCCCAAAAGTAGGCGACACCTCTTGGCGGGTTGCCTTTTTGCTGGGCTTTGTCGTAGCCCCCGCTCTGTTCCACGCCCTGGTACCCACCGAATTTGTTACAACACCACGCATTGACGCCACCGACCTGATGGTCATTGCTGCCGGTTTACTGGTGGGTATTGGAACCCGCTACGCATCGGGTTGTACCAGCGGGCACGGCGTTTGCGGGTTATCGCGCCTATCACCTCGATCTCTGGTTGCCACTGCCTCTTTCATGGGTGCAGGATTTGCAACCGTCTATGTCATGCGTCACGTCATTTAAGGAAACCCACATGTTTCATAAAAACTTCCTCTACCGTGTTATCGAATTTGCGGTCGGTCTCATGTTCGGGATGGGCCTCATGCTCTCGGGGATGACGGACCCGAGCAAAGTGATTGGCTTTCTTGATTTGTTTGGCACCTGGGATCCTTCTCTGGCACTCGTGATGGGTGGTGCGATCATGGTCGGCTTCTTCGCGTTCACGAACGCTAAAAAACGCACCACTACTTTCTTGGGCGGCGTTTTGCGTTTCCCTACAAACAAAGACATTGACCGCAAACTAGTCATTGGCAGCGTGATGTTTGGCATAGGTTGGGGCTTGGCTGGCTTTTGCCCTGGACCTGCGCTGGTTTCAATGGCCGATGGACAACCCAAGGCGCTATTGTTCGTAGTGGCCATGCTGGTCGGCATGATCTCTTTTGAATTAATGGACCGATTTATCCACGCGCCGCGCAAAGCTAAATTAAACGTGGCTTGAACTTTACTTTTGGAGACAACTATGGACATTAAAGCCCTTACCCCCCATCTGAGCGTCAGCCCCCAAATCCTGGCATCTGACATGCACGCCATTGCTGAGGCTGGCTTCAAAGCCCTAATTTGTAATCGCCCTGATGGCGAAGGTTCGGACCAACCTAGCTTTAAGGAAATCGAAGCGGCTGCCACCCAACACGGTTTGCAAGCACAGTACCTTCCTGCTGAAACGGGCAAGGTGAGTGACGACGACGGTAAGGCTTTTGGCCAGTTACTCAAAACCCTCCCTGGGCCGGTTTTGGCTTACTGTCGCACCGGCATGCGCTCAACCACCATGTGGGCACTATCGCAAGCTGGTGTCACACCGCTGCCGCAGATTTTGGAAGCATCGCAAAAAGCAGGCTTTGATATGAAGGCACTGATTCAGCGCATCGCCAATGGTGGCAAAACACCCTCGAATCAATTCGATGCTAGCCACGACGTAGTCATCGTCGGCGGCGGCGCCGCAGGTATTGCTGTCGCTTCCAGCTTGTTGGCGCGCAGTCCATTACTGGACATAGCGATCATCGACCCGGCAGATGCCCACTTCTACCAACCGGGTTGGACCATGGTGGGCGGCGGCATTTTCAAAGCCGGTGACACAGCCCGCACTATGGCGTCGGTTATCCCCACGGATGTCAACTGGATCAAAGCTGCCGTTGCTGCCTTTGAGCCAGACAACAACCAAATCATTTTGGAAGGCTGCCGGGTAGTGAAGTACAAGCAGTTGGTAGTTTGCCCTGGCTTGAAGCTAGATTGGCACGGAATTGAAGGCCTCAACGAAACCCTAGGCCGCAATGGCGTGACCTCTAACTACCGCTTTGACCTGGCCCCTTACACCTGGGAACTGGTTCAAAAGCTCAAAGGCGGCAAAGCGCTCTTCACCCAACCACCCATGCCGATCAAATGCGCCGGTGCTCCTCAAAAAGCCATGTACCTATCAGCCGACCATTGGACACGGCAAGGCGTGTTGAACAACATCGACATCCAGTTTTGCAATGCTGGTGCGGTGCTGTTTGGCGTGGCTGACTATGTACCCGCCCTAATGGAATACGTGAAGAAGTACCGCATCGGACTGAACTTTGGTGAAACTCTGGTGGCAGTGGACGGCCCAGCCCATAAGGCCACGTTCATGAAAAACCTGGCCGATGGCAGTAAAGAAAAAGTGGTGCGTGACTTCGACATGATCCATGTGGTGCCGCCACAAAAAGCGCCCGACTTCGTGCGTGTAAGTCCCCTGGCAGATGCCGCAGGCTGGGTGGACGTCGACCCCGCCAGTTTGCGCCACAAAGCCTACCCCAATGTTTTCGCTATGGGGGACGTGGCAAACACCACCAATGCCAAAACCGCCGCTGCCGCCCGCAAGCAAGCCCCCGTGGTGGCCAACAATTTGCTGGTATCTATGGGCAAGCTCCGAGGCGAGGCCAAATACGACGGCTATGGCTCTTGCCCATTGACGGTGGAGCGTGGCAAGATCGTCCTGGCTGAATTCACTTATGGCGGCAAACTAGCACCAAGCTTTCCCGCTTGGCTGATCGACGGTACCAAGCCGTCTGCACTGGCTTGGTACCTGAAAGAACGCATCTTGCCACCCATCTATTGGGAGGCCATGCTCAAGGGTCGTGAGTGGATGGCGCAACCTGAGATGGTGGGCTGATGGGCGCTTCTTTCCGCTGGTGGCCCTCACTGCCAATTTTGGATTGGGGTAGCCGATATAACAGAGAAACTCTGACCAACGATTTGGTTGCGGCTCTCATCGTCACCATCATGCTGATCCCGCAGAGCTTGGCCTATGCCTTGCTGGCGGGCTTGCCACCTGAGGTAGGTTTGTACGCCAGCGTAGCGCCACTGCTGCTCTATGCGATTTTGGGTAGCAGTCGGGTCTTAGCAGTGGGGCCCGTTGCGGTGGTATCCCTCATGACGGCCGCAGCCGTGGGTGAACACGCGGCAGCGGGGACCCATGCGTATTGGCAAGTGGCGATCACTTTGGCGTTTTTGTCTGGGGGCATGCTGCTAATCATGGGCTTGCTGCGCTTGGGATTTTTAGCTAATTTTTTAAGTCACCCGGTGATATCCGGCTTCATTTTCGCTTCGGGTTTGCTCATTGCCCTAAGCCAAATGAAGACCATCATGGGCGTGAAAGTTGAAGGCCATAACTTCGTGGAGCTCCTATCAGCACTCGGACATCAGGCTTCACACAGTCACCTACTAACCTTGGCTGTAGGCGTGGCAACAACCCTATTTTTGTTTTGGGTGCGTAAGGGCCTAAAGCCGTTGCTAATCCAAACAGGTATGTCGCTAAAGGTTGCTGATGTGACCGCCAAAGCCGGACCCGTGGTCGCCATTGCCTTGACAACCATATTGGCTTGGAGCCTCGACTGGCAGGGTCAGGGTATGAAACTAGTCGGCGCGGTGCCCCAAGGATTCCCCCCAATTACAGTACCGCTTTGGGACTTGGAACTGTGGCGAGAACTGTTGGTACCCGCCCTACTGATCAGCGTAGTTGGGTTTGTGGAGTCGGTTTCCGTGGGCCAAACCTTGGCCGCCAAGCGTCGTCAGCGTATAGAGCCTGACCAGGAGTTGGTTGCATTGGGGGCTAGCAATTTGTCGGCGGCCTTCACAGGCGGTTTTCCAGTTACGGGGGGCTTTGCGCGCTCGGTTGTTAATTTTGACGCGGGTGCCGTCACACCTGCTGCGGGTGTTTACACCGCTGTAGGCATTACTTTGGCATCACTTTTCTTAACCCCAGCACTGTTTTATTTGCCGCAAGCCACCTTGGCGGCCACCATCATCGTGGCGGTGTTGTCGCTGGTGGACTTCGGAATTTTGAAATCCACTTGGCGCTTTTCCAAACTCGATTTCATCGCTGTCGCCACGACTTTGCTGGCCACGCTGCTGGTAGGTGTGGAAATCGGTTTGGTGATGGGTGTGGTGGTGTCCCTGGCGCTGTTTTTGTTTAGAGCCAGCCGTCCGCACATCGCGACCGTCGGATTGATACCTGGCACCGAGCATTTCCGCAATGTCACCCGCCACGATGTGTTGGTCAGCCCCAAGCTGGTCTGCCTGCGGGTGGACGCCAGCATGTTCTTTGCGAATGCACGGGGTGTGGAAGACCGCATCAACGCCGAGGTGGCAGCCCGCCCTGCGTTGGAACATGTACTGTTGCAATGCTCGGCAGTGAATGACATCGACGCCAGTGCTTTGGAAAGCTTGGAAGCGATTGCCAGCCGCTTGAAAGACTCGGGCATCGCCCTTCACTTCTCGGAAATCAAAGGCCCGGTGATGGACAAGCTCAACACCACCGAGTTTTTGCAGCATTTGCATGGACAGGTGTTTCTCACCAACTACCAAGCTATACAAGCGCTCACGCCTGAAATTATTTAGTCGTATTCAATACCATGCAACTGGGAGTGCGACCTAACCCGACCCAAGTGGTTCAGCAGCTTTTGCAAAGTCTGTCGGCAGGCATGACAGTGGGGATGATGCGTAACGTGGTGCCCGCATTGGCCGGGAGCTCAATGGCTGATCCCAGCCTTGAGCGTTTCAGCGGCCTTCTCGCATAATGCACTCACAGCTGGAGTAGACCATGTTACTTACAGCCGTGCTGACTGCCGCCGACGAAGGTGGCTTTATCGCCCTCAACCCTGAAACTGGCACCACGACCCAGGGCGAAACTATTGCTGAGGCGGTACTAAATCTGAAAGAGGCTACGAGCCTTTATTTGGAAGAATTTTCCTGAGAGCCTGGCCTGTCGTACGTAGGCTAAAGACACAAAACTCTCCCCGGTATTCGAGACACTGCATCACTAAGCTTATGGGTGTATGCTATACACGTATAGCAACCGAAAGGGACCAACATGCTCGCACTGAGACTACCTGAAGAAATTGAAATCCGACTGGAGAAGCTGGCCAAATCCACTGGACGCACCAAGAGCTTCTACGCGCGGGAAGCGATCATCGAACATCTCGCTGATTTGGAAGACCTGTACCTCGCCGAAAAGCGCCTGGCGAAAGTTCGGAGTGGAAAGTCCAAAACGGTCAGCCTGAACGCGGTGGAGGCAGAGCTTGACTTGGCAAATTGAATTTGATGAGTCTGCAAGAAAAGAGCTGGCCAAGTTAGACCGTCAGGTTGCCCGTAGGCTTATTGATTTCCTGAAAAACAGAGTCCTGAACCTGCGAGATCCCCGCAGTGTCGGGCAGGCCCTAAGGGGATCGACACTTGGTGAGTTCTGGAAGTACCGCGTCGGTGATTTTCGAATCATCGCCAGCATTCAGGACGATCGCATGATCGTGTTGGTGTTACGGGTGGGCAATCGCAGTGATATCTATCGATGAAGGAAGACTTCAACATTTGCTGCGTCACACCAACGAACAGGGCCAAGCCCAAGTTGAGGACTCAAATTCCCCCCACTTGCGCAGCATTTCCCGTGCAGATACTCGCCTTTCACTATAAATCCATCCTGTGGGCTGCGCGCACAAGGTCGATGGCGAGGCTTGGTCTACGAGCCCAGCAAAGTACAAACGCTGGTTACAGCCCGGAGCTTAAGCCTCGCTTCCAAAACACAGCAGGCGCGATCACAGGCTTGAAGTCCAGACGCCCAGTGCAGGGACTTTCTTCTGAGGTTTTTGGCGAACCCAAGGCGCGTAGTACGCGCCATGAAGGCCATGGCCGACGGCCTTACCCACTCAGTACCGTGCCTTACACTTACCGCACGATGCACTTCGCAATATTTTCCTGGCTGAAAAAAGCAGTCCCTGGCCCGCTAGGCATGGGCGCATTCCTCTTACTTATTTTGGTACCACTGACTGCAATGGCAATTGAAGAACCCAACTTTAAAGTGATAGCCAAGTCCGAGACGTTTGAGCTGCGCCAGTATGGTCCGATGCTGATTGCAGAGACCATCGTTGGTGGCGATATGGATGAGGCCGGAAGCACTGGTTTTAGGAAAATTGCCGACTACATCTTCGGCAACAACCAGATGCAGGCGGCTACGAATTCAGCCAAGATTGCCATGACTGCGCCCGTCACGATGGAGCCGCAATCGCAGAAAATCGAGATGACAGCGCCGGTGATGCTCGCTCCAAGCGACAGCATTGCGTTGGCCACCCAATGGCGTGTGCAGTTTGTCATGCCATCGCAGTACACCATGAGCAACATTCCCCGACCCAATAATCCGGATGTAAAACTGCGCGAGATTGCGGGCAAACTTTTTGCTATCAACCGTTTTACCGGTTTCAACACCCAGTCAAAAGTAAAGTCGAAATCCGACGCGCTTTTGGCATGGATTGCACAAAATAACTGGAAACCTCTGGGCCCGGCGCAACTGGCGCGCTACGATCCGCCGTGGACCTTGCCAATGTTCAGGCGCAACGAAGTAATGATTGAAGTTCAAGAACCGCAAGCCCATACACAGTGAGCGCGATTGCGCCAAGCTGAACCTGGCGCTGACTCAGAACATTTGCCTATAAGCGTGCTCGTCCGGCTATCGAGAATTGCCAAGGTCGTGCCATAAGGGCTGTGTACCGGGGGTGGCTAGCGAGCCTGTGAGCCAGTAGTGCCTCTCCCCGACGCGTTTGACTTGCTTTCAAGCCTGAACGCGATCAGTAGCATCGCAAGCATGCTCAAGGCGATGGCGCCGTACGCATGGCTAAAACCGGTCAACCCGCCGCCTTCAAAGTCAGCAATTGCGCTGATACAGGTCACTGCCAACAGCGTCCCCACCGCATTGAAAATATTGACCAGCCCTTGGGCTCTACCGCGCAGCAAGGGCGGCGCCTCATCCAAGGCAATGGAGCGCAGTGCGCCACTGACCACCACGCCCAGGCCGATACCAACCAGCACCGACGCAGCCACGAAAGCAACAAGGCCGGACTGTGGCACGGCGCTTTGCAGGTAGCCCAGCGTCAACAGCCCAAATCCAAAGATCACCAACGCGCGGGCACCGAGCCGTTGGAGCAGCCGCCCCGCCGCCATCGAGCCCACCATTGAGCACAGCACCAGGGGCAGCAGTGCCAGCCCGGCATGTTCGATGCTCACGCCATAAGCCAGCGTGGCAATCGAGGTCAGAAACACAATGCCCCCCATTGAGAAACCGACGCCCAGGGTCAGCAGATAGGTGTAGGCCAGTTGCCGATTTGCAAACAGCTCTATCGGGATCAGCGCTTGTGCCTGGCGCCTCTCAATCGCCACCAAAGCGACCAGGAGCAGGCCACTGGCGGCAAGAAACCAGGGCCACAACAACATGCCGGTGGCGGTGTCGGGCAGGCGGGAAATGCCCAGCACCAGGCACAGCAGCAAGCCCAGCGTGACGGCAATGCCCGCTGCGTCGACCGGCCCGGGGGCTGCATCGCTGCTTCTGCCTGGCAAGCTGCGCGAACCCAGCCACAGCACCACCAGCGCGACCGGGAGGTTCACCAAGAACAACCAGCGCCAGCCCAGCGTCGAGGTCAGCACCGTAGCCAGTGGCGGCCCGAGCACAAAGGCCATGCCGTGGGTGGCGCCAATCAGCCCCAAAATGCGGCCCCGCCGTTCGGCGGTAAAAACATCGCCCACCACCGCACTGGCCACTGGCGCAATACCCCCTGCCCCGATGCCTTGGAGGGCACGGCTGACGAGCAGCAGGTCAAAACTAGGGGCCGCGGCAATGCTCAGCGACCCCATGGCGAAGAGCGCCACGCTGGCCAAATACACCGGACGACGGCCATGGCGATCGCTCAAAAAAGCCATCAGCGCCGTACTGCACAGCGAACTCAGGGAAAAAACGGTAGACAGCAGCCCGGCCGTGCGGTTGTCTACGCCAAAGCTGGCACGCAAAGCCGGCAGTACCGGCCCCACGATGGCCGCATCGAGTGCGGACATGAATACGCCGATAAACAGCACCTGCACCAGGCGGCTTTGCAGGGGATCCTTAGCGGGGAAAGTTGCAGCAGCTGGGGTCTGCAGGCTCAAAGGGTAACTCCGGTTTGCACCACACCCCGAGAGTCTAGGTCAAGCAATGGCGATCACAGTGCGTTGAGCGGAATTTTCACGTAGGCAATGCCGTTGTCCTCTTTCGGCGGTAACTCACCTGCGCGAATGTTGATCTGCACTGCCGGGAGAATCAACACCGGCATCTCTAAAGTTGCGTCCCGCGCGCTGCGCATCGCTACAAACTGCGCTTCACTGATACCGTCATGCACATGGATATTCTTGGCACGCTGTTCGGCGACGGTGGTTTCGAAATTCACGGGGCGGCCGTTAGGCGGGTAGTCATGGCACATGAACAAACGGGTCTGGGGCGGCAGGCTCAAGATTTTGCGGGTCGAGGCGTACAAAGTTTTGGCGTCGCCACCCGGGAAGTCACAGCGCGCGGTGCCTACATCGGGCATGAACAGGGTGTCACCCACCAACACCGCATCGCCAAACTGGTAGGCCATGCAGGCAGGCGTGTGTCCGGGGACATAGATGGCACGGCCTTGGAGGCCGCCCACTTCAATGGCGTCATCATCGGCAAACAGGTGGTCAAACTGGGAGCCATCGGGCTGGAAGCCCGCTTCCATGTTGAAGATGGGCTTGAAGACTTTTTGCACACCGCTGATGTGGTCTCCTATGGCGGTTTTACCGCCCAAATGCTGCTTCAAATAAGGCGCAGCGCTCAAATGGTCCGCGTGGGCGTGGGTTTCCAATATCCACGCGACCTTGAGGTCGTGGGTTTTGACGAATTTAATGACTTTGTCTGCTGAGTGGTGGCTGGTACGACCCGACTTGGGGTCGTAATCCAAGACCGAGTCAATGATGGCGCAATCAGAGCCTGGTTTTTCATAAACCACGTAGGTGACGGTCCAGGTAGCGGGGTCAAAAATGCCGTGGACTTGGGGCTTGGCGGGGGCGGTGGACATGGAAAACACCTTTTTTTCAATTAAGTTTCTAGTAGTTTATTGACAAATAGTTTATTTGTCAATATAATTAATACATCCTCTCAAAAAGACTAGGAACCCTGCCATGGACACCACCACCCTAGACCTCGAAAAAATGAAAACCGCCGCCGGCAATGCCTGTCGGATGATGAAAGTGCTCTCCAACCCAGACCGACTGCTGCTGCTGTGCCAGCTATCACAAGGTGAAAAGCGGGTGGGCGAGTTGGAAGAAATCCTGGGCATTGTGCAGCCCACGTTGTCGCAGCAGCTCACAGTATTGCGCGATGAGGCGCTGGTGACAACCCGCCGAGACGGCAAAAACATCTACTACCAAATCGCCAGCCCGCAAGCGCTGGCGGTCATGACGGTTTTATTTGATCAATTTTGCGAACCACAAGAAGGAGTCACCATATGAATGTCGATTGGACACATTTCACCCCGTACGGATCCCTGATCGGGGGGCCCCTATTGGGCATTGCTTCGGCCATCTTCATCTTGCTCAATGGCCGCATTTTGGGGATCAGCGGCATCTTGGGCGGCCTGCTACCGCCCAAAGTCTGCGATACGACCTGGCGTCTGGCTTTTCTACTGGGCCTTTTTGCCGCCCCTACGGTGTTTCACGCCCTGGTGCCTGCGGATTTCCTCACTGCGCCGCGCATAGAGGCTGCAGAACTGACGGTGATTGCCGCAGGCCTTTTGGTCGGTATCGGCACCCGCTACGCATCGGGCTGCACCAGCGGCCACGGCGTTTGCGGCTTGTCACGCCTGTCACCTCGCTCCTTGGTCGCCACCGCCTCTTTTATGGGCGCCGGGTTTGCCATCGTTTACGTCTTGCGCCACCTGATTTAAGAGGCCCACACCATGCACAAAAATCATCTCTACCGCGTCTTTGAATTTGCTGCCGGCCTGCTATTTGGTATCGGTCTCATGCTCTCGGGCATGACCGATCCGGGCAAGGTCATCGGATTTCTGGATCTGTTTGGCAATTGGGACCCTTCCCTGGCCCTGGTAATGGGCGGCGCCATACTGGTTGGTTTTTTCGCCTTCGCTGTCGCCAAAAAGCGTACTTCGACATTCTTGGGTGGCGCGTTGCGTTTTCCCAGCCACACGGATATCGACAAAAAACTCGTCATTGGCAGTTTGCTGTTTGGCGCGGGTTGGGGCATGGCCGGTTTTTGCCCTGGCCCTGCGCTGGTTTCCATGGCCGATGGCCAAGCCAAAGCACTGGTATTCGTTGTAGCCATGCTGGCGGGCATGGTGGGCTTTGAGTTGATGGACCGATTCCTACACGCACCGCGCAAAGCGGCAGCGGCTGGATAAGTTTTTCGCCCACCTTTATTCACTGATGATGCGGTCGCTGCGTCAACCGTCATGGTTATGCAGACTGCGCAGAGCCTGGCCTTTGCCCTGCTCGCAGGTCTGCCGCCCGAAGTGGGGTGGTGTGGCAGCTATGGCCTGGTGTTTTTGATCAATTACCAAGTCATTCAGGCTCTTAGAACGCGATGGCGGCGAGCTTGCCCGCGCGACCTCTATCGCACGCTACGGTGCTGGGACAAAATTCAATGTGCGCCAGCATGATCTGGGCGAAGAAATGCTGGGTCTCGATGGCACCCTGAGCGACGCCTTGGGCGACTATGGGGCATGCACCTATCGCCGCACGACCACCAGTGGGTTGTGGTTCACACCCGCCAGTCGCCTTGGTTCCTTGGCATGTTCGACGGGCTCATGGTGATGCCACTGTCCGAATACGGCACCAGCCACACAGCCTTGGTGCAATGGCCGCCCACTACGTATTTCAATTCCCACCGGCATGACGGTAGCGAGGAAATTTTTGTGGTCGAAGGCGTATTTTCCGACGAATATGGACGCTATCGGCAGGGCAGTTGGATTCGCAGTCCCCACCTGAGCCAACACCAACCCTTCAGTGCCGAGGGATGTCTCATCCTCGTCAAAACGGTACATCTTTTGATCTAAGCGGACATCAGCGCCTGGCAAGGCTTGTACCGGCCCCTGTCTTAAGCGGACAAGCGCAACCCTGCCAGTGCCGGCAACACGGTACAGACCATCGCGACAAGGCTCAACACCAGCCGCATACCCAACCAATGGCCCAGACCGTACTGTGGGTAAATTTTGTAGTCCATCACCAGGCACAAGAAAAGAACGGCAGCCACGATACACAGTCCTATCTCGACCGGAACCATCAAGCTGCCCCACCCGAGCAAGCTCGGCACCACGCCCCACGCCAGCCGTTGCATACGGGGTGGGCGTTCCACCATGGTCAACCCCCAGTGAATCGCACCCAGAAAGCTCACAATGGTGACCCCATAAGCCAACAGACTGGAGACAAGCAGCGCTCGCCGCTCCGACGAAACCGCAAAACTCAAGGCGGCCAGTGCCACAAAGGGAATAAGGCCTGCGAACCCTAGCAACCGGGCGACAAAGGACATGTTCTTGCTTGAAAACTGCATTGAATATTTATTGGAATGAAAGTGACTGAGGCTCAAAACACTGCATCAGTGCGCTAGGCGCATCGGGCGCTTGCTTGGCTAGATACCCGCGGATGAAGGGTGCAGCTTTCCAAGGTTTGGTGTAGCCGCTCCAGACGGCATCGCCCACGATGTGCGGCGCCACACCAGACGAATCGATCAGCACCACGGCGGGTAACAGATTTTCAAATTCTGCCTCCGCCAACACCCAGGCACCTGCAACCCACACGCTGGCCAGTCGCACGGAGGCAGACTGGGGTGGGCTGTAGGCGGCTATCAGGCTCGCTGCCATTGCCACCTGAGGATCGCCGGACCCGAGGCGTACAACGCTGCTGCAGTTGCGGGTGATTTGGGTCCACCGATTATGCGCACTGCCCACCACGTCAAGCTCCAGGCCGTCAACGACCATCAAAGTTCCATTGTCACGCGATACCCAAGCAATATGCGACCCGATCACAGCGACGCAAACCAGTAACAGTACCGACAGAGACGTGCGCTTCTTCATTTCTATCCAGAAATTCGGAGGCGATGAGAAGTTAGTCGCGTGCGCTGGTTGCATCACCCGTCGCCTCTGGGTTGCCGGAAGTCTTTGACTGGCCTTGTTCTGAGGACTCTTGAAAGCACATTTTTTCGCCATCCCATTTTTGGCCACACCAACAGGCGCCCTGGGCATTAATAATGCACGTACCGGTACCGCAACAACGAGGATCATCACTCATACACCATCCTTAAATTTGCCTATCCTAAAGGATGGCACGCGACCATCCATCCAGCGCGAGCCCTTGCCTCGCCAGCCTGCCGCATGGGCGACACATCGCTCGCCACCAACCCTTGGTGGGGCTTTCTCCTTATTGCCCGTAGCGCGCCACGGTCAGACCCTGTATATCGATATCGGGTTGTTTGCCGGCCAGTAAATCGGCCATTACGCGTCCGGTACCCGCGGCCATGGTCCAACCCAAGGTGCCATGGCCTGTGCTGAGAAGTAAATTGCGGTAGCGCGTTTCGCCCAAGATGGGCGTGCCGTCGGGCGTCATCGGGCGCAACCCGGTCCAGAACTCCGCCTTGGCTACATCGCCCCCATGGGGAAACAAGTCCTTCACCACAAATTCCAAGGTGCGGCGCGGACCACTATTGAGCGTGAGGTCGTAACCCGAAAGTTGGGCGGTGCCACCAACGCGAATGCGATCGCCCAAGCGGGTGACGGCCACCTTGTGCGTTTCATCCATGATGGTGGATTCAGGCGCCATGGCGCTATCGGTGATGGGCACCGTGATCGAGAAGCCTTTGACCGGATAAACCGGAATATCGATTTGCAGCGGCTTGAGCATGGAAGTCGAGTAGCTGCCCAGCGCCAGCACATAGTGGTCAGCGCTGTAGTGGCCGCCATCGGTTCTGACCTCCACCACGCGGTCGCCTGTACGGCATATTTCCTGGATAGTCTGATTAAACAGAAAACGCGCACCATGCTGTTTGGCTAATTCACACATACCTTGGGTAAATTTGAAACAATCCCCCGTCTCATCGCCTGGCAAGCGTAGCGCACCGACAAACTTTTCCTGCACATGGCACAGTGCGGGCTCGTATTGCAGATAACCTGCCCGGTCCAGCACTTGGTAGGGCACGCCGTATTGCTTGAGGATCTCGATGTCTTTGCCTATCGCGTCCAGCTGCTTTTGCGTCCTAAAGAGCTGCAAAGTGCCTTGGGTGCGCTCGTCGTAACGAATACCCGTGTCGGCGCGCAATTCCTGCATACAGTCACGGCTATATTGCGCCAAACGCACCATCCGGCTCTTGTTGACCCGGTAGCGCGCCTCGGTGCAATTGCGCAGCATCTGCAAGCCCCACATCCACATGGCCGGATCCAACATGGGTTTGATGACAAGTGGGCTGTGGTGCATCAGCAGCCACTTGATCGCCTTGAGCGGCACACCAGGTCCAGCCCAGGGCGCTGAATAGCCAGGCGACACTTCCCCGGCATTGGCAAAGCTGGTCTCCAGTGCCGGTCCGCTTTGGCGGTCTAATACGGTTACCTCATGGCCTGCTTTGGCCAGGTAATAGGCGATGGTGGTACCCACCACTCCGCTGCCAAGAATTAACACCGACATCCGAATGTTCCTTTGAAAAACCAGGGACTGCACCCGTACCCAACAGGTCAGCGCGCCGCTATAACCATACCATGTACCGCGTAAACGCTGCATAGGCGCTAGCCCCCATGCCCTGTGCACGCGAAGGTCCGGCAAATGCGCAGGGCCCCAGCGCCTAGCGGCCTGGAGTACAGCCCTTTTTCCCAGGGCGCAAGCATGGGGACTGGCACAATCGGCGCAGGGCGAAAGTGGCAGCCAGCTAGGCAATCGCGGCAACCGCGCACCGACCCCATTGAGAAATTTTTGACTGTATAGATGACACAAAAAACTACGCCAAATCCGGCCCCGCTTAGCGCGAGCTGCATCTCCCGGGTGATCGAAATGGCCTGGGAGGATCGAACCGCCTTTGAAGCCATTGAAGCCCAATTTGGTCTCAATGAATCAGCAGTCATCGACCTGATGCGGCGGCATCTCAAGCCCTCGTCGTTTCGCTTGTGGCGCCAACGGGTGGCCGGGCGCCGTACCAAGCATAGTGCGCTGCGGGGGGCTGTTTTTTTACGCCACCGCGCTACCCACACACGCGCTTGAAGGCTGGCCGCGTGACACGGGCACTGGTTTGGTTCAAGCGTGACCTGAGGGTGCACGACCATGGGCCATTGGTGGCGGCAGGTAGCCACACCGATGCGCTGGGGATTTTTATCATCGAGCCAGAGTGGCTTGGCAGCCCTGACTGTGATACCAGCCATGTGGACTTTGCACTGGGCTGCCTTGCGGAGCTACGCAGCGCCTTGGCCGAGCGAGGTCTGCCCTTATTGGTACGGGTAGGCTCCGCACCATCGGTGCTGGCACAGCTGCACCACGAAGTAGCTTTTACCCACCTCCTAAGCCATGAAGAAACTGGCGCTGCATGGTCCTATGCGCGTGATCGCCAGGTCGCACAATGGTGCAAATCGGCGACGGTGCCATGGCGGCAATTCACCCAAAACGGTGTTACCCGCGGCTTGCGTAACCGCGCGGGCTGGGCCGGCCGCTGGAAGGCTCGAATGGATGCCCCTTTGTATCACTTAAGCGCAAAATTGAACCCCGCGCTGCCCCTGGACCAAGCTGCGCTGCCGAACCTGGCCAGCCTGGGTCTGCAAGCGCATGGCAAGACCTTGCAGGCTGCGGGCGAAATGGCGGCTAGGCGTACCCTGCGCAGCTTCGTACAAGTGCGGGGCTACGGGTATCGCAAAGCCCTCTCCAGCCCCTTGAGCGCAGAATCCGCATGCAGCCGCTTGAGCCCGCACCTGGCCTTTGGCACGGTCTCCCTGCGCACGGTTCACCAAACCACGGAATTGGCTATCGCCGATGCGCCCGAGCGGGCGTTGGCGCATGGCTTGCGCGGATTTTCCGGACGGCTGCGCTGGCACTGTCATTTCATGCAAAAGCTCGAAAATGAACCCGATATTGAGTTTCACAATTTCTCGCGGGTATGCGATGGCTTGCGGGAGGACGATTTCAACACCCAGCACTTTGAAGCCTGGTGCGAAGGCCGCACGGGCTATCCCATGGTCGATGCCTGCATGCGCTCGCTGCGCGCCACTGGCTGGCTGAACTTTCGCATGCGCGCCATGCTAGTCAGCTTTGCCAGCTACCACTTGTGGCTGCATTGGCGACCCACCGGCCTGTTTTTGGCGCGCCAATTTCTAGACTACGAGCCCGGTATTCATTGGAGCCAGATGCAAATGCAAAGCGGCACCACGGGTATTAACACCCTGCGCATGTATTCCCCAACCAAACAAGCGCAAGACCAGGACCCGCAGGGCTTGTTTATTCGCCGCTGGGTCCCTGAGCTCGCCAAGGTGCCGCTGCCCTATCTGGCTGAACCCTGGAAGATGGACCCGTCGGTACAGCGAATCGCCCAATGCCGTCTGGGCATCGACTACGCCATGCCTATCGTTGATGACAAGGCGGCGATGAAGGCAGCCAAAGACAAGATGTATGGTCTGCGCAAAACACCCCAGGCGCAGATTGAGGCGCACGTGGTTCAGGACCGACACGGCTCGCGCAAAAGCGGACTGCCCCCCACCGGCCAAAGGCGACAAACCAAAGCGCCCGGTGCAACGACGCGACCATCACCCCAGCGTGACTTGTTTGCCGACTAGGACCTAGGGCACGGACAGCGCATCGAGCCGCGTGGCGTGTTATGGGGCGGCAAACTGCTTAGCTGGCAATCCAAGCTAGTTGCCTGGTGCAAACACCAGGGCGCAAATGCGGCACCTAGCGCGGCGTGTCTTATCGACGCGCCGGGTTTACCAAAAGCTAAGCGCGATTACTGCGGTCTGAATTCCATTGCGGAAGTTGGTAACCAGTGATGAGCGCCGCGCCGCGCAGCAGGCTGACCGCCATGGCAGATAGGATCAGGGCCCAAGAGTCTGGTATCCCCAGCCAAGGAGCCGCGTCCAAGAACCAGGTTCCAATAAAGGCGCAGACAGCATAAGGTCGGTGGTCCCTAAAGGCGCTGGGAATTTCGTTGCAAACAATATCCCGGAGGACGCCGCCAAATACCGCGGTGATCACGCCCATCAACACCGCCACAATGGCGGGCATTTGCATCTCCATGGCAATGCGCGCGCCCGACGCAGAAAACAGCCCCAAACCTATGGCATCGGGCCACAGCATGGCGCGTTCGGTCACCTCTAAGTGGCGGGCACGCAAAAAATACATGGCAACTGCACAGAGGACTAACAAAGCCCACAGCCAGGAGGCAGTTGCATCCAAAAAAATGGCCTCCTGTCGAGCAAAATATCGCGCAAGGTACCACCGCCAAAGGCGGCCAATCCCGCTACCACCACCACGCCCACTGCATCCAACTTCTTGCTAGAGAATGCCCTTGCCACAATGGCCCCAGCCGGTAGTCGCCTCGTGTCCGGCTACGCCCCACATGGTCACCCGCGGGGGTAACAGCGACGGCGTTACGACGGGCTGCATTCTCACTACGACCTTAAACCACCCACCCATCCATGACTGAACCAACAAGTGCTTTTCATGCAGACCCACCGCTTTTTGCATCCGGGCCCTACAAAGCCCTGGTCATCGGCGCACGGGGCGCCATTGGTACCGCTTTCGCGCAGGCTTTCCGTTCGGAGCCGAACTGCTTGCACCTTGAGACTATTTCACGCAGTGACGGCCAAGGCTTCGATTTCAATGACCAGGCATCCATCCGCGCCCAAGCAGACAGAGTAAGCGCCCGTGGGCCTTATGAAATCATCATCGATGCCACAGGCGCCCTGGTCATCCATGGCGTTGGCCCGGAGAAATCGCTGCAAAATCTGCAAACCGACCCTTTGATGCAAGCATTCCTCATCAATACCGTGGGTCCCGCACTGGTTTTGCGCTACTTTGCGCCCTTGCTGACCAAGGGAGCTTCTGTTTATGGAAAGCTATCCGCGCGCGTGGGCAGCTTATCGGACAACAAGAAAGGCGGCTGGTATGGGTACCGCAGCGCAAAAGCTGCGCTCAACATGATGCTGCAAAATGCAGCGCTGGAGCTGCAACGCAAAAGTCCAAGCCTGCGTGTCGTGGCGCTGCAGCCGGGGACGGTGCGCTCTGCACTGTCAGAACCTTTTACCAGTTCATCGACCGCGCTATTGGAGCCCAAGGATTCGGTAGCCGGCATGTTGCAGGCCTTACGCACCCTGCAAGTCCGACCAGGCGCCCACTTTGTAGACTACCAAGGCCTAGAGATACCATGGTGATTAAGCCAGTGCAGCACGTCGCTCAGCGCCATTTACCCGCCTGGATCCCTGCGCGCGGTCAGCGCGCCATGCCTCGGTCTGCCGGCATTCACGGTTACGGAACCGATGCTTCCAATACGGGCATACAAAAGCACCCATGAACAACAACTTCAAAGGCAACAAACAAAACCTGCCGAAAAAACTTTGCGCGGTGTGTAAGCGTCCCATGACCTGGCGAAAAGCCTGGGCTAAAAATTGGGATTCGGTTTTGTATTGCTCACAAGCCTGCCGCGCTCACAAAAAATCGATCCCAGGTGTAAATCCCCCATGACTAAAAACACTGCACAAGGCGTCGCAGGGTCGACCAAGGTGCGCCATCTCGTGATCGTTTTAGGTGACCAGCTAGACGAAAGTTCGTCGGCATTGGTGGATGTTGATCCGCAACAAGACCTGGTTTGGATGGCGGAGGTCGCCGAAGAATCTACCCATGTCTGGTCGGCCAAGCAGCGCATCGTGGTCTTCTTAAGTGCTATGCGGCACTTTGCGCAAACGCTACGCGAGCGTGGCTTACCGTTGATGTACAGCCGTTTGGACGATGCGGACAACAGGGGTAAGCTGGCCCTAGCGCTGGCGCAGGCGATCGCCCAAGTACAACCGGCGCGCTTGGTGATGACCGCCCCCGGCGACTGGCGCGTATTACAAGCTTTGCGCGCGGTCGCCAAACAGCACCAGCTGCCGCTGGATGTGCGCGATGACACGCATTTTTTTAGCACGGTACGTGAATTTGCTGACCATGCCAACGGGCGCAAACAGCTGCGTTTGGAATGCTGGTATCGGGAACTCCGGCGCAAACACCACATCCTGATGGAAGGTGATGCACCAGTCGGTGGGCGATGGAATTTCGACGCAGACAACCGCGCGTCTTTTGGTAAAGAAGGCCCGCAACAGGTGCCGCCGCCCACGCGCTTTAGGCCCGATTCAATTACCGAGGAATTGATCGCGCTGGTGAACACCCGCTTTGCTGCGCACCCGGGAAGCTTAGAGACCTTTGGCTGGCCCGTGACCCGTGCACAGGCACTGCTGGCCTTGCAATCCTTTATGGACCAACGCCTCGCGCTATTCGGAAAGTATGAAGATGCGATGTGGTCAGGGCAAGGCTGGCTTTACCACTCCCATTTGAGCTGTGCCCTCAACCTCAAACTCTTGAACGCGCGCGAGGTGGTACGCGCGGCCCAAGCGGCCTACCACAGCGGTCATGCACCGCTGGCGGCTGTAGAAGGCTTTATCCGCCAGATACTGGGTTGGCGCGAATATGTGCGCGGCATTTATTGGCTGCACATGCCGGACTATCTCGAGCGCAATGCGCTAGGGGGGCAGCAGGCACTTCCCGCCTGGTATTGGACCGGGCAAACCGAGATGGCCTGCCTCCAAGACGCCATTGGCCAAACGCTGGCCCATGGCTATGCCCACCACATCCAGCGCCTCATGGTGACGGGTCTTTACGCGCTGTTGCTAGGCGTCAAGCCACAAGCGGTGCATGCCTGGTACCTGGCTGTTTATGTAGACGCTGTGGAATGGGTGGAATTGCCCAACACGCTGGGGATGAGCCAATTTGGCGACGGCGGCCTGATGGCCAGCAAGCCTTATGTGGCCAGTGGCAAATACATTCAACGCATGAGCAACCATTGCGCAGGCTGCCCCTACGACCCTGCCCTCCCCATAGGGCCTAAGGCCTGTCCGTTCACCAATTTGTATTGGGATTTTCTCATCCGCCATGAGGCACTGATGAAAAAGAACCCGCGTATGGCCATGCAGCTCAAGAATTTGGCACGCCTAGATGGCGATGCGCGCGATGCCATCACCGCACAAGCCTCGGCACACCGAGCGGCGCAACAGGCTTTCTAAAGGGGGAATGCGATTTGCACCTGTTATCCTTGCAGATCAAGGACTTAGACGGTGGTGCCCGGGGCCGGAATCGAACCGGCACGCCTTGCGGCGGGGGATTTTGAGTCCCCTGCGTCTACCAATTTCACCACCCGGGCAGTGTGCAGCGAAGCCGCAGATTATGGCACAGCGGGCGGGGTGCCTGCGCCGCCGCTGGCGAGCGGTCGCGCATTCAAATAATTTCATCGACAGCGACCCAGCTTTCATGCATCTAGCCAGTAGCGGGCTTTACCATCGCCACTCCCTTCATTTGAATTTCGACTCGCCATGCCTGTAATCACCAACATCGAAGACCTGCGCGTTCTGGCCCAAAAGCGGGTGCCACGCATGTTTTATGACTACGCCGACTCCGGCAGCTGGACCGAAGGCACTTACCGCGCCAACAGCGAGGATTTTCAGAAAATCAAACTGCGCCAGCGCGTGGCTGTGAACATGGAAAACCGCAGCACCGCCACCCGCATGGTGGGGGTGGACGTAAAAATGCCGGTGGCGATTGCCCCGGTCGGCCTGACCGGCATGCAATGCGCCGATGGCGAAATCAAAGCCGCGCGCGCAGCCGAAAAGTTTGGCATCCCTTTTATTCTGTCGACCATGAGCATTTGCTCCAT
>CANFVA010000037.1 GCA_947450255.1 Comamonadaceae bacterium
CCCAGTGGCGTGGAGTATGGCCATTTAATCGACATTGGCCGCAAATTGGTCGATGCCAAAGTTGCGCGCCCTGCCGGTGAAGAAGCCATGCGCTGGGCTTTGAAAGAAGGCCTGAACTCGCCGCTGTTTGCTCCGGCCATGAAGCTGGGCCAGGCAGTGCGCGGTTTCTTGCCCGATGCGCTCAAGGCCAAGGTGCCGCAAGCGCGCAGCGCTGGGGCTTGGCCCACACGCAGCCACGCGCGCAAAGTGTTAATGCTGGCCGGTTGCGTGCAGCCGTCCATGAGCCCCAATATCAACAGCGCCACCGCACGCGTGCTCGATGCCTGTGGCATCCAAACCATCGTGGAGCCGCTGGCTGGTTGCTGCGGTGGCGTCAAATTCCATTTGAACGACCAAGACGCGGCCATCGTGCAAATGAAAAACAATATAGACGCCTGGTGGCCGCATGTGGCAAGTGGCGTCGAGGCCATCGTGATGAATGCCTCGGGGTGTGGCGTCACGGTCAAAGACTACGGCCACATATTGCGCGAAGATAGGGCGTATGCCGAGCGGGCCAAGCGCATTAGCGACTTGACCAAAGACCTGAGCGAGTTGTTGCCCGATTTGCTACCCGCTTTGAAAGAGCGCATCGCGCCGCAAAAAGCCCAAGCCCAGGGCATGATGGCTTTTCACCCGCCCTGCACTTTGCAACACGGCCAGCAGCTCAAAGGCGGCGTGGAACAGCATTTGAATGCGCTGGGCTTTCAAGTGCAAGTGGCCCATAACGAAGCCCATTTGTGCTGCGGCTCCGCCGGTACCTATAGCGTGCTGCAACCAGTCCTCGCCACCCAACTGCGCGACCGCAAGCTGAGTAACTTGCAGGACTTGCAGCCGCAAGCCATTCTGAGCGCCAACATCGGCTGCATCACCCATCTGCAAAGCGGCACGCAAGTGCCGGTGCGGCATTGGGTGGAGATGGTGGATGCGGCGCTTGGCGCGGCTTAGACGCAAGCGCCGAGAACTACTCCACCACCCCGCGCAATGCCACGCTGCGCCGGCGGAGCATTTCCAAGGTAAGCAGCATCACCACGGCAAAGAGGATCAGCATGAAGGCGGCCGACAAAATGGTCGGTGACAGTTGCTCGCGCAGCCCGGTCCACATTTGACGCGGCAGCGTGGTTTGTTCGGGGCCGCCCAGAAAGAGCACCACCACCACTTCGTCAAACGAGGTAGCAAACGCAAACAAAGCGCCCGAAAGCACGCCGGGCCAAACCAGGGGCAGCATGATGCGCCTGAAGGCCTCGATTTGCGAAGCGCCTAAGCCGCGCGCAGCGCGCATCAGGTTCATATCAAAACCGCCCAAGGTGGCGGTTACCGTAATCACCACAAAGGGCATGCCCAGCACCGCATGCACCAGCACAATGCCCAACAAATTATTGGCAATGCCCAGCTTGGAGAAAAACAGATACGAGCCAACGGCCAGCACGACTACCGGCACGATCATGGGCGATACCAGTACTGCCATCAGCAAGCGTTTGCCCGGCAGGTTGTGGTGGTTCAAGCCAACCGCTGCCAGCGTGCCCAGCGTGGTCGCCAGTAATGTGGCCAAAGTGGCTGTGAGCACGCTGTTAAAAATGGCGTGCAGCCAGACTTCATTGGTAAACAAATCGCGAAACCAGCGCAGGCTGTATTCCTGCACCGGAAAATGAAAGTAGGGCTCGTTGTTAAAAGCCAGCGGCACCACCACCAATACCGGCGCAATCAGGAAAACAAATACCGCGGCACAAAACAAGACCAAAAGCCAATGACCGGCACGCTGCAGCGGCGTGGTGTACAGAGGAAGATCAGAGGCGCTCATCCGAGTTTGAGGTTGTTAGCGCCCACCAAACGGTCGTAGGCCACGTACAGCACCAGCACCGCGCCCAGCAAAATGGCCGCCAGCGCCGAGGCCAGGCCCCAATTGAGCGAGCGGCCCATGTTGTCGGCCACAAAGTAGCTGATCATCTGGTCGGTCGATCCGCCGAGCAAAGCGGGCGTGATGTAGTAGCCCAGCGCCAAAATAAACACCAGCAAAGCACCGGCACCCAAACCGGGAATGCATTGCGGAAGATAGACCCGGACGAAGGCCGTAAAGGGCCCGGCACCCAAAGAGCGGGCAGCGCGCACATAAGAGACGGGTATTTGGCGCATCACTGAATACATGGGCAGCACCATGAAGGGCAACAAAATATGCGTCATGGCCACCACCACGCCAAAGCGGTTGTGCACCAGAGGCAGGGGCTCGGAAATTAGGTGCAAAAGCTGCAAGAAAGAATTGAGCACGCCTTCTTTTTGCAGCACCACCATCCACGCAGTGGTACGCACCAGCAGCGAGGTCCAAAACGGCAGCAGCACCAAAATGAGCAACAGGTTCGCGGTTTTATCACGCAGATGGGCGAGCAAATAGGCCAGCGGAAAACCCAGCAAAATGCACATCAAGGTGACAGTGCAAGCCACCCCCAAGGTGCGCAAATAAATCGTGATGTGGATGCGCTGGTCCTCGGCTTGCGACGCCACGCTGCCGTCTTGGTTGCGCTTGGAATCGAGCGCCGACAAATAAAACAGACTGTGCGTAGGCGAAGCCAAATTGCGCAAAGTACCCCAAATGCCAGGCTGCGCCCAGGCAGGGTCTGCGGCTTCAAAAAAAGCAGCCCAAGGGCCTTCTTCTTGTGCGCTGACGCGACGCGCGGCGCGCATAAAAATGGTCCGCAAGCCGGACTCTTCGACATTGAGTCGGTTGGCAATCGCACCATGGCTTTGGGCTTGCACCGCCTCTTTCAAATCTTGGGCGAGCGCGGCATACACCGGCTCGGGCGGAATCTGGTCGCGCGGACCATTCCATGCGCTCAGGGCCTGCACCGTGCGGGGCAGACCCTGGGGCACCACCGGGTCGTAAAAGCTATTGAATAGTACGGTTCCCAGCGGCAGCAAGAAACTCAAGAGCACAAAGATGAACAGCGGCGCAATCAGCGCATACGCACGCAGGTGCCCGCGCCGCTCTGCTTTGCGCAGGCGGTGCGTAAGGCTGGCGCTGCTGTCCATCGATGAGGTCAAAAATTACTTAGCCAACCAAGCAGCGAACTTCTTGTTCAGGTCATCCTGGTTCTCCATCCAAAATTCTGAATTCGTACTCATAGAGCGTCCAGGGTGGGGAGCATTTGGTAGGAATGGTCTATTCGGATTGGACGCAGGAATGAGTGCTAATGATGACTTGCGGGTCGGCGCATATGGGATGTAATTCGCTTGGTCAGCCAATGGTTGGCTGCTGCTGGCAAAGCGGACAAAGTCCTGTGCGGCTTCAAGGTTTGGGGTACCTTTGATGATTGCGTACAGATCAGGAATCTGTATCTGGCCGTCCCACACCAGCGCGAAGTCTTTCTTCTCTTTCACGTTGGCATCCACGATACGGCCGTGCCAGGTATGGGTCATCACCACTTCACCCGAAGCCAAGAGTTGTGGAGGCTGCGCACCAGCAGTCCACCAAACGATGCTGCTCTTGATGGTGTCCAATTTCTTGAACGCACGATCCACGCCAGCAGGTGTTGCAAGCACTTTGTATACGTTGGCGACAGGCACGCCGTCAGCTAAAAGTGCCCACTCCAAGGTCACGCTAGGGTCTTTTTTCAAACCACGTTTACCTGGGAATTTTTTCACGTTAAAGAAATCTTCCAGCGTCTTTGGTCCCTTAGCACCGTACTTGGCTTTGTCGTAAGCCACCACGTTGGAGTAAACGATCACGCCGATGGCGCAAGGCAGGATCATGCCAGGGATAAAGTCTTTGGCAGCAGGTACGCCATTGGCGCCAGGCGGCAATTTAGAGGCATCGATTTTTTCCAGCAGGCCTTCTTCGCAACCCTTGAGCGCTTCAGCAGCTTCCAGGTCCACCACGTCCCACTTCACATTGCCCGACTTCACTTGGGCGCTGATTTCGCCCAGGGTTCCGCCCCAATCCACAGAAGTGATCTTGGTGCCGGTCTTGGCGGTGTAAGGCTTGTGGTAAGCCTCCACCTGGCTGTTGGTGTACGCACCACCCCAGGAGGCGACGGTGAGGGATTGCTGTGCGGCGCTGATGCCTGGCAGAACGGCAATAGCTGCAGCGCCAACAACTGCTAGTGCACTTGAATTTATCCGTTTGAACATGCTGTTCTCCTGTTGTTACAAAATATGCCGCCCTCACTCACTATCGAGCACACGGCAGTCCACAGCACTCCAACCGAGGTTGACAGCGCTGCCGTTGGCCAGTGCGAGATCGCGTCCATCGTTGGGAAGCGTAACGATGAAATCTCCCAGCCCGCAGGCCTTCAGGCGCAAGCGGGCATATCTACCTAAATACGTAATGTCCACCACCGTGGCCGCCACTTGGCTGTCATCGCCCTGGCTGTGCGGATTCAAGCGCACGCGCTCGGGACGGATCGAGACCAAGGTGGCATCGCCGACTGTGGGGGTCTTGACCGACTGGCCGGTGATGACCGTGCCGTCTGCCAGCGTCACCTGGCAGGTGTTGCCCGAGACGGCGCTGACTTTGCCAGACAAGGTGTTGTTCTCGCCGATGAACTGCGCCACAAAAGCGTTGGCCGGGCGCTCGTACAACTCGGTGGGAATGTCAATCTGCTGGATGCGGCCCTGGTGAAAAACGGCGATGCGGTCCGACATCGCCAGCGCTTCGGTCTGGTCATGCGTGACATACACAATGGTGATGCCCAGCTCGTTGTGCAGGCGCTTGATTTCGTACTGCAGTTGTTCGCGCAGCTGTTTATCCAGCGCCGACAAGGGCTCATCCATGAGCACCAGCTTGGGCTCGAACACCAGCGCACGCGCCACGGCCACGCGCTGTTGCTGTCCGCCGGACATTTGCGCTGGCCTGCGTGACTCCAGGCCTTTGAGGCCCACTTTGTCCAAAGCCGCCATGACGCGGCTGTGCGCCGCCTCACCCGTGATGCCGCGCACACTCAAGGGAAAGCCCACGTTCTCAGCCACCGTCATGTGCGGGAACAAGGCATAGCTTTGGAACACCATGCCGATGTTGCGGTGCTCAGGCGCGATCCGGTTAATCGGCTTGCCGTCCAGGTAAATCTCACCCGAGGTGGCAGTCTCGAAGCCGGCCAGCATCATCAGCGTGGTGGTTTTGCCCGAACCCGAAGGCCCGAGCAAAGTCAGAAATTCGCCCTGCGCGATGTCCAGCGAAAGGTCCCGCACCACCAGTTGCTTGCCGTCATAGCTTTTTTCTACATGCTCAAAGCGGACGAAAGGTTGCTGCATAAAGGGGCGTTTTTATGGGTTTCAGGTCAAGCCCTTGAGGTTAGCAAAGATTAGGCCTATCCGGGAATCACATTGTGTTTCGGGCCATAGGGGAAACCCGTAATGTTCTGGTGTCCGTCTGCCGTGACGACCAAAATATCATGCTCACGGTAGCCGCCCGCCCCGGGCATGCCTTCGGGCAACATGATCATGGGCTCAATCGAAACCACCATGCCCGGCTCCAGCACGGTCTCGATGTCTTCACGGAATTCCAGACCGGCCTCGCGCCCGTAATAGTGCGAGAGCACACCAAAAGAGTGCCCGTAGCCAAAGGTGCGGTACTTGAGTAGGTCGTACTCCTCGTAAATCTTGTTCAGTGCATGGGCCACGTCACAGCAGCGCACACCAGGTTTGACCAATTTCTGGCCTTCCTCGTGCACGCGCACATTGACCTCCCACAGACGCAGCGATGCCGCATCCACATCACCAAAAAACAGGGTGCGCTCCAGGGCGGTGTAGTAGCCCGAAATCATGGAAAAGCAGTTCAGGCTGAGGATGTCGCCGTGCTGCACTTTGCGCGTGGTTACCGGGTTGTGCGCGCCATCGGTATTGATGCCGGACTGGAACCAGGTCCAGGTGTCCATCAGCTCGGTGTGCGGGTAACGCTTAGCAATTTCGCGCACCATGGCCTGGGTCGATGCCAGCGCCACTTCATGCTCAGGCACACCGGCATGCACCGCAGCCACCAGCGCTGCGCCGCCCACGTCGCACACTTGCGCGCCGTTTTTGATGAACTCGATTTCCTCGGCTGACTTGACCATGCGCAGCTTCATCACATCGGCTGCCACATTGGTGAATTCGACGCCGGGCAAGACCGCGCGGATTTTGTCCATGCGCTCCAAGGGCAAGTGGTCGTACTCCAAACCGACGCGGCCTGTGTTGGGCACTTCCTGGGCAATCGCGCGGAAGTAATTGCCTTGCTGCCAGTCGGTGTAAATCACCGCGCGGTCGCACACGCCTTTGCGCCAGGGCTGCCCGCCATCGATATTGGCGGCGATGATGATGCTCTTGTCCTGCGTGACCACCAGGCTGTAGAAACGCCCGAAGGAGCAGTACAAAAAGTCGCTGTAGTAGTTGATGTTGTGGTAACTGGTAAATACCACGGTGTCCACGTTGTTGCGTGCCATCATGGCGCGCAGCTTGGCGATGCGGTTGGCGTACTCCCCATCCGAGAAGCTGTGGCGAACGCGTTCGCCGTTGTCGATAGAAATCAGGCTAGGCATGGTCATGGTGTAACTCCTTGGGATTTAGCGGGCCGAGTATGGAGGCAAAGCCTGTTTTCAGACTTTTCTATTACGACAACAATCTGTCTTTTGACGCCAAGCCTTGGGCGCGCTTGTCCCGGTCTTTTTGCGGCGAAGCACCATAGCGGGGCGTGTAGCGCGCGGTCAGGTGCGAGGGCGAGGCAAAGCCGGTGCGCGCCGCGATTTCGCGCACACTTTTGTCGCTGCGGTGCACCAAAAGACGCGCATGCGCCAGCCGAATGTCCAGGTACACGTGTTCGGCCGAGCGTTCGAATTTTTGCTTGAACAAGCGCTGCAAACTGCGTAGCGAGACGCCGGCCAAGTGCGCCAGTTCGCTGATCATCAAAGGCTCGGCCACATTGGCCTCCATCAAGCGTAGCACCTCGATCGCCACCGGGTTGGTGACGCGGCTTTGATGGATGATGGAAACCGTCTGCACATCGGTCAGGCTGCGCCGCTCGGCAATCAGCAGGTTGGCCACTTGGTTAGCCAGGTCGCGGCTGCCAGGCGCCTGCGTCAGCAAATAGGTCATCAAGTCCAACGGTGCCACGCCGCCGCTACAGGTGTAGCGGTCGCGGTCCACCTCAAAGAAATGCTGGGTGACGATGACTTGGGGAAACTGCTCAGCCAGGGCCTCGTGGTCTTCCCAGTGGATGGTGCTACGGTAACCATCGAGCAAACCGGCCTGCGCCATCAGGTAGGCGCCAGTATCAATGCCCCCCAGCGGCAAACCCAAAGACGCTTGTTTTTTCAGCCACAGGGCCAGGGTGCGCAAACCGCGCTTGGGAATCGGGTTGGGGCCGATGACAAACACCACGTCCAGCCCCGGTGCCTGGGCCAGGCTGTGCTGCGTCATCACTTGGATGCCGTCGCTCGAGGCCACCAGGCCCCCCTCGACCGACAGCAACACCGATTGGTATACGGTGTGACCGAGCACCTGGTTGGCCAGGCGCAAAGGATCGACACAGGCGCTCAGCGCAATCAGCGAAAAATTGGGTACAACGACAAAGCCGAAAACCAGCGAGCGCATGGGGCCAGCTTAGGCAGCGGGTAGCGCAGCCTCAATGTCGGCGGCCAAACTGGCGGGGGTATCGGTAGGCGCATAACGCTTGCGCACCACGCCATCTGGGCCAACCAAGAACTTGGTGAAATTCCATTTGATGGATTCGGTGCCCAAGATACCCGGCGCTTCGTGCGTCAACCATTTAAACAGCGGGTGCGCGCCCGCGCCATTGACCTCGACCTTGGACATCATGGCGAAGCTGACGCCGTAATTTTTCTGGCAAAAGCTGGCGATCTCGGCATCGCTGCCCTTGTCCTGGGCGCCAAACTGGTTGCAGGGGAAACCCAAAATCACCAGGCCCTTGTCCTGGTAGCGCTGGTGCAATTCCTCCAGACCAGCAAACTGCGGCGTAAAGCCACAGGCGCTGGCGGTATTGACCACGAGCAGCGCCTTGCCCTGCAAGTCTTTCAAATGCAAAGGCTTGCCGTCAATCGTGGTGGCTTCAAATTCAAAAGCAGTACTCATGGAGTCTCCGTGGCGGGGGGTGGGATAGAGGGTTGGGGATTGGCGCCGGAGGATAACGCAGACAACAAGGCCGCCGCGCCAATAAGGGCGCCGCCCAGCGCCACCCGCGGGGTCAGCACCCCGGCGCCTAGGGCCACCGCCGAAGCACTGGCAAACACCACTTCGCAAAGCATGACCACCGAGGTCACGCGCGCCGGCAGCCGGGCTGCGCCGTATTGCAAGGACAAATTGCCTGCCCCAATCATCAGCGCCAGGCCAAAGGCCAGCAGCAACCAGTCTAGACCGGGGTCTGGCAAAGCCGCCACCAGGCCTTGCTGCATGCCCGCCCCGGCGGCCAGGGCACACAGCAGCGTGCCCCCCAACAACATGGTGGCAGTAATGCTCAGGGCGTCGCTGTCACGCAGCCGGCGCAGCAACACATTGGTCAGCGCAAAGCTAAAGCCGCCACCCAGCGCCAAGGCATCAGCCAGATCGCGTGGCCAGGGCCAGGGGGTGTCGGGCGTTTTTAGCACCATCACCACGCCGGCCAGAGCCAGCACCATACAAGCCAAGGAACGCAGCGTCGGCCGCTCGCCCAACAGCGGCCAGGCCAACAAGGCGGCCCAAATCGGCATCAAATAAAACAAGAGCACCACACGCACCACGTCGCCAATGGTGACCGCCCAGTTAAAGCCCACATTGGTGCAACCGGCCGCGATAAGCAAAGGCCAAAGTGCCCGGTTGCCCAGCACTCGGGCCAGCACCTGGGGCTGCATGCACACGATGCCGCCCAGCACCAGCGCATCGACCAGCGCCGTGGCCCACAGCGGATGCAAGCCCAGCGTTTGCAGTTGCCGAAACGGCCACCAGGACAGGCCGTAGCAAAACGCATTGCTCAGCAGCGCGGCCACGGCCAAGGCCGGCACCGCGCGGCTCATCCGTGCAAGTCGTCGTTGCGGGCGATGTCCAGCAGCCGCTCCAGTTCGCCAGCGTGGACCTGCCCGTTGTGGCGGTGCCAGCGGCGAATCAGCTCCATACAACCTGCCACCAGCAGGCCAAAGGCACTGATCGCCACAAACGCAGATACACCCATGCCCGTGGACAAACTGTACAAACCCCCCAGGCCCAAGATGCAGGCCTGTTCATTGAAGTTTTGCACCGCAATCGAGCGGCCCGCGCCCATGAGGTTATGGCCGCGGTGTTGCAGCAAGGCGTTCATGGGCACCACCAAAAAGCCGCCCAGCGCCCCCAGCAACACCAAAAAGGGCGCAGCTAACCACACATCGCTAATGAAATTAAGGAGTATCACCAGCAAGCCCATGCCTACGCCCAGCGGCAGCACCCGGGTCGCATGCTCTAAGCGCATACGCATAGACGCCACCACCGCGCCTAATGCCGTACCCACCGCCACCACACCCACCAGCGCGGAGGCCTGCGTCACGGAATAGCCCAGCGCGGCGGCCGCCCAAGCCAGCACGATGTAGCGCAAATTGCCGCTCACGCCCCAAAACAAGGTCGTGGTACCCAGCGAAATTTGCCCCAAGCGGTCGCGCCAGAGCTGCATATTGCAGTGCCAGAAATCCGGCAATAAGCCCAGCAAGCTCTGCGGCAAAGCGCGCATCTCCACGCCGGTGAGCGGAATACGGGTATTGAACCAGGCAGCACCAAGGTAGACCAGTATCAACACGCAAATGGCCGCCTCGGGCGCCGTGTCGATGCTGGTATCGAAAATCGGCAGGTCCAGCGCCAGCAATTGCGGCGCAATGTGCGGCCCGACCAATTGCCCGCCCAGCAGCACGCCCAAAATAATCGAGGCAATTGTCAGCCCCTCGATCCAGCCATTGGCCTTGACCAATTGGGAGGCGGGCAACAATTCCGTCAGGATGCCGTACTTGGCCGGTGAATAGGCGGCGGCGCCCAGCCCCACAACGGCATAGGCCATGAGCGGGTGGCCACCAAACAGCATCAGCAAACAACCCGCTATCTTGATGGTGTTGCTGATCAGCATTACCTTGCCCTTGGGGTAAGCGTCGGCAAACGCGCCCACGAACGGCGCCAAGATCACATAAAAAAGCGCGAACATAGGCACCAGCGCCGCTTGCTGCCATTCGGGCGCTTGCGCGCCGCGCAACAGTTGCACCGCCGCTACAAACAAAGCGTTGTCGGCCAGCGAGCTGAGGAACTGCGCCGCCATGATGGTGAAAAAACCGCGCTTCATCCTGTAGTCTTCGGGTGTGCCGTTCTCGGCGGGGGTGGCGGGCAGCAGACAGGAATCACAGTGCGCGGGTTATAGCACGCAGAGGCGACAACGGGCGCATGCCCGCTACAGTAGCGTTATGCCACGCCCGATCCAAGCCCTGATCCACCCTGACGCCTTACATCACAACCTGCAAGTCCTGCGCCGGCATGCACCGGACGCGCGTTTGTGGGCGGTGGTCAAAGCCAATGCCTATGGCCACGGCATTGAGCATGTGTTTTCAGCGCTGGCCGGTGCCGACGGCATAGCCCTGCTCGACCTGGAGGAAGCGCGCCGGGTACGCGCCCTGGGCTGGCGCGGACCGGTACTCTTATTAGAGGGCGTTTTCGAGCAGCGCGACCTGGAGGCCTGCTCGCGCCTGGACCTGTGGCACAGCGTGCATTGCGAGGCGCAAATTGACATGCTCGCCGCCCACAAAACCCATGTACCGCAACGGGTGTTCCTGAAAATCAACAGTGGCATGAACCGACTGGGCTTTGCGCCGCACCAGGCGCGCGCGGCCTGGACGCGCCTCAATGCGCTGCCGCAGGTAGGCGAAATTTCGCTCATGACCCATTTCAGCGATGCCGACGGTCCCCTGGGCATTGCCGCGCAAGCGCAAGCGTTTCAAACGGCCACCTCGGATTTGCCGGGCGAGCGTTGTGTCAGTAACAGCGCCGCCGTACTGCGCCGGGCTCTGCATGCACGGCAGTCGCAGCACGAGCTACCGGCCAGCGACTGGGTGCGCACCGGCATTGCGCTGTATGGCGGGGCGCCCGATTTCGGACAGCCGGACGCGGTGGACGCCGACCTGCAAGCGACCATGAGCCTGCGCGCCCAGGTGATCGCTACCCAGCAATTGCAAACCGGCGACACCGTGGGCTACGGCTCCTGCTTTACCGCACCGCAACCTATGCGCATCGGCATCGTGGCCTGCGGTTATGCCGACGGCTACCCGCGCAGCTGCGGCACCGGTACGCCAGTGTTGGTCGATGGCCGGCACAGCCGCACGATCGGGCGAGTCAGTATGGACATGCTGGCGGTGGACTTGACTGAACTGCCAAACAGCGGTCAGGGCGCGGAGGTGACGCTCTGGGGCTATGCCAGCAGCGGTGCGCTATTACCCATCGACGCGGTGGCCCGGGCGGGGGGCACCATCGGCTACGAGCTGATGTGCGCATTGGCAGCCCGCGTACCGGTGGTGGCTGACGCAGCGCTGCCGCAAGCGCGCTGAGCCGACGCGACGGGCTCTCAAGGCTGGTTTGCGAATACCGGTTTCGGCGTAGCGGCCGAGTTACTTTCTTTTGCTTCGCCAAAAGAAAGTAGCCAAAGAAAAGATATTTTTTGTGCCTAGATTTGGCCTGCCGCCGGCCTCACTTTTCTTTGCCTCGCCAAAAGAATGGATGAATTTTTGTGCCTAGATTTGGCCTGCTGCCGGCCTTACTTTTCTTTGCTTGCCCAAAGAAAAGTAAGCAAAAGAAAGGCGAGCCAAAGGCCGTGCTCGTTCGCTGCGCTCACCTTGCACACGCTTGGTGGCGCGCTGCGCGCTGCTGCACAGCCGCGCCAACCACTAATCCATTGACTACGACCGCGTCGTTTACCAATCGGGGCCAACAAACCCGCACCGCAAGCTCCCGCACCAACACCCGCATCCGGCGCAAAAAAGCCAAATTGGGTATTCAGGCTCCCCTTCACCCCCCGAGGGGGTGAAGGGGCGGGGGGGAAGCGGGGGGAAAAGTATCTGTATTTTTATACAGTAATATCCACCCATGGCCAAAGACAAATCCATCTTCACCTGCAATGAGTGCGGCGGCACCAGCCCCAAGTGGCTGGGTAAATGCCCCTCGTGTGCAGCGTGGAACACCTTGGTCGAGTCCAGCGCGGTAGCCGAGAGCGGAGTACGCAACCGCTTTGCCTCACTGGCCGGGACGGCTGAGGTGGCAGTCTTGGCCGATATCGAAGCCAGCGACGTGGACCGCACCCCCACCGGGCACGCCGAGCTAGACCGCGTGCTGGGCGGCGGCATCGTTGAGGGCGGCGTGGTGCTGATCGGCGGCGATCCGGGCATCGGCAAGTCCACCTTGCTATTGCAAGCGCTTGATTCGCTGCAACGCGCAGGCAAAAAAACCTTGTACGTCACCGGCGAAGAAAGCGGCGCCCAAGTGGCCCTACGCTCGCGCCGCTTGGGGCTGGAGGGCTCACAAGTGCGGGTGCTGGCGGAAATTCAGCTAGAAAAAATCCTCGGCGCACTGGGTAGCCAGCAACCCGATGTGGCGGTGATCGACTCCATCCAAACCGTGTATTCGGACCAGCTGACCTCGGCGCCGGGCTCGGTAGCCCAGGTGCGCGAGTGTGCGGCGCACCTCACCCGCGCCGCCAAATCGGCGGGGGTCTGCATCGTGCTGGTGGGCCACGTCACCAAAGAAGGCGCCCTGGCCGGGCCGCGGGTGCTGGAGCATATGGTCGATACCGTGCTGTATTTCGAGGGCGATACCCACAGCCAGTTTCGCTTGGTGCGCGCCATCAAAAACCGATTTGGTGCGGTCAATGAGATCGGCGTATTTGCCATGACCGAAAAAGGCCTCAAAGGGGTCAGCAACCCCAGCGCGATTTTTTTGAGCCAGCATACCGAGCCGGTGCCTGGCAGTTGCGTGATGGTGACTTTGGAGGGCACACGCCCGCTGCTGGTGGAAATACAGGCCCTGGTCGACAGCGGCGGACCCAGCCCCCGGCGCCTGTCAGTCGGACTGGACCGGGACCGGCTCGCAATGCTACTGGCGGTATTGCACCGCCACGCGGGTGTGGCTTGCATGGACCAGGACGTGTTCATTAATGCGGTGGGCGGCGTGCGCATCGGCGAGCCGGCCGCCGACCTGGCGGTAATGCTTGCCATTAGCTCGTCCTTGCGCGGCAAACCCTTACCCAAAGGCTTTATTGCGTTTGGCGAAGTCGGCCTAGCCGGCGAGGTGCGCCCGGCACCGCGCGGGCAAGAACGGCTGCGCGAGGCAAGCAAGCTGGGGTTTACGCAGGCCATCGTCCCTAAGGCCAATGCCCCCAAAAAGCCCGTGGAAGGTATGCAAGTCCATGCGGTAGAGCGGGTGGAAGAAGCCTTGGCAATTTTTCGGTCACTCGCTTAAAGAGCGGCGCATTTGGCGCTGCTCGGCCCTGCAGCCGGCGCGCTGAAAAAAATTGATTTATCGCCTGAAAATTGATCAAGCCGCTTCGCGTCTGAAATCGGGGCACAATTGGTTTTTGTAAGTTTCTGTAAGGGTGGGTGGACTAGATTCGCGCCTCTGAGCAAGTAGTGCGTATATAGTCGGTGTGTAGTACGCCGGCCCGAGCATGCACCTTACAACGCACCCGGCACTCTGAAGCCGTCGCAACGGTCCTTTTTTTACAGTTGGAGACATCATGACTATTCGTTTTGCAAAACTGGCCTCGCGGCTGGTGGTCGCCGCCGCCGTGGCGGCTTTTGCCGGGTTGGCCGCTGCAGAGGAGCCCATCAAGATAGGCGTTTCAGGCCCCTTTACTGGCGGCTCTTCTTCTATGGGTGTGAGCATGCGCGATGGCGTGCGCTTGGCCGCGGAAGAGATCAACAAAGCCGGCGGCATCTTGGGCCGCCAGCTGCTGCTGGTCGAGCGCGATGACGAAGCCAAAAATGAGCGCGGCGTGCAAATCGCCCAAGAACTGATTAACAAAGAGAAGGTCACGGCTACCGTGGGCTTTATCAATACCGGTGTGGCCCTGGCCTCGCAGCGCTTTTACCAAGAGGCCAAGATTCCGGTGATGAATAATGTGGCGACTGGCTCTATCGTTACCCACCAGTTTGATGACCAGCCCGAAAATTACATCTTCCGTAACGCTGCGCACGACAGCATCCAGGCGCCCATGATTGTGGAAGAAGCGATTACCCGCCGTGGATACAAAAAAGTCGCGATTTTGGCGGACTCCACCAACTACGGCCAACTCGGCCGTGAGGACTTGGAGCGCGCCTTGGGCCTCAAGGGCATCACGGCAGTGGCGGTCGAGAAATTCAACGTCAAAGACGTGGACATGACACCCCAGTTGCTCAAAGCCAAAGCGGCTGGCGCAGAAGCGGTGTTGACGTATGGCATCGGCCCTGAGCTGGCCCAGATCGCCAACGGCATGACCAAGCTGGGCTGGAAAGTTCCCATGATCGGCAGCTGGACCCTGTCTATGGCTAACTTTATTGACAACGCCGGTCCTGGCGGTGAAGGCGCGCGTATGCCGCAAACCTTTATCCAGCAGCCCACGACGCCGAAGCGCCAGGCTTTCATCATCAGCTACTTGCGCACTTTCAACCCGAAAAATGCACGTATCGATTCGCCGGTGTCAGCCGCTCAAGGCTATGACTCGGTGTACTTGTTGGCCGCGGCTATCAAGCAAGCCAAATCCACCGACGGCCCTGCCATCAAAGCCGCTTTGGAAGATCTGAAGACGCCTGTGGAAGGCGTGGTCACGACCTACAACAAGCCATTCACCGCCAAGGACCACGAGGCGATCACAGCCAACATCCCGGTGTTTGGCGAAGTCAAAGGCGAGAAAGTGGTTTACGCCTACGAAGCCGACCAGAAAAAAGCCTCTGAAGTCCGCGTGAAAGACGCCAACGCCAAAGGCGCTTTGGAAGTCAAGAAGAAATAAGCCCAGCGGCACGCCCGCGACGCTCCCCGACCACTCGCCAGCCCTTGGGGCTGGCGAGTTTCTTTTGTAAGGCAAGCAATGTACTTGTGGCCTCGTACACAGGCAGCCAGCGCACTTTTCGGTTGAAGAAATTATGGAAATATTGTTACAACTGGTCTATAGCGGCATCGCGTTAGGCATGATTTACGCGGTGATCGCCTTCGGTTACCAACTGACTTTCCAAACTTCCGATACCCTGAACTTTGGCCAAGGCGATGCCTTGATGCTGGGCGCCATGGTCGGCCTGACCCTGGTTAACCATGGGGTGAACTATTGGGTGATGTTGCCGCTGGTGATCGTCTTTGGCATGGTCCAGGGTGCGTTCGTAGAACGTATCGGTGTGCAGCCGGCAATCAAGATCAAGAGCGAGTTTGGTTGGATCATGTCCACCATTGCGCTGGGCATTATTTTTAAGAACGTGGCCGAAAACCTGTGGGGCCGCGACGACCTGAAATTCCCCTCCCCCCTGCCCGAAGCACCCATGAATTTTCTGGGTGCCAATGTGCTGCCCATGGAAGTGCTGGTGGTGGTCGGCGCCATTGCCATGATGCTGGGTGTGGAGTTTTTCAACCGCAAAACGATTTACGGTAAAGCCGTGGTCGCCACCTTCAACGACCGCGACGCCGCCAAGCTCATGGGCATCAACACCGGTCTGGTGATTACGTTTTCATATGCCTTGTCATCAGCAACTGCTGGTTTTGCCGGCGCCTTGATTGCCCCTTTGACCTTGACCGGCGCCACCATGGGCGCGGTGCTGGGACTCAAAGCCTTTGCCGTGGCCATTATTGGTGGTCTGACCAGCGGTTTGGGCATTATTGTGGGCGGCATTATTTTGGGTATCGCCGAAACCACGACCGGGTTTTACATCTCCACGGGCTACAAAGACGTGCCCGGACTGGTGCTCTTGCTGATGGTACTGGCGCTCAAACCGGCCGGTCTGTTTGGTAAAACCGCCATCAAGAAGGTCTGACCATGAGCCGCAATTTCATACTTTCGCTGATCGTTGGCTTTGCCCTGCTGGCCGTAGCGCCGCTGTACACCACCAACCCCTATTACATCCACATGATCGGCACGATCATGATTTATGCCATCTTGCTGTTCGGCTTGGACATCGTGGTCGGCTATACCGGCCAGGTGTCGCTAGGCCATGCCGGTTTGTTCGGCGTGGGCTCGTACACCGCCGGGGTGATGTTCATGAAGCTGGGTGCGCCGCTGTGGCTGATCATCCCCGCCAGCGTGGGCATTACCGCGGCCTTTGGCGCTTTGCTGGCCTTGCCCGCCCTGCGCGTGACCGGCCCCTACCTGGCGATGGTGACGCTGGCCTTTGGCACCATCATCCAGATTTTGATCAATGAAATGACCTTTCTCACCGAAGGCCCGCTGGGCATCAAAGTGCCCAAGCCCGACCTGTTCGGCGCCAAGCTCACCGAGCATGGTTTTTATTGGCTGGTGCTGGCCATGATGGGCTTGTCGCTGGTAGTGGTGGACCGCATACTGCGTTCGCAACTGGGCCGAGCGTTTGAAGCCTTGCGCGGCAGCCCGGTGGCCTCTGACTGTATGGGTGTATCGGTGTACCGCTATAAGGTTTATGCCTTTGTGATCAGCGCCGGTTTTGCCGGTTTGGCCGGATGCCTGTACGCCTATTCCGAGCAATATATTTCGCCCAACACCTACAACTTTGAGTTGACCGTGTTGTTCTTGCTGGCTGTCATCATGGGCGGACGCAAAACCCGTTCGGGTGCCATATTGGGTGCCGCCATTATTGTGATCTTGCCCAAGCTGCTCGACGACCTGGACATGTTCCGCCAAGTGTCATCGTTGCTGGCGGTGCTGATGCTCATTGGCGCCATCGTCGGCGTTTCCAAAAAAATCACCACCGTGCGCGCCATGGCCATCCCCGTGGTCGGCACGATCGCGCTGGCCGCTTTCTCGTTCTGGCTGCAATCCATCACCGACTGGCGCCTGAGCATTTTCGGTCTGATGATTTTGTTCGTGGTCTATTACCTGCAAGACGGCATCGTCGGCTTTTTCCGTAAATTGTTCAGCGGGAAGAGCGCCCGTGGCGCGGCCTACCAGGCACCGGCCAACGCAAAGGACGCGATTCATAACGCCGCAGGCAGCCAGCACCGTGCCGATAGCAGTGCATTGCTGGTCGCTAAAGGGGTGTTGATGCAGTTTGGCGGCCTCAAGGCTTTGAACGATGTGGATCTGGTGGTGCAACGCGGCACCATCCACGGTCTGATTGGCCCCAATGGTTCGGGCAAGAGCACCATGATGAATGTGCTGACCGGCATTTACGTTCCCACCGCAGGCAAGATTGAATTTTCCGGCGCGACCGTGGTGGGCCGCACATCCTCGGACATCGCTTTATCTGGCATCGCGCGTACTTTCCAAAACGTGCAGCTGTTTGGCGAGATGACCGCGCTGCAAAACGTGCAGGTGGGCTTGCACCACACCTTTAACAGCAATTTGCTCGATGTAGCCTTGAACACCCCGCGCTACCAGCGCGAGGACGGCGATGCCATTGAACGCGGCATGGGGCTTTTGCACTTTGTAGGCCTAGCCGACCTGGCCAGCGAAGAGGCGCGCAACCTGCCCTATGGCAAGCAACGCCTGCTGGAAATCGCCCGCGCCTTGGCGCTGGACCCTCAGCTCTTGCTGCTGGACGAACCAGCCGCCGGTTTGACGGCACCCGACATTAAAGAGCTGATCGCCATCATCCGCAAGATCCGCGACCACGGCATTACCGTCATCCTGATCGAGCACCACATGGATGTGGTGATGACGGTGTGCGACTCGGTCTCGGTGCTGGACTTTGGCCAGAAGATTGCCGAGGGCAAGCCAGCCCAAGTGCAGGCCGATGAAAAAGTGATCGAAGCCTATCTGGGCGCTCCCGCCGCTTGAAAGCACAGGACTATTGTTTATGTTGAGCATCAAAAATCTGCAAGCCGGTTACGGAAAAGTACAAGTTCTGCATGGCATTTCGATGGAAGTGCCCAAGGGCAAAGTAGTGACGCTGATCGGCTCTAACGGTGCGGGCAAGACCACCACCATGCGTGCTATCTCCGGCATGATCAGCCCCAGCGCGGGCGAGATCAGCCTCAACGGCACACGCACCGATGGCATGGAGTCCTTCAGCATCGCCAAGTTGGGCCTGGCCCATTCGCCCGAAGGCCGCCGGGTATTTGCCACCATGTCGGTGACCGACAACCTGATCCTGGGTGCCTTCCCGCGCCTGACAGGCAGCCGCCCCAAGGGTGATGTCAACGGCGACCTGGAACGCGCCATGGATTTGTTCCCGCGTCTCAAAGAGCGGCGCACCCAACTGGCCGGTACCTTGTCAGGCGGCGAGCAACAAATGCTGGCCATGGCCCGCGCCGTGATGCTCAACCCCGAGATCGTGCTGCTCGATGAGCCCTCCATGGGCTTGGCGCCGATTTTGGTGGAAGAGGTGTTTCGCATCATCGCCGACCTCAAATCACGCGGCGTGACGATGTTGCTGGTAGAGCAATTTGCAGCCGCCGCATTGAAGGTGGCTGATTACGGTTATGTGCTTGAGAATGGCCGCATTTCCGTACATGGCCCAGCGGCACAATTGCAGGATGACCCGGCGGTGAAAGCGGCTTACCTGGGTGGTGGGCACTAACTCGCTTGAAGCTTTTGCTGTTGATTTCCTGATCCCGCGCTGCGAACTGCGTTATTTGAGCGCAGACCCACGCTAAACCATCTACCCACTTCAGGGCGTGCATGGCGCTACAAACGTGGTTGAAACATATGCGATGCCCAAGCGTGCCTGCATGCGAGCCAAGCTGCCACTTCGCAGCATCCTCGCAGGCCGGGGCCGGGCGACGAACGATGCGCCACGCGTTGTGAGGAGCCCGGCCCCAACCTGCAAGGACCCGGGCTCAGCAAAAAAGCCGGCAATCACAGACCGTGTTGACCCACCCTCGCCCTACTTACCGGCACTCAAAATACGCCATCAGCCCTTCAACCCACTAGATTGGTAAGTCGCCCGCTCCAACCAAGCCGGATTGATTTCCACCCCCCAACCCGGTTCAAAAGGTATCTGCACCTGGCCATCACGTACCGCATACGGATCGCCCAAAAAAAGCGCTTGCTGCCAGGGGTAATAGTCCGGCCCTTCGATAGACAACTCCAGGTATTTGCCGGCATTGGGAATCGCGCCTAGCAAATGCATGGTGCACATCGTGACCAGGGACAAATTGGCGCTGTGCGGCGTGCACGCGATACCGCGCTCGGCGGCCATGCGGGCGACGGCCAGGGTGCGCGTGAGGCCGCCCATGTACATCACATCAGGCTGCACAATGTCTACCACTTTTTGGTCCATCATGCGCTGCCAGGTCGGCAAGTCCCAGTCCTGTTCACCACCGGTGACATCCAAGTACAAGGTTTGCGTCACCTCGCGCGTTTGGTCAAACTCCCAATACGGGCAAGGCTCTTCAAAATGGCTGATGCCCTCGGCCTCCAGTATGCGACCCACGGCGATAGCGCGCGCTGGTGAAAACCCGCTGTTGGCATCCACCAGCTTGGCCACGCCATCGCCCAAAGCACGCGCCACCACGGGTACCACTTCCTCGGTGCGGCCTGGCCATTCGTCCACATCGCGTCCGCACTCGGCAGCCACACGCCACTTGAAGGCGTCAAAGCCCAAGTCGTCACGTAACTTCACAAAACGCGCCGCTTCGTCCTGCGGTGTGATGTCGCGCTTCATGGACGAGGCATAGGCACGCAAAGCCTTGGGTTTACCGCCCAGCAATTCCACCACTGGTTTGCCCTCAATCTTGCCGCGCAAGTCCCACATCGCCGTGTCCAATCCGGCCATGGCGCGGCAGCGGTAGCTGCCGGGGTATTTGTGTTCTTTTTCCCAGATGGTTTGCAAGACGCCCTCAATGTCCAGCGCGTCCGCTCCCAGCGCCCAGGGTGCTACCTGGCGGTGAAAAATCGTGGCGCTGATGTCGGCGTTATAGGTGGAGGTCTGGCCCCAGCCCACGTGGCCGCTGTCGGTCGTCAGTTTGACAAAGCAGACAAATTCATCGGTAAAGGTTTCAAGCTGTTGGATCTTCATGGCAGTATTTGACAGGTTGAAGTCTGGGTCACAGGCCGGCGCGGCGCAGGCTCAGAGCGTTTCGGTATGGCCGTCCACCGTCAAGTCCTGGCCAGAAATGCGCGCGCCCGCGCTGGAGGTGATGAACAAGGCCAGGTTGGCAATGTCTTGCGGCGCGATAAACGATTTGAGTGAGGAAATTTGCGTCATCTCAGAGCGCACGTCCGCTTCGCTGCGGCCGATTTTCTGGGCTTCGGCAGCAATCACGCGGTCGATGCGCTCGCCACTTACCGAGCCTGGGCAAATGCAGTTGACCCGCACGCCCACAGGCCCCAACTCCTGCGCCAGGGTGCGCGTCAGGCCGCGGATCGCCCATTTGGCTGAGGCATAAGGGCTGCGCCGTGGGAAGCCAAATAAACCTGCGGTGGAGGACATCAAAATCATCGAGCCGCTGCCCTGGGCGCGCAACAGCGGTGCAGCAGCTCGGGCGCATAAAAACGCAGAGTCCAGGTTCACCGCCAGACAGTTGCGCCAATCGGCAAGGCTGATGTCTTCCAAGTTAGCGGTGGGCCCGGCGATGCCGGCATTGCTGACCAAAATATCCAGGCCTCGCAAGTGCGCAGTGGCCGCAGCAAATAAAGCGGCTACTTGCGCTTCGTCGCTGACATCGCAAACCTGGCCCGCCAAGGCCGGGCGGCTGGCAAGGGCTGCGTCCAGGGCGGCAGCGTCGCGGTCGCAGATATAGACCTTGGCGCCTGCGGCCATAAAGGCGTCGGCCATCACCAGGCCGATGCCGGATGCGGCGGCGGTAATCAGTACGCGTTGATGCAGATGGCTGGACATGGCTTGTTTCTCGGGTGGGCGGCAATGTGCGCACTGTAGCGCGGTGCCTGCGCCACAGGTAGCGCCCCCCGCTACGCAGACGACGCAAGCGATGTCAAAAGC
>CANFVA010000038.1 GCA_947450255.1 Comamonadaceae bacterium
CAAGAGGCCCAAGTTGCCTAGCTTCTTAAACACCTCATGGGCCGGAAAAATACCGGCCTCTTCCCATTCATCCACATGGGGGTTGATGTCTTCGTCAATTAGGCGCTTGAGGGTTTTCTGAACTTCGCGGTGTTCGTGCGTGAATTGCATGTCTTCTCCGGGTTGTTTGGGTGGAAAGTTGTTTCAACAATGGCGGGTTGACCTGGCTTAGGCAGCGGCACGCAGCCCCAAGCGGGCGCGGGCTTCGGCGGGGGAGGCGATGTCGCGGCCGGCATTGCGGGCGCAGCGGGCTAGGGCCTCTATCAACGCGCCGTTGCCGCTGGCGCGCGTGCCGTCGGGCAGGTAAAAAGTGTCTTCTAGACCGGTACGCAGCATGCCGCCCAAATCCGCCGTAGCCTGGTGCACCGGCCAAATTTCCTGGCGGCCAATCAGCGTGCTTTGCCAGGTCACGCCGGATTCGATCTGCTTGCACAACCAGGCCAGTAATTCGGCATCGGCAGGCATGCCCGAATCGACGCCCATGACAAAGTTGTAGTCCAGGTGGTCGGTCATACCGGCTTTTTTGAACATCGCCACCGAGCGCACAATGCCCACGTCAAAGCATTCAAACTCGGGCATGGTGCCAGTCTCGTGCATCACGTCCAAAAAGGCTTTCACCTTGTCCACCGGGTTGTCAAACACCATGGGCGGCCAGGCCCAACGGCCGTCCGAACGTATCTTTAAGTAGTTGAGCGTGCCGGCGTTGCACGCCGCGATTTCGGGCCGCACGCGGCGTATGCAGGCCAGCGGCCCGGCAATGTCTTTGCCCACCACGCCGGTGGTGAGGTTGATGATGACGCCGGGGCATGCGGCGCGTATGGCTTCGGTTATTTCCCACACCACGTCCGGGTCCCACGAAGGCATGTGGCCCATGCCTTCTTCCTGGCGGCGGATGTGCACATGCATGATGGATGCACCGGCTTCAAACGCGGCTTTGGCTTCTGCCGCCATTTGCGCGGGCGTCACGGGCACCGGGTGTTGCTTGGGGTCGGTCAGCACGCCGGTCAGCGCGCACGTGAGTATGGTTTTTTCCATGGGATGGTCTTTCTCGGTAGCGGGTGTTGCTTGCAGCGTTTTAGCTTGGTGGTGTTGTGTGTTGGGCAATGCGTGAGGGGTAAACGGGGGCCAGTGCCCTTAAATATCCAATTGCCGCGCCGCCAGTTCTTTCATGATTTCTTCGGCGCCGCCGCCTATCGTCATCACCTTCACTTCGCGGTAAATCCGTTCGCAAGCGCTGCCGCGCATATAGCCCATGCCGCCCAAAATCTGCACGCCCTGGTCGGCGCAAAACTGCATGGTTTGGGTGGACTGATTTTTGAGCATGCAGACTTCGGCCACCCAGGCCTGTCCGGTCTGGCCTGCATCGGCTTGCACCGAGAGCTTGTCCAGCCAGGCGCGGCTGGCCTCGATGCGCATGCGCATATCCACCAGCTTGTGGCGCAGCACCTGGTGGCTGGTGAGTGGCTGGCCAAAGGTCTTGCGCTCGCGCGCCCAGGCCAGCGCTTCGTCGTAGCAAGCCTCGGCCATGCCAATGGCAGTGGCCGACATGCCCAGACGCTCGCCATTGAAATTGGTCATGATGATTTTGAAGCCCTTGTTTTCCTCGCCCAACAAGTTGGCCACCGGCACGCGCACATTGTCAAAGTACAGGCTGGCGGTGTCCGAGCAATGCCAGCCCATTTTGTGCAGCTTGGTGCGCGACAGGCCTGGCGCGTCGCCCGGCACTGCGATCATCGAGATACCGCCTGCGCCTTTGTTGTCCGCGTCGGTGCGCACCGCCAGGCTGATCCAGTCAAAGCGCATGCCCGAGGTAATAAAGGTCTTTTCGCCGTTGATGATGTAGTAGTCACCCTCGCGCCGCGCCGTAGTGCGCAAATTGGCCACGTCCGAGCCGCCGCCAGGCTCGGTAATGCCTAGCGCCGCAATTTTGTCGCCTGCCAATACCGACGGCACGATAGCTTGCTTCAAGGCCGCGCTGCCATAGTTAATGATGGGTGGCAGGCCGATGCTGTTGCTGCCCAAGCTGGCCAACAAGCCGCCGCTTGCGGTGTAGCGCGCTGCGGCTACCCCAAAGGCATTGCGCAGCGTCCAGGGCGCGGCAATGCCGCCTAGTTCTTCCGGGTAACCCATGGCCAACCATCCCAAGTCGGCCCAGCGCTTGTACATGCTGCGCGGAAATTCGCCCGCCGCTTCCCAGTCCTCCAGGTGCGGCGCCACTTCGGTTTGTGCAAAGCGGCGCACTTGCTCAAGCATCAATTCAGTTTCGGCGGGGTCCACGGGGTTCATGCGGGCATCCTAGGGTCGGGGCTAAGTGGGTATTCCAAACAAGGGCTTTGCCTACGCTTATGCGTCCAAAGCACGCGCCCGTAACAGGGCGGGACGCGCCAGCAAGCGGGCCAAATAGTCCTGCACATGCGGCGCGTACTGCGCGCCCAGGTCCAGGCCGGGCGTGGTGCCTAAAAACAGCGCATAGCCAATACAAATATCGGCGATGGTGAAACGCCCGTCGCACAAAAATTCGCGGCCTTGCAAATGGGCTGTCAGCATGCGTAAGCGCGCCAAATACCATTTTTTGTAGTCTTCCACCGCTTGCGGCAGCTTGCGCGGTGGCGGCTCCATGATGCCGTAGCGCAGGGCCACGGTTTGCGGAAAGGTGAGGGTGGCGTCGCTATGAAACAGCCAGTTGGTATAGCTGCCGTATTCCGGGTGGTCGGGCCTAAGGCCAAACGCGTGCTTGCCATAGCGCTCCACCAAATAGTGGCAGATTCCGCTGGACTCGGTCATGTGCGTATCGCCATCGACCAGGTACGGAATAGTGCCCAGCGGGTTGATAGCCAAATAGTCTTTCTTGAACACGCGGGGCGGAAAGGGCAACACCTCCAACTCGTAGGGCAGGCCCATTTCCTCCAAAGCCCACAAAGGGCGCAGCGAGCGCGCATCAACGCAGTGGTAGAGCTTGATCATGCAGTGCTTCCCTCTTTGGTTTGCGTGGGCGCCAGGCTGATCAGCAACTGGCGCGCTTTCACTTGTTGCCCCACTTGGCAGGCCACGGCGGTCACGCTGCTGTCCACGCCGCTGCTAATGGCAAATTCCATTTTCATGGCTTCCAGCACCGCCAGGGTTTGGCCTTTGCTAATCGTGTCGCCAGGCTGCACCAGCACCTTCAAAATCTTGCCGTCCATGGGCGCCAGCATGCGCCCGTCGCTGCCTGCGGCGTCTTTGCTGGCCGGAGCGAGCGTGGTATCGGTGTAGCGCAGGGTTAGACCGCCGTGCGACAAATGCACATCGTTATCCACCATCGCATAGTCGGCCTGGGCGTCCAGGCCTTGGTGCATAAAGCGCAGTGTGGGCGCTTGCATGGACACCACTTCTAGCTCCAGCGTTTGCCCCTCTGTCTGCACCCGGTAAGCGCCCCGGCCCAGCGCGGCCACGGTGACGCGCAGCTTGCGCTCGCCGCATTGCAGCAGCAGCGGCACTTGCGCCGGGGCCGAGCTTTGCCACTCCAGCAGTTCGGCATCCAGCCCGGCGTCGGCTTGCAAGGCCAATGCCTGGCTGCGGTACAGCAGCACAGCAGCCAGCGCGTTATGCAGCGCAGTGGGTGTGCGGCTGGCGGCAAAGCTTTCGGGGCTCAGGTGTTCGGCAATAAAGCCTGTCGAAAAATCACCCGCCGCAAACACCGGGTGCGCAATGATCTGGCGCAGGTAGTCGCGGTTGCTGGTCACGCCCAGTAGCACGGTGTGGTCCAGCATGTGCAAAAGCGTGCGGCAGGCCTGCTCCCGCGTGTCGCCACTGGCAATCAGCTTGGCCTGCATCGAGTCGTAATAGGGCGACACCAGGCCGCCCTGGCGCAAGCCATGGTCGGTGCGCATGCCCGCGCCTTGCGGCGCATGCCAAGCCAGCAGCGGCCCGGTTTGCGGCACAAAGTTGTTCGCCGGGTCTTCGGTACACAAACGCACTTCAATCGCCCAGCCCTTGCGCCTGGCGTTGATGGCTTCTTGCGCCAGCGGCAGCGCCTCGCCCTGGGCCACGCGCAATTGCCATTCCACCAGGTCCAGGTCATAGACGATTTCGGTAACCGGGTGCTCTACTTGCAAGCGCGTGTTCATCTCCAGAAAGTAAAAGCTGCCGTCTTGCGCCAGCATAAATTCCACCGTGCCCGCGCCCACGTAATGCACCGCCCGCGCTGCGGCCACGGCGGCGGCTCCCATGCGTGCGCGCAGGGCTTCGTTCACCGCCGGGCTGGGCGCTTCTTCCACCACTTTTTGGTTGCGCCGCTGCACCGAGCAATCGCGCTCGCCGATATGCACCACATTACCGTGCCCGTCGCCAAAGACCTGAATCTCCACATGGCGCGCATGCAGCACGGCTTTTTCAATCAGCAACTGCCCGTCGCCAAAAGCGTTCGCGGCCTCGCTGCGCGCGGACTGGATGGCGGCCAACAAATCTTGTGCATCGTGTACCAAGCGCATACCGCGCCCGCCGCCGCCTGCTGCGGCTTTGACCATTACCGGCAGGCCGACTTTTTGCGCCTCGGCCACCAAAGTGGCGTCGCTTTGGTCATCGCCCTGGTAGCCCGGCACGCAAGGCACGCCCGCCGCCAGCATGCGGATTTTGGAGGCGCTCTTGTTGCCCATGGCCTCAATAGCCTGTGGGTCTGGGCCGATGAACACCAGGCCCGCGTCTTGCACCGCTTGCGCAAACGCTGCGCGCTCTGACAAAAAGCCATAGCCCGGGTGGATGGCGCCCGCGCCGCTGCTTTGGGCTGCAGCAATTAATTTGTCTATGGATAAATACGACTCTTGCGCTGGCGCCGGGCCTATGCAAATCGCCTGGTCGGCCAGGGCCACGTGCGAAGCGTCGCGGTCTGCTTCGGAATACACCGCCACCGTGCGGTAGCCCATGCGCTGGCAGCCGCGAATAATGCGTACCGCGATCTCGCCCCGGTTGGCTATCAATACTTTGTCGAACAACATGTGTGGCCACCTCATTTAAAAACGCGCCACGCCAAAGCTATTGGGCTTGAGCGGACGGGTGCGGCCTTCGCGGCAAATGGACAGGGTCATGGCCAGTACGCGGCGGGTGTCGCGCGGGTCTATCAGGCCGTCGTCGTACAAGCGCGAGGTGCCTGCCAGCGCTTGCGAGTCGCGGTCAAACTGGTGGATGACCGCGCCTTCCATAAAGGCAAATTTGCTTTCTTCTTCGGCCGTGGGCTCGCGGCCTTCTTTCAAGATTTTTTCGCGGTTGACGATGGACAGTACCTTGGCCGCTTGCTCACCGCCCATGACCGCTGTGCGCGCATTGGGCCAGGCAAAAATAAAGTCCGGCCGAAAACCCCGCCCGGACATGCCGTAATTGCCCGCGCCAAAGGACGCACCTATCACCACGGTAATACGCGGCACCCGCACATTGGCCACGGCCTGAATCATCTTGCTGCCGTGTTTGACGATGCCGCCTTGCTCGCTTTCGGTGCCGACCATATAGCCGGTGGTGTTCATCAAAAACACCAGCGGAATATCGGCCTGATCGCATAGCTGGATGAACTGCCCGGCCTTAGTCGCGCCCTTGGCGGTGATCGGGCCGTTGTTGCCCAAGATGCCCACTTGCATGCCGTGGATGCGGGCGCGCCCGCAAATGGTTTGGTTGTCGTATTCGCTCTTAAAGTCCAAAAACTCGCTGCCATCGACGATGCGGGCGATCACTTCGCGGCAATCGTAAGGCTGGCGGTAGTCCACCGGCACCACGCCGCAAAGTTCGTCTGGGCTGTACAGCGGCGCTTGCACCGGCGCGTCGGCAAACTGCGGGCGGTGTTTGTTCCAGTCCAGGCTGGCCATCACCTCGCGCGCCAGGCGAATGCCGTCGGCATCGCTTTCGGCCAAGAACTCGGCGGTGCCGGTTATCTGGGCGTGCATCTCAGCGCCACCCAATTCCTCGTCGCCTGCCACTTCGCCGGTGGCCGCTTTGAGCAATGGCGGCCCAGCCAAAAACACCTTGGCGTTTTTGCGCACCATGATGCTGTAGTCCGACAAACCTGGCACATAAGCGCCGCCTGCCGTGCTGGAGCCGTGCACCACGGTAATCTGCGGCACGCCCGCTGCCGACAACATGGCCTGGTTGGCAAAGGTGGTGCCGCCGTCGATAAAGATTTCGGCCTGGTAGAGCAAATTCGCACCGCCTGATTCGAGCAGGCTGACGATGGGCAGCTTTTGCTTCATGGCAATGTCTTGCATGCGCAGGCTTTTGCGCAAGCCCCACGGCGTGATGGTGCCGCCTTTGATGGCGCTGTTGGAAGCCGTCACCATGGTGCGCACACCGCACACATAGCCGATGCCGCAAATGCTGTTGCCTCCGGCCAAGGAGCCGTCTTTGTCGTCGTGCTGCTTGTAACCGGCCAGGGTAGAGATTTCCAGAAAAGGCGTGCCCCTATCGAGCAGCAGGTTCACCCGCTCGCGCGGCATCAGCTGGCCGCGCTTGTGGAACTTGGGCTGCTTTTCGGCCTCGGTGGCGCGCACCTTGTCCTCGACGGCGCGCACCCCGGCCAGGGCTTTGAGCATGTCGGCGCGGTTGCGCACAAAGGCCTCGCCAAGGGTATCGACCTGGCTCTCTATCACGGGCATGTCCGAACTCCTCGTTATGGGTGGGCGCCGGGCTGCTGGCCGCAGGCGCTGTTTGAATGCATCTTATAAGATTCATGTGGCCCGCAGCCTCTTATGCGCCGGGCTGTGGGCTTGTCCGTTACAAGGCCATGGCCCTGCTGTCGCGCGCAAGACAATGGGGCTGCAAGCCCACTGCTACAAAGCCTTGGAAGTGCGAATGCGCCTAGGGTTTCTACCCAGTTTTTTCAAAGGAACTAGCTATGAGTGATATCGCTGTCTATGCCGTCGTCAACCTGCATGTGCGAGATGCAGGAACTTACCGCCAGTATGAAAAAGGCTTTTTCCCCATCCTCAAGCGCTATGGCGGCGAGTTCATTACCTATGACGATGCGCCAGTGCATCTGGAAGGCACGGCGCCGCGCGCCGGGCGCATGATTATTTTTAAGTTCCCTTCCGAAAGCCAAGCCCGCGCCTGGTTTGCCGACCCCGAATACCAAGCCTTGTCCGAACACCGCCGCGCCGGCACGTCGCTGGAATTTTTAACCCTGGTGCGCGGCCTGCCGCCCCGCGCGTAAGGGCCGCGCCATGTCGCAAGCCAAAGTCTGTTTAGTCATAGGCGCGGGTGATGCCACCGGCGGCGCCGTGGCCCGCCGCTTTGCCCGTGAGGGCTACACCGTCTGCGCGACCCGCCGCAGCCTGGACAAATTGCAGCCGCTGTTGGCGGACATCCGCGCCGCAGGCGGCATCGCCCACGGCTTTGGCTCGGATGCGCGCCAAGAGGACGAAGTGATTGCGCTGGTAGAGCACATCGAAACGCAGATCGGGCCGATTGCGGTGCTGGTGTTCAATATTGGCGCTAATTCGCCCAACAGCATCCTCACCGAGACCGCGCGCCGCTACACCAAGATGTGGGAAATGGCCTGCCTGGCCGGTTTCCTGACCGGGCGCGAAGTCGCCAAGCGCATGGTGGCGCGGCCAGACGCGGCGGCGAGTGCCGACGCGCAAGCCCCAAGCGGGCAGGGCGTGGTGCACAAGGGCAGCATCATCTTTACCGGCGCCACCGCTTCTCTGCGCGGCAGCGCCCACTTTGCAGGCTTTTCGGGCGGCAAAATGGCCTTGCGCGCACTGGCCCAGAGCATGGCCCGCGAACTATGGCCGCTGGGCGTACACGTCGCCCACACCATCATCGACGGCGCCATCGACACCGAATTCATCCGCACCCAGTTCCCCGAGCGCTACGCCCTCAAAGCGCAAGACGGCATCCTCAACCCCGACCACATCGCCGACGCCTACTGGATGCTGCACCAGCAACCTCGCGACGCCTGGACGCATGAACTGGATTTGCGCCCTTATCTGGAGCGTTTTTGAGAACAATGCTGATGCTGTGCCTATAGTGAAGGGCACAGAGCGAGGAAGTAGCTGTAGTCCCAGATACTGTCGCGCTTTGAGTTAACGTGCCGGTCGATGACGCAAACATCCACCGCAAGCACCTTGGCAGAAGACCAGGGTCTTGAAAGCCACGTACTGTGGTGCGCGCGACTCAATGCGGGCGGTTTTTTCGCAAGCCCAGGGCCATCACCGTAGCCACCACCAGAAGCGCGCCAGCTACTTGCACCCAAGAGATTTTTTGGTCTAAAAAGGCCCAGGCCATCACCAGTGCAAAGACCGGTTCGACATTCATGATGGCCGAGTTACCGACGACACCCAAACGCGGAAGCACGGTAAACATAATGGTGAATGCGGTCCCATATAAAAACGTCAGCAAGCCCAAACCAACCCAGCCCGCATCCGCGGTGGGCCAATGCATGCCGCCATTGAGTTCTGCGCCTATTGTCGCCAGCACCCCTACTGTCAGCATGGTGGTGAAAGTGCGCACCCGGCCATCGAGCGCAGCTGCTTCATGCTGCGTTAACACCAGCGCCAAGCCAAAAAACGCCGAGGCCGCAAACGCAAAGGCCACGCCCACACCAATTTCCTGCCAATGCGCCACTGCGCCCAGGCCAGAGATGGCGCCCGACACGTCCAGCGCCAGCGACAGCCCCAGCAGCAAAAACGGAATTGCCAGCAGCAGTGCGCGCTCGGGCCGGTGGCCATAGAGCGCGCGTGCCCACAAAGCGGTACTCAAGGGGTAGGTGTTAAAGGCCAGCAGCGCTAAGGCCACAGGCAAACGCGCCACCGAGGAATAAATGCAAATACTTTGGGCAGTAATCACCAGCCCGATAGCTGGTAGAAAAATCCGGTGTCGCGGGCTAAAGGCCAGGGGTACCTGCGCGCGCCACAAAATCAGGGCCAAACCGATGGCTGTGATACCACTACGGCAGCTGACGGCGGTGAGGACATCAACGCCATGGTTAAAAGCAAAGCGCGCAGACACATGGTTGGCGCCCATCATCAGCGCGATCAAAAGCAAAGTGGCAAAGGCCGCGCCCGAAAGCGCCTTGGTGTTAGCGGCCATGCACCCGTCCTGTTGCTTGTCCTTGCCGCATCTCAGTAACCCATGCCGGAGCGCTGGTGTGGCGCACTCTGACCCTTAAAGCGGGCGGCCAGCGCGCTGGTGTGTTGCATAAGTAAATTCGTATCCAAGCCGACGCAAATAAACACGACGCCCAGGTCCAGGTAGCGGCGTCCCAGGTCTTCGTTGGTGGTGAGAATGCCCGGCGCTTTGCCCGCTTGCAGGATGCGTGCGATGGCATCTTCGATGCGTTCGAGCACCTCTGGGTGCTCGGTTTGGCCGGGAAATCCGAGCGAGGCGGACAAGTCTGCGGGGCCGATGAAAACACCATCCACACCAGGAACGGCGCAAATTTCTTCCAAGTTCTCTAACCCGAGCGCGGTTTCCACTTGCACCATGACGCACACCTGCGCATTGGCTTCATGGGCGTAGTGGGCAATATGCCCCCAGCGCGAACCGCGGGCGCCGGCCATGCCGCGCACACCGCCTTGGCCGTCGGCTTGCGGATAGCGCGATGCTTGCACCATGGCGCGGGCTTGCTCGCCGCTTTCCACCATCGGTATCAGCAGCGATTGCACGCCCAGATCCAGATACTGCTTGACCAGCACCGGGTCGCCCACGGGCAAGCGCGCCAGCACCTGGTTGCCCGGCACGCCCGCTATCGCCTGGGCCTGGGCCAGGATCAGGGGCAGGGTGTTGGGCGCATGTTCGCCGTCAATGAGCAGCCAGTCAAAGCCGGCCCAGGCGCATAGCTCGGCGCTCAAGGGGTTGGCCAGACCCAGCCACAGGCCAATTTGCGCCTGGCGCGCGAGCAGGGATTGCTTGAAGCGATTGGTGGGGTTTTGCATTTTGCGGGTCAGGTTTGGGTAGTCCCCATTGTGTACTGAGTCGCTCGATCTCTGAATCTCAGAGGATCTGTTATTTATTTCAAGCTTCAACAATTGAGACCGGAAATACTATATGCTCCGGCTGCATTGGCCTACGAGGAGTTTGGATGAAAATTGTTTGCATCGGTGGCGGCCCATCGGGCCTGTACTTTGCGCTGCTCATGAAAAAGCTGGGCGCCCACCACGACATTACCGTGGTCGAGCGCAACAAGCCCTATGACACGTTTGGCTGGGGCGTGGTGTTTTCCGACCAAACCATGGGCTATATGCAGCAATGGGACCGCGAATCAGCCGCAGAAATCAAGCAGGCTTTCAACCACTGGGACGATATCGAGCTGCAATTCAAAGGGCGCGTCATCCGCTCGGGCGGCCACGGCTTTGTGGGCATAGGCCGCAAGAAGCTGCTCAATATTTTGCAATCGCGCTGCGAGGCGCTGGGCGTCAAGCTCTTGTTTGAGCAAGAAGTGGATTCGGACCTGGACTTCCCCGATGCCGACCTGATCATCGCCAGCGACGGGCTTAACTCCAGGGTGCGTTCGCGTACGCCCGAGGTCTACCAACCCGATATCGTCACCCGGCCCAATCGCTACATCTGGCTGGGTACCACCAAGCTCTACGACGCATTCACCTTTTTGTTTGAGAAAACCGAACACGGCTGGCTGCAAGCGCACATCTACAAGTTTGACGAAAACACCTCTACGTTTATCGTGGAGTGTCCGGAAGAAGTCTGGAAGGCGCATGGCCTAGACCAAGCCGACCAGGCCGAATCAATAGCCTTTTGCGAGAAGGTATTTGCCGCCAATTTGCAGGGCCAAAAGCTGATGACCAATGCCCGCCATTTGCGCGGCTCGGCCTGGCTGAATTTCCAGCGCATCACCTGCAAAAACTGGTCGCACTTCAATGGCAACAGCCATGTAGTGCTGATGGGCGACGCCGCGCACACCGCGCACTTTGCCATTGGCTCGGGCACCAAGCTGGCCTTGGAAGACGCGATTGAACTGGTGCGCCAGTTCACCCAGCATGGCGACACCCCAGACCGCATCCCCGAAGTGCTGGCGCATTACCAAAAGCTGCGCGCCATCGATGTCATTCGGATTCAAAACGCGGCTTGGAACGCCATGGAATGGTTCGAAGTCTGCGGCCAACGCTACTGCGACCAGCTCGAGCCTGAGCAATTCATGTATTCCATGCTCACGCGCAGCCAGCGTATCAGCCACGAAAACCTGCGCTTGCGCGATGCTGGCTGGCTGGAGGGCTATGAACGCTGGTTTGCCGCGCGCGCTGATATGCATGACGGGCGCCCGCCCATGTTCACGCCCTTTAGCCTGCGCTCTATTACCCTCAAAAACCGGGTGGTGGTCTCGCCCATGGCGCAATACCAGTGCCTGGATGGACGGGCGGCGGACTACCACTTAGTCCACCTGGGCGCACGCGCTATGGGTGGCGCGGCCCTGGTCATGGCCGAGATGACTTGCACCAGCCCGGATGCGCGCATCACCCCCGGCTGCCCCGGCTTGTGGACCGACCAGCAAATGCAGGACTGGCGCCGCATTGTCGATTGGGTGCATAGCAACACCGACGCCAAAATCGCGCTGCAAATCGGCCACGCCGGTGCCAAAGCCTCAACCTGCGTGCCCTGGCAGGGCGCGGGCATGGACCAGCCCTTGCCCGAAGGCAATTGGCCGCTACTAGCCGCTTCGGCAAAGCCCTATCTGGATAAAGGCCCGGTGCCCCGCGCTATGGACCGCGCGGACATGGACCGGGTTAAAGCCGACTTTGTAGCTTCCACGCTGCGCGCTGCGCAAGCCGGCTTTGACTGGCTGGAGTTGCACTGCGCGCATGGCTATTTGCTCTCGGGCTTTATCTCGCCCTTGACCAACTTGCGCACCGATGCATACGGCGGCACGCTGGCCAATCGCTTGCGCTACCCGCTGGAAGTCTTTGCCGCAGTGCGCGCTGCGTGGCCGGACCATTTACCGATGTCGGTGCGTATTTCGGCGCACGATTGGGTGGAGGGCGGCATTACGCCAGCGGACGCCGTGCAGATCGCACAGGCCTTTAAAGCCGCGGGCGCGGACATGATCGACTGCTCCAGCGGCCAGGTCAGTCCGCACCAAAAGCCTACCTATGGCCGCATGTACCAAACGCCGTTTGCCGACCGCATCCGCCAGGAAGCGCGCATTGCCACCATGGCGGTTGGTGCGATCAGCGAAGCCGATCATGTGAACAGCGTGATCGCAGCCGGACGTGCAGACTTATGCGCCGTGGCCAGGCCGCATTTAGCCAATCCGGCCTGGACGCTGACCGAGGCCGCACGCATTGGCTACACCGGTGTGGACTGGCCCCAATCGTATGTTTCGGGCAAGCCGCAACTCGAAGCCGGTTTTGCCCGCGAGCGCGCCCTGCAAGCCTTGGCCCAGAGCTCTGCCAGCGAGGAGCGCGCCTCGTGAACGCGCGCCAAAACACCGACATGGAGCAACGCGCCCATGCGGACCACCATGCGTCCCTGCGGTTATGGCTGCGTATGCTGTCTTGCACCACGCGTATCGAAGACACGATTCGCCAGCGCTTGCGCGAGCAGTTTGGCATCACGCTGCCGCGCTTTGATTTGATGGTCCAACTGGAGCGCGAGCCCGAGGGCCTGGCCATGGGCGAAGTCTCGCGCCGCATGATGGTGACCGGCGGCAATGTCACCACCATCGTGGACCAATTGGAGCGCGAGCAATTGGTGCAGCGCCAGGCCGTGCCGGGCGACCGCCGCTCTTACCGCTTAAGCCTGACCGCGGCCGGGCGCAGCGCCTTTGCCACCATGGCCCAAGCCCATGAAGCTTGGGTACGCGAGCTCTTATCGCCGCTTTCATCCAAAGAGCAAAGCCAGTTGGCCACCCTGTTGGGCACCCTCAAAACCGCCAACCCCCGCCCCATGCGCAGCAGCGCCCGCAAGGAGAAACCATGAGCACCAAGTACCTGCCCGGTCAGCCCCAGCAATTGCCCGGCCACAACCACGCGCTGCACAATTACCAGGCACAACATTTCAAGTTCAGCGTGGCGGACCATGTTGCCACCATCAGCCTCAACCGACCCGAGCGTAAAAACCCGCTCTCTTTTGATTCCTATGCCGAGCTGCGCGACCTGTTTCGCGCACTGGTCTATGCGCCCGATGTGCACGCCGTGGTGCTGACCGGTGAGGGCGGCAACTTTTGCTCGGGCGGCGATGTGCATGAAATCATCGGGCCGCTCACCCAACTGGACATGCCCGGCTTGCTGACCTTTACCCGCATGACCGGCGACCTGGTCAAAGCCATGCGCGCCTGCCCGCAGCCCATCGTCGCGGCCATCGATGGCATTTGTGCCGGAGCCGGTGCTTTGCTGGCGCTGGCCTCCGACATGCGCTTTGGCACGGCGCGCAGCAAAACCTATTTTTTGTTCAATAAAGTCGGCTTGGCCGGTTGCGACATGGGCGCCTGCGCGCTGCTGCCGCGCATGATAGGCCAGGGCCGCGCCAGCGAATTACTGTTCACCGGGCGCGGCCTGGGCGGCGAAGAGGCCGAGCGCTGGGGCTTTTACAACCGCGTGTGCACGCCTGAAGACTTGCGCGACCAGGCCCGGGCCATGGCCGCGCAACTGGCCAGCGGACCGACATTTGCCAACGGCATGACCAAAAAAATGCTGCAACAAGAATGGAATATGGGCGTAGACGAGGCTATCGAGGCTGAAGCCCAGGCCCAGGCCATTTGCATGGCGACCAACGATTTCCATCGCGCCTACCACGCTTTTGTAGCCAAGCAAACGCCGGTGTTTGAAGGGGACTGATATGGACGCCAACCCGCATAACTATCTGCACTGGCCTTTTTTTGAAGACGGCCACCGCAGTTTCAAAACTACGCTCGACACCTGGTGCGCTGCGCAACTGCAAGACGCCACGCACGACGAAAGCCGCGCAGCCGTGGATGCGCGTTGCATTACCTTGGTCGCTCGCATGGGGCAGGGCGGCTGGTTATCGCACGCGGTGGCCGGAACCGCGCATGGCGGCGCTGCCGAGCACATCGACACGCGCCGCCTGTGCCTGCTGCGCGAAACCCTGGCCTACCACGAAGGCCTGGCCGACTTTGCCTTTGCCATGCAAGGCCTGGGCAGCCGTGCCATCAGTCTGATGGGCACGCCAGCGCAACGAGCGAAATACCTGCCCAGCGTGGTGCGTGGGCAATCTCTGGCCGCATTTGCTTTGAGCGAACCCGACGCCGGGTCCGACGTAGCGGCCATGCAATGCAGTGCCACCATGGTGGACGGCGGCTACGAGCTCAATGGCCGCAAGACCTGGATTTCTAATGGCGGTATCGCCGGTTTTTATGTGGTGTTTGCGCGTACCGGCGAGGCGCCGGGGGCACGCGGTATTTCGGCATTTATCGTGGACGCCGACACGCCCGGCTTGGTGATCGAAGAGCGCATCGACGTAATGGCGCCACACCCCTTGGCCACCTTGCGCTTTGACGCCGTGCGGCTGCCTGAAAGCGTGCGCATCGGCAAGGCTGGCGAAGGTTTTAAAGTGGCAATGGCAACCCTCGATGTGTTTCGCACCTCGGTGGCTGCGGCTTCGCTGGGCTTTGCGCGCCGGGCGCTGGACGCGTCCTTGGACTGGGCGCGCCAGCGCAAGATGTTTGGCCAAAGCCTGGCAGATTTTCAGATCACCCAATGCAAGCTGGCCGACATGGCGACGCTGCTCGATGCCGCCACCTTGCTGACCTACCGCGCCGCCTGGCTGCGCGACCAAGGCCAGCGCGTCACCCGCGAAGCGGCCATGGCCAAGATGAACGCCACCGAAAGCGCGCAAACCATCATCGACATGGCGGTGCAAATGCACGGCGGCATGGGCGTGAAAAAAGGCAGCATCGTCGAATCGCTGTACCGCGAAATTCGCGCCCTGCGTATTTACGAAGGCGCTACCGAAGTGCAGCAACTCATTATTGGCCGCGACTTGATCAAGGGGTAATTCGCATGCAAGACTGGAATGTTCTAGCGCCCAGTAGCCATAGCGACCATTTCGCCCGCGAGCACTTACCGCCCCAGAACGAATGGCCGATGTTTCATGCGACGCTGCCTCAATTGCAATACCCCGCCATCCTCAACTGTGGCGCCGAACTGGTGGACCGCCATGTGGCAGAGGGCAGGGGAGATCGCATTGCGATCCGCGGCATGGCGCCGAGGCCCGCGGGGCCCGAAGCAATCGCCTGGACCTATGCGCAGCTGAGCGACCATTGCCATCGAATCGCCCAGGTGCTGACAAAGGACATGGGCTTGGTGCCCGGCAACCGGCTTTTGCTGCGCGGCGCGAATACACCCATGATGGCCGCCTGCTTTTTGGCCGCTTTGCAAGCGGGCTTGGTCGTAGTGCCCACCATGCCCATGCTGCGCGCCACCGAGTTGGCCACGATCATCGCCAAAGCCCAGGTCAGCGCGGCTTTGTGCGACGCCGCTTTGTTGGAAGAACTGCAGTTTTGCCAAACGCCAGGCCATGCGCAATACCAGCCGCTGTTGCAGCAGCTAATAGCTTTTCGCAGCGACGCGCCCGATGGCCTGGAAGCGCGCATGCAAGCGCATAGCACGGACTGGACGCCGTATCCCACCAGCCGCGACGATGTGTGCCTGATCGCCTTTACCAGCGGCACCACCGGCAAGCCCAAAGGCACCATGCATTTCCATCGCGATGTGCTGGCCATGTGCGATTTGTTTCCGCGCCATGTGCTGCACATGGATGCCGACGATGTGGTCTGCGGCACGCCGCCTGTGGCCTTTACTTTTGGTTTGGGCGGTCTGCTGGCTTTTCCTTTGCGCTTTGGTGCCAGCACCGTGCTGCTGGAGCGGCATACGCCAAAATCTTTGTTGCAGACCATCGCCAAATACCGCGCCACGCAGTGCTATACCGCACCCACCATGTACCGGCAAATGGCGGCGTTGGCGGGGGAGCATGACCTGTCCAGCCTCAAACACCCGGTCAGCGCGGGCGAGGCCTTGCCCGATGCCACGCGCCAGGCCTGGAAACAGGCAACTGGCCTGCAAATTACCGACGGCATTGGCGGCACCGAAGTAATGCATATCTACATCGCCAGCGCCGGCTCCGAGGTGCGCGCTGGCAGCATTGGCAAAGTAGTGCCAGGCTATGAAGTGCGTGTGGTGGATGCGCATATGCAGCCGGTGCCGCCGGGCACGCCGGGTCGGCTGGCAGTGCGCGGCGCGACCGGTTGCCGCTATTTGGACGACCCGCGCCAGCGCGACTATGTGGTGGCAGGTTGGAACCTGCCTGGCGATACCTTTGTGATGGATGCCGATGGCTATTTCAGCTATTGCGCCCGCAACGACGACATGATTATTTCGGCCGGTTACAACATCGCCGGGCCCGAAGTAGAAAGCGCTTTGTTACTGCATCCTGCAGTGCTGGAATGCGCAGTGGTCGGTATGCCCGATGCTGAGCGCGGCCAGATTGTGCAGGCCTTTGTGGTGCTCAAGCCGGGACACAGCGGCGACGCGGAAATGGCCCTCGCATTGCAAGAACATGTCAAACAAAGCATCGCGCCCTTTAAATACCCGCGCAAGCTGGAATTTGTTGCAAGCCTTCCGCGTACCGAAACCGGTAAATTGCAGCGCTTCAAGCTGCGCCAACTCCAAAGCTAGGACACCCATGTTCCACACCTTACAACCGCCAGGCTGGCTTGCGGCCAAAGGCTATTCCAACGGCATCGTGGCTAGTGGCCGCACGGTATTTCTGGCCGGCATGATTGGCTGGAACGGCCAGTGCCAGTTCGAAAGCGACGACTTTGTGGCCCAGTGTCGCCAGGCCTTGCAAAACATCGTGGACACCCTGGCCTGCGCCCAAGCCGGGCCGCAGCACCTGGTGCGCATGACCTGGTATGTCACCGACAAGCAAGAATACCTGCGCCGCGCCCGCGAGCTGGGCCGGGTGTACCAGGAGGTGATGGGTCGCCATTACCCGGTGATGACCTTGGTGCAGGTCGCAGCGCTGCTGGAAGACCGCGCACAAGTGGAAATTGAAGCGACTGCGGTGTTGCCGCCATAAGCCCATCGCCCAGCGCTAAGCCAGCGCTGGCATCCAACCCAAACCGGCCGAGGTCGCTCCCTGTGACGATCCCCGCGCAGGTCGGTATTCGCAGCCGACCCAGCCCTGCCAGCCGCAGGCCGCAGACACTTCGTCGATCACGCCGAAAAGGTACGGGTGATTGAGCTCACCCAAGTCAGGTTCGTGGCGCATTGGCACACCTGCGATCTGGAAATGGCCTACGCGTCCCGAAGGCAGGTACTGGCGGATCTTCGTTGCCACATCGCCTTCGACGATTTGGCAATGGTAAAGATCGAATTGCACCTTCAGGTTGGGCATGCCGATGGCTTGCACGATGCGGTGGGCCTCGTCCTGCCGGTTCAGGAAGAAGCCGGGAATGTCGCGCGTGTTGATAGGCTCCATCAGCACATCGCGCCCGTCGGGGCGAGCCTTCTCGGCCGCCCAGGCTAAATTGGCCTCATACCGGGCCTGCAGCGCGGCGCGATCGGCCCCGGCCGGCGCAATTCCCGCCATGACGTGGATACGTGGGCACCCAAGCGCGTGGGCGTATTCCAGCGCTTTGAAGAAGCCTTCGCGGAACTCGACCTCGCGGCCCGGCAGGCACGCCAGACCGCGTTCGCCAGCGTCCCAGTCGCCAGGGGGCGCATTGAACAGCACCTGCTGCAGCCCATGGTCATGCAGACGTTGCGCGATGTCGCTGGCCTTAAAAGCATAAGGAAAAAGGTACTCGACTCCCCGAAATCCGTCGGCAGCGGCTGCGGCAAAACGGTCCAGAAAGGCGTGCTCGTTGTAGAGCATAGTCAGGTTGGCGGCAAATTGGGGCATAGGCAGGCTTTGGAAGGAGGCACAGCGGAGCGGTCTCTATTCACGTTTGCAGCGCGGTAGGAACCTTGACGGCGCCATAGTGCCACACCTTGGTATCTGGCTAGTCCAACTTGCGGGCGCCGATCCGGGCGCATGCGGTGCGGCCACGTTTTTTTCTTGTCATACTTGGGTGCTGCCCGTCGCTGGGCACCGCGCGCCGGGTGGAGGCTGCCACCGGGTGCATACGATGCCGCCAGCGCTTTCACCCTTGCCAGAAAGGTCCAAGCCTCATGTCGGAACCCCAAGCGCGCGCCGCATTTCGTTTTTTCCACCGTTTGCGGGTGCGCTGGGCCGAAGTGGATTTGCAAAAAATTGTCTTCAATCCGCATTACCTGATGTATGTGGACACGGCCCTGGCCGACTACTGGCGCGCGCTGGCGCTGCCATATGAACAAAGCCTGCGCGCCATGGGCGGCGATTTGTTTGTACGCAAATCGACGCTGGAATTTCACGCCTCAGCGGTCTATGACGATGTGCTGGATGTGGGCTTGCGCTGCGCAAGGGTAGGCAACAGTTCCTTGCAATTGGTGAGCGGTATTTTTCGGGGTGAACAATTGCTGGTGGGCGCCGAATTGGTCTACGTGTTTGCCGACCCGGTGGCCAAAGTGTCGTTGCCGGTACCCCAGGTCTTGCGCGATTTACTGACGAACTTTGAACAAGGGCAATCGCCGGTACGGGCGGTGCTGGGGGATTGGTACGGCCTGCGCGAGGCGATCTGCAGCCTGCGCCCCGCCGAGCCCCAGGACGCGTCTGCCCAGCACTGCGTGCTCTACAACGCGATGAATCAGGCGATCGCTTGCGGACGTATTTCTCCTAGCACAGACCCGCAGGTGGATGGCCTATGCGTCAGCCCCTTGCTGCGCGGCGCCGGTTGGTCGCGCGTGGTGCGCCAGCATTTAGCTGCGGCGCATGTCTGATTGCGCCGCCAAGGCCTATATATCTTCCAGTAGCACGTAGGGCAGCGGTAGGATTTCCAAGGCCGGGCCGTCAGCCTTGCCGGCGTGCAAGCCGCCACTGTCTGCCGCTTGGGTTTGCAGACTGGAGATGCACAGCCAGCGGCCATCGGGCGCGCAGGCGACTTGCACTACGGTGCCGCAGGCCTGCTCGGCATCCCATGCTGAAAACAATTCCTGACCGGCTTCTAAAACAGGGCTCGCGCCCTGGGGCCACGCGTCCACCGAGCGCAAGATGTAAGCGCGCCGTTTGAGCGTGCCGCGAAACTGACTGCGCGCCACTACTTCCTGGCCGGGGTAGCAGCCTTTTTTAAAGCTCACGCCGCCCACGGATTCGTAGTTCAACATCTGCGGCACAAAGGCTTCGAACACCGGCGCGCTGATCGTGGCAATGCCAGACAGCACTTCGCCCAAAGCCCAATTTGCGGCACTGCACAGTGGCGCATGTGCTGGCGTGCTGTTGGCGGCACCTATCCAGAGTTGACGGCGGGTTTGATTCGCCGGGTACAGATTGATAACCTGCGCGCCATCCATTTGCGCGGCAGTCCAAGGGGCGCCTTCCGGCAAGGCAATGCAGGCTGAGCCCATCAAGCCCCGAAGCGCGTATTGCGCGCTGGCGTCATGCAACGTGACTTTGGCGCGCAGCACAAACATGGACAGGCGCTTAAGTGTGGTGGCCAGTAGGTCGCGGCTGCAAACCAGCAGCAATTGTTCGCTCTGGCCGTGCAGGCCGATAAAGCTGGCCTGCATGCGGCCCTTGGCGCTGCAAAAGGCTGCCAGGCGGGCGTGCTGCGCGTCCAGCAATAGAAAGTCGTTGGTCAGTTGGTTATGGATAAAACTGGCAGCGTCCGGGCCGTTCAGGGCGATGATGCCCAAGTGGTCTAAAGGCGCGGCGCCCGAGGCTAGGGTGTAGTCGGCGGCGGGCTGGCTAGAGGGCAGGTTGGGGGCGTGGGCAGAGGCGGGTGGGGCGGTCAACATGGGTGCAATTATGCGTGCCACCCCCAAACCCGCGTGCGGTGCCAGGCTAAGGCAGCTTGCAGCGCGCGCAATCCCACCTTACCCACGCAAACCAAGACCGCCAGGCCCTAGTCCACGATCAGACTGCAGCGCGCCTTGATCTTGAGAAAGTCTGCACGCTCGTTGCAGAGTTTGACTGCGAGCCGGGCGCCCTGCGCCGATGATCGGACGTAAATAGAGCAACTCAATGCCATCTTCATGCCGTCGGTGCGGCTGTCAAAACCGGCGGCGCAATGCCCGTATTGGCCTAGATTGGGCTGCTCGCGGGCATACAGCTGTTGCAAAGAGCCAGGTAATTGCGAGGGGCTTGTGGTGGGAAATTCGCCGGCGCTCGCAATCACCGGCAGCGCAGCGATGACCAGACATACGCTTGCAATAAAGCCCGCGGGATGGCGCAGGCCTTGCCAAAGCAGACCTAAAAGAGGAGTAGGTCGCATAAAGTGCATAGGAGCTCTACAAATGGATTAAGGCCCCAGACCGATAGGCGCCGGAGCATGCATAGTAATGCGGGTGAACAAACGGTCGTACAAAGGCTCGCGCGGGTATTTGCCAGTGAGCGGATTTCCTTGCACCGAAAACGCACTATTGAGCGACTTCCAATCGCCATCGTCCAAGACCTGCAAGGCTTGGGCCAGCACCACGGTTTCTTCCAGCTGCATGTGCTGTAGGTAAAAATCTACATAGGCTTTGAGCGCCAATTCAAAGCGCTCCCGCCGCGAATCTCCGAGTAACTCCCAAGCCAACAGCAAGTGCTGCATCTCGCGCACTTTGGACTCGGCCACCGCATGCTCATGGTTGAGCTGGCCCACCACTTCGCGCGCTGCCATAGAGCGCGCAGCTACCGTGGGGAACAGCAATTCACTTTCCTTGGTGTGGTGCAAGCGCTCGGGAAACTCGTCCATGTAAAACAACATGGCGCGCATCACGTCAAAGAAGCGCTCGGGCTGGTCTTGTGGTCCGCGCTGCACCATCATCACGCTAGAACGCAACATGGCCGCTAGCGAGGCATGCTCTTCTTGGATGATGCGGACGCTCGCGTGCGGGACTTTGGCTTGGGTTTCGGACATGCGCCGCACTGTCGCATGGCTGGCGCAGATCGGGCTTGACCTAGGTCAAAAAGCCTCTTTCAGCCG
>CANFVA010000039.1 GCA_947450255.1 Comamonadaceae bacterium
CGCTTTGAGCGCGCCAGCGATCTCGAAGCCGCGCTGGCTGGCTTGCCCTTGGTGCGCGAAGCTTTGCCCTGGGACGCCGCGTTTCTGGCCGGGCAAGCCTTCAAGGTCTACCGCCAGGCGCAAGGCAGCAAGACCTCCCCCATGCCCGACTTCTATATCGGCGCCCATGCCTTGGTCGGGCAAATGCAATTGCTCACCCGGGATGCGGCGCGCTACCGCAACTACTTTCCCACTTTGCCGCTGGTAGCGCCTTAAGCGCCCAGAATTTCCCAACGTTCCAAAGCCTCCAGCAGCTCGCCATCAATCGCCGCATTGCGCTGCGCCAGTAGCAGGGCTTTGCTGTTGTCGCTGGCGTATAGCGTGCCATCGGCAAGCTGCGCGTTGATAGCTGCTTGCTCGGCTTCCAGCGCGGCGATGCGATCGGGCAGGGCCTCGAGTTCGCGCTGCTCTTTGTAACTGAGTTTGCGCGCTTTGGCCGCCGGCACTACGGGGGTTGGAGATGGTGGCGGGGTTGTTGTTTTTGTGCTGGCCACGGGTTTGTCATCACGCCCGTAGTTAAAACTTGGTGCGCCTTTTTGCCCCTTGGCTTGCGCAATCGCATTCGCGCGTTTGCTCTGCGTCAGCCAATCCTGCACGCCGCCCTCAAATTCACGCCAGCGGCCCGGGCCTTCGTAAGCGATGGTGCTGGTCACCACATTGTCCAAAAAGGTACGGTCATGGCTCACCAAAAACACCGTGCCATCGTAGTTTTGTAGCAGGTCCTCCAGCAGTTCCAGGGTGTCGATGTCCAAGTCATTGGTAGGCTCATCGAGCACCAGTACATTGGCCGGTCGCGCAAACAAGCGCGCCAACAGCAAGCGGTTGCGTTCGCCACCGCTGAGCGAGCGTACCGGCGAATTCGCCCGTGCAGGCGAGAACAAAAAATCCCCCAAATAGCTTTTGACATGCTGGCGCCGGTTGCCGATCTCAATCCACTCGCTGCCGGGGCTGATGAAGTCTTCCAGCGTGGCGTCCAAATCCAAAGCATTGCGCATTTGGTCAAAGTAAGCCACCGAAATATTAGCGCCCTGGCGCACTGTGCCCCACGGGCTGTGGCCGGGCTCAGGCGGCGGTGCATTGGCGGGCGCCGGGTCGGGCTGGAGTTCGCCCAAAATCAATTTCAGCAGCGTTGTTTTTCCCGCGCCATTGGGGCCGAGCAGGCCGATCTTGTCGCCGCGCAAAATCGTAGCGCTGAAGTCGTGCACGATCACACGTCCGCCGGACTGGTCTGCGCTAGCTTGCGTACCTTCAATGGCCGCGCGCGGGCCGGCGAAGCTTTTAGACACATGCGTCAGCTCCGCCACCAGCTTGCCGCTGCTGGCGCCGCTGCTGATGTCCATATTCACGCTACCCAGCACATCGCGCCGCGCTTCGCGTTGCGCACGCAATGCCTCCAAGCGCACGATGCGCGCAGTAGCCCGCGTGCGGCGCGCTTCCACCCCTTTGCGTATCCACACTTCTTCTTGCGCCAGCAGTTTGTCAGCACGCGCATGGATCACCGCCTCTTGCGCTAGCTGTTCCTCTTTTTGCAGCAGGTAGGCTGCGAAATTGCCGGGATAAGACAAAAGCTTGCCCCGGTCCAACTCCACAATGCGCGTGGCGACGTTATCCAGAAATGAGCGGTCATGCGTCACGGTAATGATGCTGCCGCCAAAGTCCACCAGCAGGCCTTCCAGCCATTCAATACTGTCCAAGTCCAGATGGTTGGTCGGCTCATCGAGCAGCAGCACATCGGGCTGCGCTACCAGTGCCTGCGCCAGCGCTACCCGCTTTTTGGTGCCACCCGAAAGTGTGCTGACAATCGCCTCCGGCTCCAGATGCAAGCGGTGCAGCGTCTCGCCCACGCGTTGCTCCCAGTTCCAGCCGTCCAGCGCCTCGATTTCGCTTTGCATCGCGTCCAGGTCGCCGTGCCCTTGCGAATAGGTGTCGATCAAATCACGCACGCGTTGCAAGCCTACGCTCACCGCATCAAACACGCTTGCTTGCGCGTCCAAGTCCGGCTCTTGCGCGACGTAGGCGATGCGGATGTGGCTTTGCACTTGCAGCATGCCATCGTCGGGTTTTTCCAGCCCGGCCAGAATTTTGAGCAGCGAGGACTTGCCGGTGCCATTGCGGCCGATCAAGCCTACGCGCTCCTGGGTTTCGAGTGAAAAGCCTGCGTGGTCTAGCAGGGGTACATGCCCAAACGCGAGTTGGGCTTCCAGTAAGGTAATAAGCGCCATGTGGCGCGGATTATCCCCTGCTGAGCTGCGGCAAGCGGTCCAGCACCAGCTTGGCGGTGTACAAAACCACCAGCGTGCCCAGTACATCGCCCGTGAACTGCAGCGCCAGCCCGCCCCACAAATCGCCACCCTGCCCGCGCGCGATAGACCATAGCTGGTGCAACAAGGCGCTGACCGCAGCAAACGCCACTGTCATGCGCAAGAGGCACGGGGCCGTCAAGCCCTCCAGGTTTTCGTCCAATGCATTGCAGCGCAAGCACAATGCGCGCGCCAGCAGCGGCGCCAAGCCCGAAAGCACCGCCGCGCCGAGCACACTTATCGGGTCGCCGGTGTACAGAGATCCCATGCCCATCATCAAAGCGCCCAGCGCCATGCCCATGGAGCCCAACTCCACGAACAAAAGTACGCAGACCAGGCCCAAGCCACTGGGCAAAAACACCAAGCTGCTAAAGCTTGAGGCGTTAAAAGACGAAAAGATGAATTGGTTAAAAGACAAGAGGCCTACATAGGCCAGAGCCGTCATTGCGACGACCCCTAGGTTTTTTTGCAATTGCATTGCGCACACTCCCACATATTTTTACCTGCACATCAGCGCAGGAAAAAGACCCGGGAGTGAACGCCCATCGCGGCCTTAGCCGCGCAGCATCAAACTGCCTGTGCCTTCTCCATGCACTGCCCCAATTGCGCAAAGTACTGGTGCGTCGCTTTCGTTGGCACCACGTACTTGACGCGGTTGTCCTGGCTATCCAGGTTCAGGTCGATCATTCCCTTTTTGCGCAAAGCCTTTAAGCGGCGATGTGCAGTAGTGGTTGAAATCTCGGGCAGCATCACCATGGCCTCCAGCACCGTAATCGGCTTTTCTTCGTGCCACGCGGACGCGAAGACATTGAGCATCCGCGACTCGACAGCATCGAGTTGCGGGAAGCTTGGCAGGCTGCGGACAGCTTGCACCAGATTGAGGTACTTGGTGTACATCTGCGAAAAATTCGCTACCTTTGCTTTAGACATGATCGACTCCAACGGTTGAAATATGGTTTTTTATTGAAGCATTTCAGTTCAACATCTGAAATCCAACAATATTCTCTCAAAAAATGAGGACAAGGTCTAATTTTTCACAAAAAAATTGTTTTCATCATTTTTTCTTATCTTACACCATATTTTTCAATTAAAAAATATATTTATCAAAAAAGTTATTTGCTGGACGGGAAACTGAACATGGTTCCCTCCCGTACGCCAGCGGACGGCCAGCGTTGGGTGATGGTTTTGCGCTTGGTATAAAAGCGCGCGGCATCGGGGCCGTAAGCGTGCAAATCGCCGAATAGCGAGCGCTTCCATCCCCCGAAAGAGTGGTAAGCCACTGGCACGGGTAGGGGTACATTGACACCCACCATGCCCACCAAAATGTTGTCGGTGAAGTAGCGTGCGGCCTCTCCGTCGCGGGTAAAGATACAGGTGCCGTTGCCGTATTCATGGGCGTCGATCAGGTCCATGGCTTCTTGCAAAGTCTTTACCCGTACTACGCCCAACACCGGGCCAAAAATCTCTTCCTGGTAGGTCACCATGCCGGGCTTGACGTTGTCAAACAAACAGGGACCCAGGAAATAGCCTTGTTCGTGGCCCGGCACCTGCACGCCGCGCCCATCCACCACCAAGGTGGCGCCTTCGGCCACGCCCTGGTCCACATAGCCCTTGACCTTCTCAAAATGCGCCTTGGTCACCAGTGGACCCATGTCCATACCGGCGGTGGTGCCGGGGCCCACCTTCATCTTGGCAATCTCGACTTTCAGGCCCGCAATCACCGCATCCGCCGTGGCGTCGCCCACAGCGACCACCAAGGGGATGGCCATGCAGCGTTCGCCGCAGGAGCCGTAAGCCGCGCCCATCAGCGCGTTGACCGCATTGGGTACATCCGCGTCGGGCATCACTACTGCGTGGTTTTTCGCGCCGCCTAGGGCTTGTACGCGCTTGCCGTGGGCGCAGCCGGTGGCATAAATGTACTCAGCGATCGGCGTGCTGCCCACGAAGCTGATGGCCTTGACGCGCGGGTCGGTCAGCAGCGTGTCCACCGCTTCCTTGTCGCCGTTGACCACATTGAGTACGCCCGCAGGCAGGCCAGCTTCTAGCGCCAATTGCGCGACCAGCAGGGTGCTGCTGGGGTCGCGCTCCGAGGGCTTGAGCACAAAAGTATTGCCGCAGACCACCGCCATAGGCCACATCCACAAGGGCACCATGATCGGGAAATTAAACGGCGTAATGCCAGCGGTCACGCCCAGGGCTTGAAACTCGCTCCAGGAGTCGATGGACGGGCCGACGTTTTTGCTGTGCTCGCCTTTGAGTAATTCGGGCGCGTAGCTGGCGTATTCCACGTTTTCGATGCCGCGTTGCAGTTCACCCATGGCATCGGGCAGCACTTTGCCGTGTTCGGCGGTTACCAGGGCGCACAAGGCGTCGGCATGTTCCTCGAGCAGCACTTTGAGCTTGCTCATCACCCGCGCCCGCTTGAGCGGCGGCGTATTGCGCCACTCGGGGAAAGCGGCTTGGGCATTGGCAATGGCTTGCTCCACCGTTAATTTGTCCGCCAGCAAGAGCTTTTTCTCGGCTTTGCCGGTGGCCGGGTTGAACACCTCGGTGCTGCGGCTTCCGCCTTGGGTAAGTTGGCCGCCAATCAAGTGGCCGATGGTGGGTAATGTGGACATGGTCGAAGTGCTCAGGTTAAAAATGAAGGGATAAGAAAAATAGGTGCAAGCGGCTGGGCTGCCGATGGCGCAAGTATCGCAAACGCGTCCATGGCGCTAAGCCAGTACCCTTTGTGCTGTGCCCGCTTGGCCTGTCATCGTTCGCCGTGAAGGGCGAGGCTGGGTTTGGGGTGTGCCTTGGTCGCCTTCAACCAAGACGGGCCTGCGCACCCTATCCCGTGTAACGGGTACGCAGGCAAGGCCCTTCGCCATGAAGGTCCCACGACAGCGCCAGGCGCGCTCTGCGCCCGCCCCTTGCGGGTCTTAGCCTGTCGCGTTCATCGCTTCGCCCAAGGCATTGATCAGGCTGTCGATCTCGGATTTTTCGATGATGAAAGGCGGTGCCAGCTGGATGGTGTCGCCACCGTAGCGCACGTAAAAGCCTTTTTCCAGGCAGCGCATGGCGATTTCATAGGGGCGGCGTGCGGGCTCACCTGGCACTGCGGCGATGGTGAAACCTGCCGCCAGGCCGATGTTGCGGATGTCGGTGACGTTTTTGCTGCCTTTGAGGCTGTGTACCGCTTGCTCAAAATACGGCGCCATGGCGGCCACGCGCTCGATCATGTTTTCCTTGACCAGCACATCCAGCGCCGCAATACCCGCCGCGCAGGCCACGGGGTGGGCCGAATAGGTGTAGCCATGCGTGAACTCGAGCAGGTACTCGGGGCCGCCCGCCTCCATAAAGGTGTCGTAGATTTCTTTTTTGGCAATCACTGCGCCCAGCGGCTGCGCGCCATTGGTCACTTGCTTGGCGACGTTCATGATGTCTGGCGTGACACCAAAAGCGGCCGCGCCGGTATAGGCGCCGCAGCGGCCAAAGCCGGTAATCACTTCATCAAAAATCAGCAAGATGTTGTTGGCCGTGCAAATCTCGCGCAAGCGCGCCAGGTAGCCCACCGGCGGAACCACCACGCCACCCGAGCCGGACATGGGCTCGACGATCACCGCGGCGATATTGGATGCGTCATGCAGCGTAATCAGCCGCAGCAGTTCGTCGGCCAGCTCCATGCCGTGGGCCGGCATACCGTGGGAGAACACGTTTTGCGGCAACTGGGTGTGCGGCAGGTGGTCGGCCTCGATGCCTTGGCCAAAGGTCTTGCGGTTGGCGCCAATGCCGCCCACCGAAATACCGCCAAAGTTCACTCCGTGGTAGCCTTTTTCGCGGCCAATCAGGCGCGTTTTGGTGCCCATGCCTTTGGCGCGCCAGTAGGCGCGCGCCATCTTCAGCGAAGTGTCTGCACACTCCGAACCCGAACCGGCAAAAAACACGCGCTCCAGGCCCTCGGGCATCAGTTGGGTGATTTTGTTGGCCAACTCAAACGACAGTGGATGCGCGTACTGGAAGGCGGGCGAATAGTCCATGGTGCCGATCTGGCGGCTTACCGCATCGGTAATCTCTTGGCGGCCATGGCCCAGGCCGCAGCACCACAGGCCGGACAGGCCGTCCATCACTTTGCGCCCGTTGGAGTCGGTGTAATAAGCGCCTTTGGCGCTGACCATCATGCGCGGATTGGCTTTGAAATTGCGGTTGCCGGAATAGGCCATCCAGTGCGCGTCCATCCAAGCGGGGTCGCGCGGGTAGGGCGAGGTCGTGGTCACGACCGGTGCGTGGGTGGCGGTGTCATGGGGTTTCATGGCGGTCTCCTGGTGGTAGGTGAAAAATCCATTTGCACGGCACAGGCCGCACGCTGAGGGATGAAAAGCCTGCCAAAACCGGCGTTCGCCATCGCGAGCGCCGCGAAGCAAACCACTTTTGCTCTGGAAACAAGCATCTGCGGCTCGCCAACTGGCTGCACTTTCCGCAATGACGGGCGCCTGCAGCCCCATCCTTGGGCGGATTGTGATCTTCTCTGTTACTCTTATAAAGTGAGAATTATCGCTATTTACTTGCCAATTCATGAAACCAAAGCTCCCCGCCATAACGGGCGCGCCGCCCAAAGTGCGCAAGCCAAACACCAAAGCGTTGCCCCGGCGCCGGGCCGCCGTCCCAGATGCGGCGGTGCCAAGCCGTCCGGCGCTGGGCCAGCTCAGCGATATGGACTTGCGCTTGCTGCGCGTGTTCCGGGTGGTGGCCGATTGTGGCGGCATGGCCGCGGCCGAGTTGGAGCTCAATATCGGCAGCTCCACGGTAAGCCGCCATATCAAAGACCTGGAAACCCGCTTGGGCTTGCGCCTGTGCCGCCGCGGAAGAGCCGGTTTTGCCCTGACGCCCGAGGGCCAAAAAATTTACGCCCAAACCACCCAGCTCATGGCCGCCACCGATGCGTTTCGCAGCAGCGTCGATGAAATTCACCAACGCATGGGCGGCCAATTACACATCGCCGTGTTTGACAAAACCGCCAGCAACCCCAAGGCCCATGTGGCGCAGGCGATTGCGCGCTTTCAGGCGCGGGCGCCGGACGTCGCGCTCAATTTGCATGTGGCCACGCTCAACGCCATAGAGCGCGGCGTGCTCGATGGCCAGTTCCACATCGGCATCATTCCCGGCCACCGCACTTCGGGCACTTTGCACTATGCGCGCTTGTTTGACGAGCACATGCGCTTGTACTGCGGCCCCGGCCACGCATTATTTGGCAGTTCGCACGCGGGGCTGGATTGGGAAACCGTGCGCTCTCTGCCCTTTGCCGGACTGGGTTACCACTCGCCCAATTTGCAGGTCAGCCAGCAATTGCGCCTGACGCGCAGCGCCACCGGTTTTGACCAGGAGTCGATCGCCACTTTGATTTTGTCGGGTCGCTTTGTTGGTTTTTTGCCCGAGCACTATGCGCACAGCTTTGTGCAGCAAGGCCAGATGCAGGCGGTACTGCCCGAGGTGTTTTTCTACGACTGCGAATTTTTTGCCATCACCCGCCGATCGCCCCAAGCTGCGCGCGCCACCCGCGCATTTTTGCAGTGCTTAGAGCAGGCGCACACCGTGTAGATTGGCCACATCGCAAGGAGCGCAGCGATGCGGCGACTTATGCGTGCATGAAGCCATGGATTGCCAAGACGTGGCAAACACCGAGCAGCATTTTTCCCGTAGCTATTTAGCCGCCAAGAAAGGGAAAGTCGGCAATCGCCTCCTCCCCTGCCATGCGCGCGGCCAGCGCCTTGCCCGAACCGGCGCCATGGGTCCAGCCCAACGTGCCGTGGCCGGCGTTGACCCACAGACCGCGCACGGGCGTTTGCCCGATGTAGGGGATATTGGTGGGCGTGGCTGGGCGCAAGCCCGTCCAAAACTTCGGATTGCCGCCTTCCTGTGGCAAGCGGGTATCGCACATGCCGGGCCAAATTTCTTCCACGCGGCGCGCCAGCATATGGCAGCGCGCTTGGGACACGGCGCTGTCCAGCCCCAGGTCATAGCCGCTCACTTCGATGGTGCCGGCCACCCGGATCTGGTCGCCCAGGCGGGTGATGGCTATCTTGCGCGAATCGTCGATCACCGACACCGAAGGCGCAAGTTCGGGCCGCAAAATCGGGAACGTGGCGCTATAGCCCTTACCGGGGTAAATCGGCAAGTCCACGCCCACCCGGCGCAGTATGGGCGCGCTGTACGAGCCGCAAGCGATCACCACGGCATCGGCGGCGAGGCGGCTAGCACCGACCGAGCTGGGCTGCGCGAGGGCTTGCAGTTGCACCGCGCGCACCGCGCCGGACGCCAGCTCTAGAGATTGCAGGTGCTGCCCAAACAAAAACTCCACCCCGTGCGCCGCGCAGTGGCGGGCCAAGCGCTGGGTAAAAACGCAGGCATCGCCCGACTCATCGCTGGCGGTGAAGGTAGCGCCCACTACCCGTGCGCTAAACGGGGCCAGTGACGGCTCCAAGCGCAGCAATTCGCCGGTGCTGATGACTTTGCGATCCACGCCAAATTGCTGCATCAAGGCGGCCAGAGCGTTGGCGCCGTCAAAGGCCGCCTGGTCGGCAAAAAAATGTGCGATACCGCGTTCCAAGCGGTGGTAGTCGATGCCGGTTTGCGCCACCAAAGCTTTCAGCGCCGCATGGCTATAAGCGCCCAAGGCCACGATGTGGCCCACATTGCGATGGAAAGCCGTATCGTTGCATTCGCCCAGAAAACGCAGGCTCCAGCGGTACTGCTGCCAGCCCTCGCCCAGCGGCCATTGTGGTCGGAACAAGAGCGGCGCCTCTTTGCTAAACATCCATTTGAGCGCCTTGAGCGGCGTATCACGGTGGGCCCAGGGCTCGCAATGGCTGACCGATATTTGTCCCGCATTGGCAAAGCTGGTCTCTAAAGCGGCGTCAGGCTGCCGCTCCACTACCGTGACCCGGTGCCCGCGCTCGGCCAGGTACCAGGCGGTACTGGTACCGATGATGCCCGCTCCCACCACAACAATGTGCATAAACAATTCCTGTTACGTATCCGCTTGCGTCGCGCTAGACCCAGCGGTACTGAAAAAACCTTGAACTCTAGAGTCGCAAATTGCCCCCAGTGGATTGCAAAGCAACCCGAAGACTAAAATAAAGCTATGCCATCTACCTCTTTGCCCAAAGTTTCGTTCAAAACCCAGATGCTACAGGCGCGCGAAGACGCCATCATCCAAACGGCCAGCGCCTTGTTGGCGGAAAAGGGTTTTGAAGCCATGACGGTCGATGAAGTCGCCGCCAGCGTGGGTATCGCCAAAGCCAGTTTGTATAAGCATTTCCCTAGCAAAGAGGATTTAGCGGCGGCGGCTATGGTCAAGCTGATGCAAAAAGCACAGACTTTTTTGCGCGATTTGCCGCCGCAAAGCGCCATGGCGCAATTGCGCACGGTCGCGCGCTGGACCATGGAGTTGCAGCTGCGGGGGCAGATGCCTTCGTTGCCTAGTCGCAACTCGACTTTGCGCGCCAAACTCATGGCCAACGCGCAGTACATGGACGGGCTGATCGACGTGAGCGACCGCCTGGGCGCCTGGATTGAAGAGGCCCAGGCGCAGGGCGATTTGCAGACCAGTTTGCCGCCGATTGCGGTGCTCTACACCTTGTATGCCCGTGCCTGCGACCCGGTGCTGGAGTTTTTGAAAATTGGCGGCCAGTATGACGATGCACAAATCATTGATCTGGTCTTGCGCAGTTGCTTTGACGGCTTGGCGGCCCGCTAGATATCAACGACGGCTTGTGCCAAAAAATGGAGTTGTTCTTTTTTCTGCGCATAACCCAGCGGATTAGCCACCACGCGACAACCCCGATGCACATAATTCTGCGCCGTGTGTAAATGCCCGTGCAGCCACAGGTCAGCCTGCGGCAACAAGTCGTCTAAAGCATTGCAAAAACCGGCGGTTCCGGGCACGCGACCATAGCGCGGATCGGCGCTGTGCAGACTCGGCGCAAAGTGCGTTACTACAATGGTTTTGCCGCTAAAGGGCTGATTCAATGCATGGCGCAACCAGGCCTGGCATTGCAGGCCCTCTGTACGCACAGCCTCTGACAGCAAGGCTAGACCATGGCGCAGCGTGCCGGTCTTTTGCAAGTAGTAATCAGCGGCGCGAAAAGCCTTCTCGCGGGCTTTGCGGGTGCCCCTATCCTGGTCCCACGCCGCCATCGCTTCGCGGTGCGGCATAGGCTTTGGCGTGGGTGCCAGTGCGTCAAAATCAGTCCATAGGGTGGTACCCAGCAGGCGCAAGGCTTGGCCATCGGCGCTGCGGCCGGGCAGCGTGAGCACTTGCCGGTCCAACCAGGTGATGCCCAAGCGCGCGCAGGTCTCTTGTAAACGTGCATGGCCGGCATCGAAATCCAAACCATCGTACTCATGGTTGCCCGGTACAAAATACACCGGTACCGGCCAGCCCTGCAGCGGCGAAAACTGTGCCAGGCCGAAATCTGCATCACGCAATTTAGACCCTTTTTGGTACGAACCAATGTCGCCAGCCAGCACCAAAAAGTCGGCCTCAGGCGCCGGGCGCGCCACAAAATCCGGTTGCGACTCCAGATGCAAATCCGATAACAATTGCAATTTCATGGCGCAGTCCTGTGCGCGTTGATGCGCGCTGCTGCATGGCACATAAACGATGTGGAAACGGGCTGATTCATACCTTGCCTTTGGCGGCTGCCAGCGGCGCGGTTTGCGCCACCGCCAGCACCTGCGCACGCAACCAGCGCTGCGCGCTGTCTGCATCATGGCGTTGGTGCCAAAGTGCATCGACCTGAATCGGCGGTACGTCAAACGGCAATTCATGCACTGTCAGTTGCGGCGCAAAGCCAGTGACTTGTACAAAATGGCGCGGCATCACCGCCAGCAAATCTGAATGCGCCACCACGCTGCCGGTGGTGAAAAACTGGTTCACCGTCAGCACCACGCGGCGCGAGCGATGGACCGAGGTCAGCGCTTCATCAATCAGCCCGTAGGCCCGGCCGGAAAAACTAACCAGCACATGGTGGGCCTGGCAAAACGCATCCAGGCTCAGCGGCGCCTTGGCCAGGGCATGGTCTTTGCGCATCACACACACATAGTCGCTAGAAAAAAGGCGTTGCTGGCCAAAGCGCACCGCTTGGCCGTTTTGCCGCTGCTGGGCGATGGCAGCCAATGCGGCCGGGAAATGGCCTAGCGCCAAGTCCACCTCACCGTCTTCGAGCATGCGCCGCGGGTCGCGGGTGGTCAGCGGCACGGTGCGCAGCGACACCCCTGGAGCTTGCTGCAACAGGCCCTGCACCAAGCCAGGCATCAGCTGTGATGCGGTGGCATCGGCCATGGTCAGTACAAAGCTGCACACCGTATCGGCTGGCGAGAACGGGTGTGGCGCCAAGGCGCTTTGCAAGCGCGCCAAGGTCTCGCGCACCTGCGGCCACAAGAGCAGCGCCTTGGGCGTGGGTTGCAGACTGCGGCCCTGGCGCACCAGCACCTCGTCGCCCAAGGCCTCGCGTAAGCGGCGCACGGCATTGCTGACCGCGGGCTGGGTCAGCGCCAGCACCTGCGCCGCCCGCGTCAGGCTGCGCTCGGCCATCACCACATCAAATACTTTGAGCAGGTTCAGGTCGAAGTGACGCAGCTGGGGTACAGGCAAAGGCATAAATAGATTTTATGAATGTTTGAAATCAAAAATATAAAGTTGACTCGTATCAGTGTAAACCCTAGGATCAGCCCCATATTCCCTGCATCGTGCACTGTTTCACGCGTTTAAAGGAGCAAACCATGTCTTATTTCCTACCTTTCACCTCTGCCTCCGGTGCGCCGCGCGCGCCTTTCGGGGGTGCGGGCAAAAAAACCGCCGACGCATCCCCAGCCTTGGCAGGCCTTTTGTCGGCTGCGGTGCTGGCCGCTTTGCTGGTGGTAGCCGACCAGCTTATCGACAGCTGGGCCGAGGGCCATTTGCTGCTGGCCTGGGTGATGCTCTGGTCCGCGCTGTTTGCGGGCTTGGCCGTGCTTGCCCGCCCCTTGCGCATCGCTAGTGTGGCCACCGCTTTGGCCCTAGAAAACTGGTTGGCAGCGCGGGCCCAGGCCCGCCATGAGCAGGCCGTATGGGAAATTGCCTTGCAAGACCCGCGCATGCTCCAGGAATTGCGCGCCGCCCACGCCCGTAGCGCGCAGGCCTGAAAAGCCAGCATGGCGCCTGCGCTGCCAGCTCACAGCAATGCCAAGCGGACAGGATCACCTTGGGCGTGCAAAAAATCCAGGCTGTCCCGTGCAGGCAAGCTCAGCCACTGTGCATAGTGGGCCGGTGGCAGTACGACCACCATGCGTTTTTCCTCGCCAGGTTTGTGCATTTCGCGCATGACCGGGTGGCCATCGGCGTTGACCGTCAGCATGGTGAAGCTAAAAATTTCTTGCTCCTGGGCCCGCCAGCATGACCACAAGCCAGCCACCCCCAGCGGCGCCCCGTCGGCGCTGCCAATGCGCGCCGCCACAGCACGGCCGCTCCGCCAGTCGGGCTCAAACAATACCTCAGCGGGAATGATGCAATGCTGTCCGCGCCGCCAGGCATCGCGAAAACTAGGTTTCTCCATCGCGGTTTCACTGCGTGCGTTGTAGGTGCTACGCGTAAGGCGCAAGTCGGTGGACCACTGCGGCACCAAGCCAAATAAACCGGTAAGCGCTTGCAGCCGGCCGGCCGATGGAGCCGCGCCCGGCGACGTGTTGCGGATGAACAGCGCCCGGTAGCCTGGCCACACATCGGCCTGGCCCGCATCATCGGGCAGAGCGATGCCGAAATGGCGCTCGAAACGCTCGCGGCCCTGGATGCCTTGGTAATGGCTGCACATGGCGCGTATTGTCTGCCGAGCCGCGGGTCGGATGCAGCCGCCGTGTCAGGGTAGTAGGCGGCGGCCCGGTGGGGCGCGCAAGGCGCGCGGTCAGCGCGCTTCAGTTAAGCTTGGGGCCGCTTCGCACTGCGCGCACAGCACAACCCAGGAGCCCCGCCCATGAGCACTTCAGACAACGCAGGATTTGGCAAATTCGTCCCCGGCTTTGACTTTTTGCAAAACCTGGCCAAGGCCGCCGGTGGTGCGGGCAGCAGCTCCTCGACCTTGCCCAATATGGCGCAGTGGCTGGTGCCCAGCCTGAAGGTTGAAGATCTGGAAAAGCGCATCGAAGAACTTAAACACGTGCAGTTTTGGTTGGATCAAAACGCCCGCGCGCTCAGTGCCACCATCCAGGCGCTGGAAGTGCAAAAAATGACCATGGAGACCTTAAAGGGCATGAACTTCACCATGGGCATGCCCGGGGCTGCCGCGGCAGCAGAAGTGCCCAAGTCGGCAGCGCCCGCCCGTCCCGCACCTGCGCCCGAGCCCGTTGCCGCGCCGGGCCCCGACAGCAGTGCCAGGGGCCAGGCCGATACCGGCAAGGTGATAGACCCGATGCAACTGTGGGGGGCACTCACCCAGCAGTTTCAACACATCGCCAGCACCGCCTTGCAAGATGTGGCCAAGCACAGCGCGGCGGTGGTCGGCAGCGCCAAAGCCGCTGGCAAATCCGGCGCCGCCAAGGCCAAGCGTGCCAAGGTCGCCAGCGCAGACAAAGCCCCCCATAAAACCACTGCCACCAAGCGCCGCACCAGTGCGCGCCGCAGCGCCCCCTGAAACGCTAGCTGCGCGCTCGCTTCAAAGCCCACGATGCAAACTTTTTCCTACGCGCACGCCACGCATCCTGAGTGGCGAGGTGCCAGCGCCCTGGTGCTGGCGCAGCTGCGCGGCCAGATGTCGAGCGCACTGCATGCGGTCACCCCCACGCTGGCGCTGCTGTACATCACCGACCATTACGCCCAGGACGCGCAAGAAATTTTGGACCACCTCAGCGCAGAGCTGCCCTCGGTCACCGACTGGTCGGGGACCGTTGGCATCGGTATCGCATCTAATAATGTGGAGTACTTTGACGAGCCGGCCATGGCCGTCATGTTGCTGGACTTGCCATCGGACCAATACCGCGTGTTTTCCGGCGTATCGCCCCTCCACCTGGGCTTTGAGGCGCACACCGCGCTAGTGCACGCCGACGGCGCTACCGCCGACCTGCCCGAGTTGCTGGCCGAAATGTCGGGCCGTACCGAGACCGGCTATTTGTTTGGCGGCTTGGCCAGCAGCCGCCGTAAAAGCGTGCAGTTTGCGCTGGCAGCCGACGGCAATGTCAGCGGCCAGGGCCTGGCCAAGGGCGTGTTCAGCGGCGGCTTGAGCGGCGTGGCGTTCGGCCCGGAGATTGCGGTGGTCTCGCGCGTCACCCAGGGCTGTAAGCCGGTGTCTCGCGCCCGAGTCATCACCGAGGCGCACCACAACCTGGTGCTCAGCCTGGACGGCGAACCGGCGCTGGATGTGCTGCTGGCGGATTTGTCGATTTCCCTGGACCGGCCCCAGGAGGCTTTGCACGCGGTGCGCAACACCTTGGTCGGCCTGGCCAATCCGCCTACCGGGAGCGACAGCGCCGCCGTGCGCAAGACAGGCAACTTCGGCAGCGACGTGCTGGTACGCCACATCATCGGCCTGGATCCGGGTCAGCGTGGCATCGCGCTGAGCGACCACGCCCGCGTTGGCGGCCAGCTGGCGTTTTGCCAACGCAATGTCCAGGCTGCCCGCGCGGATTTAACGCGCATTTGCGCGGAGATACGCGAAGAACTCAGCCCAGAAGAGGTTTTTGAGCCCCAAGCGGTAGTGGCATCAGGGGCGGGCGCAAGCGCAAATGCGCCAGTGCAAAAAGCCATTGCCGGAGCCATATACATCAGCTGTACTGGGCGCGGCGGCCCGCACTTTGGCAGCGCCAGTGCCGAAATGCAGATCGTGCGCCACGCCTTGGGCGATGTGCCGCTGGTTGGTTTTTTTGCCGGCGGCGAAATTGCGCACCAGCATTTGTACGCTTATACCGGCGTGTTAACGGTTTTTACCGTAGATAAATAGTGTTTTAGCGCCTAGGCCACGCTGGCCCGTTGCAGGCGATCGGCCACGCCGGCCCATTCCACGTTTTCGGGCGTGGCTTCCACCCAAATTTCCTTCGCACCCGCGTCGTCGAGCGCGCGCAAGGTGGCGAACAAATGCTGCGCTGCGCGTGCCGCGTCTTGTGGCATGGCGCGCAGGAGCAATTGCGCCGGTCCGCCTGCCATGCCGACTTGGGGCTGGGCCGCTTGCTCTGGCGTAATGCCGGGCCGGGTGCGCATATAAACGCCAATGCGCCCGAACACGGCCCGCCGCTGCGCCGAGTCGGGTTGCAATGCCTGTTGCAAGTCGGCGATTTGCATCAGGCGCACCTTGGCATTGGGCGCGTAGTGGGCAGCCAAGGTGCCCGAGGCGCGGGGGGCGGCCTGGCCGTTGGCCACTTCCTGGGGCAATCGCACGGCTTGGCCGCAGGCTTTGGCCAGCGCTTGCAGGCTGACAGCGCCAGGCCGCAACAGCACCGGTTCGCCGCGTGTGCAATCGACAATCGTGGATTCAATACCCACTTCGCAAGGCCCGCCGTCCAAGACCAACAAAGTGGCCGGTTTGTCTTCGTCTGAGCCGGCGAGGAACTCGCTGTGGACGTGCTGCGCCGTGGTTGGGCTGACGCGGCCAAAGCGGTTGGCGCTGGGCGCGGCCAGGCCCCAGACCACGCTGCCTTGCACGCGGTGGCGCAGGGCACGCAGCAGGGCTTGGGCCGCAGGGTGCGCTGGGCAGCGCAGGCCCACCGAGTCCTGTCCGCCCGCGGCGGCTGTTGCCACGCCTTCGCGGCGCGGCAATATCAGGGTCAAGGGCCCGGGCCAAAAGGCCTGCATCAGCCGCATCGCAAATGCTGGAATGTCGCGGGAAAAGTAGCGCGCGCCGCTCAGACCGCCGTCCATATCGGCCACATGCACGATCAGCGGATGGTCCGCCGGGCGGCCTTTGGCGGCAAATATGGCAGCCACTGCCTGGGCTTGGTCGGCATCTGCGGCCAATCCATAAACCGTTTCCGTGGGCAGTCCGAGCAAGCCGCCCTCACGCAAGACCTGCTCGCAGCGCGGCAGGCTGGTGCTTTCGTGGGTTTGCAGAATGAGCGGGCGCATTGGCAACGGGCAAGGTGGGCGCAAAGGGTTCGGAAGTTGATAAACCGGGCTAAGTGCAAGCCAAATTGTCTCAAAAGCGTTTAAAAATCTTCTATTCCCAAAATATGCGCGGCCTTCAGTGCGGCTTGGTGCACCGCTTGGGGGCCGGACGCGGTCAGCGTCAGGTGACCCATTTTGCGGCCGGGCCTGGCCTCGCGCTTGCCATACAGGTGCAAATGCGCGCCGGACAGTGCCAGCACCGCGTCCCAGGGCGGTGTTTGATCCAGGCCGGGGCCCCACAGTTCGCCCAGGAGGTTGAGCATCACCGCGGCGCTGTGCTGGCGCGGTTGCGTCAGGGGCAGGCCGGCCAGGGTACGTACTTGCAAATCAAACTGCGACTGGTCGCAGGCATCGAGCGTGTAATGGCCGCTGTTGTGCGGGCGCGGTGCGATCTCGTTGACCACCAGGCTGCCGTCTTGGAGTACAAAAAACTCGACGCACAATACGCCGACATAGTCCAAACCCTGGGCAATCGCGCGGGCCGCTTGCACGGCTTGCGCCGCCAAATCCGCCGGAATATTGCCCTCAAACACCTCCGTCACCGCCAAGATGCCTGCACGGTGCAGATTGCGCTGCACCGGGAAATCCACCATGGCGCCGTCGGCGCCGCGCGCCAGAATGACCGAGCATTCCAGCGTCAGCGTCAGCATTTTTTCCAGCACGCAAACTTGTTGTTTCAGGTCGGCAAAAGCCTGGCGCAATTGGGCGCGGTCGGCCACCCGCACTTGGCCTTTGCCGTCATAGCCCAAGCGCGCGGTTTTGAGGATGCCGGGTAACAAATCCGCAGGCGCAGTCTCCAGGTCCGCCGCGTTGGCGATGGCGGCGAACGGTGCGCAGGGCACGCGGCAGCGTACAAAGTGCGCTTTTTCGGCCAGCCGGTCTTGGGCAATCGCTACCGCCTGGGCGCCCGGCGCCACAGTACGCGTGGCGGCGAGGGTGGCCAGCGCGTCGGCGGGCACGTTTTCAAATTCGGTGGTGATGGCGCTGCACAGCGCAGCCAGTTGCGCCAGGCCCTGCGGGTCCTGGTATTCGTTTTGGATGTGGTGGTGGCTGACGCGCCCGGCCGGGCTGTCGGCATCTGGGTCCAGCACGGCTGTCTCAAAGCCCATCGTTTGGGCGGCATGCACAAACATCCGGCCTAACTGCCCGCCGCCCATGACGCCCAACGTCACCGCTCCTGTGCCGGGCCCGGTGCCCGAGCCGGTTGGTGTGGCGGCCCTTGGCGTGCCGGGCAGCAGCGCGGCGCCCGGGCTCATAAACCGGCCAGCCCGTCAGATAGTCCTGTGACAGGCAGCACCTGTTCGCGAGCGCCACGGGTTTGCTCGGCGCGATAGGCATCGAGTTGTTTGGCGAGCGCCGCATCGTGTGCGGCCAGCATGGCGACTGCAAACAAGGCGGCATTGGCCGCCCCGGCTGCGCCTATGGCGAAGGTAGCTACCGGTATGCCTTTGGGCATTTGCACAATGCTGTGCAGCGAATCCACGCCTTGCAAATGCTTGCTAGGCACCGGTACGCCCAGCACTGGTACGGTGGTTTTGCAAGCCAGCATGCCCGGTAAATGCGCAGCACCGCCAGCCCCAGCAATGATGGCGCGCAGGCCCCGGCCCTGCGCTGCTTGGGCAAATGCAAACATATCGTCGGGCATGCGGTGGGCTGAAAGCACGTGCGCTTCAAAGGCTACGCCAAACTGTTGGAGAATCTGCACTGCGTGTTGCATAGTGTCCCAGTCGGAACTGGAACCCATGACGACCGCGATGGGTGTGGTGCTCATAGGGTTGGAAACAGCGCTTGGCACCTGCGCCCGAGGATCAGACGGCAGCCGTGCCACAAGGCTAGAGGCCTAATTTTACGTTTTCACCCCGAGTAGTATTTCATGATCAACGTCACCCTGGAAAATTTTGAAGCCGAAGTCATAGGCGCATCGCACGACCTGCCGGTGCTGCTGGACTTCTGGGCCCCTTGGTGCGGGCCCTGCAAAGTGATAGGGCCGCTGCTAGAAAAAGTGGAGACCGATTACGCCGGGCGCTTCAAATTGGTCAAGATCGACTCGGACCAAGAACAAGAACTCTCCAAAGCCTTTGGCATCCGCAGCATTCCCACCTGCGTGCTCATGGTCGGCGGCAAACCGGTGGATGGCTTTATGGGCGCGGTGCCCGAGAGCCAAATCAAAGCCTTTTTAGACAAACACCTGCCGCCCGCAGGCGCCTCGCTCACCGACGCCGAAGACGCGCAAGCGCTTTTGGCCGCGGGTGATGTGGAAGCGGCGCTGCACAAATTGCAAGAAACCCTGGCTGCCGACCCGGCCAATGACGACGCCCGCCACGAACTGGTCAAGCTGCTGATTCACCACAATGCCCTGGAAGAAGCCAAAGCCGCGCTGGCCCCGGCCCTGGCCGCCATCCCGCGCCAAATCCGCTTTGACGCTTTGCACCATTTCTTGAGCGCCATTGAATTTGTGAATACCGATCCGCGTGGCAACTGGGAGCTAGCCCAGTTTGACGAGGTCATCGCCGCCAACAAACGCGACTTCGATACTCGCCTGGCCAAAGCCCGCGTCTTGATGGTGGAAGGCCAGTGGACGGTCGCGATGGACGAGCTGCTGGAAATCATCATGCGCGACAAAGCCTGGGCAGACGCCGTGCCGCGCAAAACCTTTGTCGCGATTTTGGAACTGCTCACGCCGCCCAAACCCAAAGGCGCAGCCCAAGATACGGGCAAAACCGCCGGCGGTATCGAAATCGCCGGCAAAGTCGTCGCCGAGACCGATCCGCAAGCGCAAATGGTCGCCACCTACCGGCGCAAGTTGAGCATGGCGCTCAACTAAAGGTGGCAGGGTGCGCAGCCAACCTAAGTTGGGCGCGCATTAGTTGGTCAAGCGCTGCAAAGCCTCTTGGTATTTCGCCGCAGTTTGTGCAATCACCGCGTCCGGCACGCGCGGTGCAGGCGGGGTTTTACTCCAGGGCTTGCCGTCGACTTGTGCAACCTCCAGCCAGTCGCGTACAAACTGTTTGTCGTAGCTCGGCGGGTTGCTGCCCTCGGCGTAACTCTCCAGCGGCCAGTAGCGCGAGGAATCGGGCGTTAGCACCTCGTCCATCAGCGTCAGTGTGCCCGCCGCGTCCAGGCCAAATTCAAACTTGGTGTCGGCGATGATGATGCCCTTGGTTAATGCAAAAGCCGCTGCCGCTTCGTACAGCGCGATGCTGATGTCGCGAATGCGGGTGGCCAGGTCCACGCCGATGATGTCTACGGTTTGCGCAAAAGTGATGTTCTCGTCATGCTCGCCTACCGCGGCTTTGGCCGCCGGTGTGTAAATCGGTGTGGGCAGGCGCGAGGCGTTGCGCAAACCCAGCGGCAGAGCGACGCCGCAGACCGCACCATTGGCTTGGTATTCCTTCCATCCACTGCCGGCCAGGTAGCCGCGCACCACCGCCTCGACCGGCAAGGGCTTGAGCCGCTTCACCAACATGCTGCGGCCTTGCACTTGCGCCACTTCGTCCGGCGCGACTACGCTTTCAGGCGCTTGGCCAGTCAGGTGGATGGGGCAAATGTTCAAGCCTTGGGGGCCGAATTTCTCAAACCAGAACAAAGCCATTTGCGTAAGCAAAGCGCCCTTGCCGGGAATGGGCTCGCCCATGATCACGTCAAAGGCGCTGAG
>CANFVA010000040.1 GCA_947450255.1 Comamonadaceae bacterium
GGAGATGGCGGGCGACAGGCCCTCGATCATGTCCACATCGGGCTTGTCCATCAGCTGCAAAAACTGCCGCGCGTAGGTGGACAGGCTTTCCACATAGCGGCGCTGGCCTTCGGCGTAGAGCGTGTCAAAAGCCAGGCTGGACTTGCCGGAGCCGGACAAGCCGGTAATCACCACCAACTGGTTGCGCGGAATGTCCAGATCAATGTTTTTCAGATTGTGGGTGCGTGCCCCCCGAATGCTGATGCTGGGTTGACGCAAACTGCGCCCCAGATAGGTGCCGGCCTCCTCGCCCAGTTCGGCAGCCAAGTTGATCGGAGTGTGTGGAGTGTTCAAAACGCGTGCGCCCAGCCAAACCGCGCATTATCGCCAAGCGGCGATTGGCGGGCGCCGCGGCCCCAGCTTCGCCCTTGGGGGTGTCCGCTAGCGGCCTAAGCACTTTCCCGCATCGCCAGCGCATTTCAAAGGCGGGATAATGGCCCACTATCTTGGAGAAAACCCATGGCATCCGTCAATAAAGTCATCCTCGTCGGCAACTGCGGCCGCGACCCCGAAATCCGTTACCTACCCTCTGGCCAGGCCGTGGCCAATGTCAGTATCGCCACCAGCAGCCGCCGCAAAGACAAAAACACCGGCGAGTCGATAGAAGACACCCAGTGGCACCGCGTCACTTTTTACGACCGCCTGGCAGAAATCGCCGGGGAATACCTGAAAAAAGGCCGCCCCGCCTACATTGAAGGCCGCCTGAAATACGGCAAATACACCGACCAGGCTGGCGTTGAGAAAAACACCGTGGACATCATCGCCACCGAACTGCAGCTGCTCGGTGGCCGCGAAGGCATGGGTGGCCCTGGCGAAGGCGATGACGGCAGCCAGCGCCGCGCCGCCCCGGCAGCGCGACCCTCCGCACCGGCCCCGGCCCGCACCGCGCCCGCCGCGCGCCCGGCCAGCGGCTTTGACGACATGGACGACGATATTCCGTTTTAAGCCCCGCGCATCGTGACCGACCGCAGCGTTCATTTGCATCGCGTCCTGCGCGCTACACCCGACAAGGTGTATCGCGCTTTCATCGAGCCCACGGCCATGGCCAAATGGATACCGCCCTACGGCTTTAGCTGCACCGTGCACCACATGGATGCACGCGTGGGCGGCACGTTTCGCATGTCCTTTCACAACTTCAGCACCGGCGGCGCGCATTCCTTTGGCGGCGAATACCTGGAACTGGTGCCCGGCGAACGCCTGCGCTACACCGACCGCTTTGAAGATCCGGATTTACCCGGCACGCTGGAAGTAACGGTGACGCTGCAAGCCGTCATCTGCGGCACCGAAATCAACATCACCCAAAGCGGCATTCCTGAGGCTATTCCACTAGAAATGTGCTACCTGGGCTGGCAAGAATCGCTGGCACAACTGGCCAACCTGGTGGAGCCGAACATTCCCGGCTAAGGCGCACCATGGCAAACGTACCCAAGGTCCAAGGGCCTGCTTCTTACTTCCCCTCCATCGAAAAGAAATACGGCCAACCCATGGCCTACTGGTTTGCGCTGGTGGAGACGCGCAGCGGCGCCAAGCACATGGAAATTGTGAATTGGCTCAAGGCTGAGCATGGCATGGGGCATGGGCATGCGAATGCTGTGGTGGCTTATTGCTTGGGGCGGAAGCGCTGAACGGCACTGGCATTGGCGCTTGACGAAAAACTGCGCTTTTAACGCAAAAACAGGTTTCCAAATCTGCGTCATCGCGAGGAGCGAAGCGACGTGGCGATCCATTTTGGTGGGACGCATTGGCGGCAACTTGTCGTCGATGGGTGCGCTAATAAAGCACAGGACGCGCATGTCATCCAAGCCGCCGAGTACGAGGAAATCCCCGAGTCGGCGGACAAAATGTTCGTCCGAGCCGTCTTCAAAAAGGCTGGGCGACCCAAGTCGGCCAATTCGAAGCAGAGGAAACCAGCAAGCACGAGTCGCAAATTAACAACGATGAAATCCAAAACCGATTGGGCGCGACTGAAGTCCGACGCCGACTTGATGGCTGAGCCACAAGACTAGGCGCGTATTCGCCAACATATCCAACGCGAGGGTTCAACCCAAAGAAAAAAATCAGAACTTGCCAAAGACTTGCAGTCAGACGCTTGCACATCTAAAATGTCGTTAATCACAGTCAAATAATCGTTAAAGTCTGTAATTACAGACACTAAAGCGTGAAAAGAAACGAAACATCACTTTTGACCCCTGCCCGTTTACAGGAATCCCGAGCCTTGGGCGAAAAGCTGGCACGCCTGCGCATGGCCCGCAAGTGGCGCCAGGCCGATGCCGCTGCGCGGGCGGGCCTATCGCGATCCACCGCCATCCTCATTGAGCAAGGCGACCCTGGCCGCACGCTGGCGCAAATCCTGCGCTACCTAGAGGCCATCGCGCCTGGGCTGCCTCTGCTGAACCTGCTGCAAGAAACAGACCCCTCGCTCACCGCGCTCGCCGCCCGTGAGCGCACACAGCGGGTGCGCGCCTTGAGCCAGGCCGAACTCAACAAGCTGGATTTCTGATGGCCGCCACCCAAGACGAACTGGCGGTATTTGCCTGGCTGCCCGGCCAGGCCGAAGGGCGGTTTGTTCCGGCTGGGTTGCTGACCCTCTCGGAGACCGTAGGCGTCAACCCGCAAAACCGCGAACTCGCGTCGCGCTTTGCGTATGGCCTGGGCTACCTCAAGCGCCTTGCCGCCATCGAGGTGGACCCGGTCAGCCTGGGCCTGGGCAACCGGGACGCCCTGCGCGGTCAGGCGCTGTTTCCGCTCAATGGACTGGGCGAGTTTGGTGGCATTCGCGACGCCGCTCCCGACGCCTGGGGGCGCAGGGTGATCGAGGCCCGCCGCAAGGTCCCGGCCAACAGCCTGTCCGAGGCCGATTACTTGCTGGCCGCAGGGGGTGACCGCGTGGGCGCACTCGACGTTCGCACGTCCATCACCAGCCCCGATTCACCTTCGGCCAGCGACCTGCATTCCCTGCCCTATCTGATGCAGGCTGCCCAAGCTGTGGAGCAAGGCCTTCCTGTGCCCGCCCAACTGGAACCCTTTTTGGGTGCCGGGCCTTCTGCCGGTGGCGCGCGCCCCAAAGCGTCCGTGCGCGACGAGCAGGGCGCTCTGTGGTTGGCCAAGTTTCCGGCCCATGGCGATGCTTTTGACGTGGCCCTGGCCGAAAGCTGCACGCTGGAATTGGCACGCCGCTGCGGACTCACCGTGCCCGAAGTGCGCTACATCAAGATCGGCCAGCGCCCGGTCATGCTGATCCGCCGCTTTGACCGCTACTGGGCTGCGCCGGGCGAGCTGCCTGAGGCCACCACCGCCCTGCACGACACCCGGCCCGGCCCTGGACTGACCGAGGGGCGATTGCCCTATGTCAGCGGGCTCACCCTGGTCGCCTGTTCCGAGTGGGAGTCGCGCAACAAGGGCTACCACGACCTGGCGCACGCGATTCGCCAATACGTTCACCCATCGCGCATCCAGGCCGACGCCCAAGAGCTGTGGGCCCGCCTGGTGTTCAACATCTTCGTCAGCAACGACGACGACCACCTGCGCAACCACGCCTTTGTGCGCGACCCGCGCCTGAGCGAAGCCCCCTCACAGCTCGGCGGCTGGCAACTAAGCCCGCTCTACGACGTGGTGCCCCGCCCCGGCGTGGCCCACGAGCGCATGCTTCATCTGGAGGTGGGCGACCAAGGCAAGCTCGCCACCCTGGACAACGCGCTCAGCCGCTTCGCGGCGTTCACGCCGTCGCGCGCACGGGCTTTGGAGATCATCCGACGCGTGTGGGGCGAAGTGCGGCAATGGAAAACCACGTTCGCGGCACACGGGGCCAGCGACTTGCTGGTAAACCAACTGGCGGGCGCGTTCCGGGTGCTGGAGGACATTGCCAGCCCGAAGTTGGTGGGGGAGATACGGGGTCGGGGGACGCTATAGCCGCAAGGCGGGGACTTTGCGCACAGGCTGGGAAAGTCAATTTGATCTCACGATACGTTTACCTTTGAAGATGACCGCTCTTCCTAGGCGAACAACGCTTTGAAACCCTTGGCTTGCTCGCTGGCATACCTGTTTCAGTCGTACATACAGAGAGTGAGTATGAAATCCGCATCATCTCGTTCTGAAAAGCAAGCAAGCGCGAGTCGCAAACCTACTTCGATGAAATCCAAAACTGATTGGGCACGACTGAAGTCCGACGCTGCCGATGTGAAGCCGACGCTAGAACACCCCGAGGCTGACGTAAAGCACATTGTGCGCGGCATGGTGCGCAAGGGCTTGAAGCCCTTACCTGCTAAGGCGTCCATTTCGCTGCGCGTGGTTCAAGATGTACTGGAATGGTTCAAGGCGCAGGGGGCTGGGTATCAGACGCGGATCAACACAGTTCTGAGAGCGTTCCGTGACGCTTCCGTTTAACTGATTGCTCGATATAGGCACGCGGCCATGGCTTGGCGCTTCGCGGCGCGTGCTCCGCGTCGCTTCAAGCCCAGACAGCGCGACTTTGCTCAAACCGTAGCGCGCAGGCTTACGTCAATACGGTGCCGACATACGGCACCCCCAGCGCCCGCAAACGCTTGGCCATACACAAAACCGCATGGTCTTTGCTTAGCAAGCCCGCTTTATGCGCCAGCGCCAGGTCGATAAAACGCTGGTCGTCCGGATCTTTGCAGCGCAGCGGGGCGCGTGCAGCTACTTCAACTTGGTGGCTGTGCGTGTCGTAGTCGCGCAGCAAGTCCTCAAAGCTGCGCTGGTAAAAATCCATGCGCTTGGCGATATGCGGGTAGCCCAGCACGCGGGCCAGTTCCTCGCGCATGGGCTCGGTACTGATCCAGCGGACGTGCGCTTGCGCCAGGGCCTCGCGCAGCGGCTGGGCGGCGGGGTTGGCGAAGAGAAATACGTCGAGCACGATGTTGGTGTCCAGCACCCACAGCGGGCGCTGCGCGGTGTCGGCGCGGGTCGCCGCTGAAGCAAAGGTTTCTGTTTTCGCGCTTTCCCCTGAAGCGCTTAGGGAAGGTCTGCACAGGTCCGTCATCGCGAGGAGCGCAGCGACGCGGCGATCCATAAGTGCTTGATTGGCAAACCAAAATGGATTGCTTCGCTGCGCTCGCAATGACGGATTTGCACTTATGCAGAGTTTCCTTAGGTGTGTTGCCATGCAATAGTGCAGCGCCGTGTCAGATTTTGCTTTGCGCTTGGCCCGGAGTCGCCACAGCTTGCGCTTTAGTTTTGTCCATGCGCCCAGCCACCAGATCAAACTTGAACAATCGGCATTCAATAGGCCCGTTCCACAGCGGGACGCGGCGCGATTCTTTCAGGCGCATCTTGCCTGGCAGTTTCAGGTCCGGCGTCAGCACCCAGGCGCTCCAGCCGCTGAAGTGCTTTTTCCAGTGGCTGGCTAGCTGGTTAAAAAACGCGCCGCCTTCTTCGGTCTGCGCCACCTCGCGGGCGCTAAAGCGCGCGCCTTCGCCGGCCACGCCGCCTACTTCAATGCGCTCGCCATAGGGCGGGTTGAGCAGCATCATGCCGCCGCCTTCGATGGGCGGCATGCGCTGCAAAGCATCGCCGCCGCGAAAGCTGATGACCCCGGCCACACCGGCGCGCTGGGCGTTACGCTCGGCAAAATCAACCATGCGGTGCGACACATCGCTGCCGTAAATCAGGGGCGCGTCGCCGGGCTCGGGGTGGATGATGCGGGCTTTGGCCTCCTCGCGGATGGCCTCCCACACATGGGCCTGAAAGGGCAGGTATTTTTCAAACGCAAACTGGCGCAACAGGCCGGGCGGAATATTGCAGGCGATTTGCGCCGCTTCAATCGTCACCGTGCCGCTGCCGCAGCAGGGGTCGTACAAGGGCAGCAAATCGGCATCGCCATCGGCCCAGCCGCTGGCGGCAATCATGGCGGCAGCCAGGGTTTCTTTGAGGGGCGCATCGCCCGTGTCTTCGCGCCAGCCGCGTTTGAACAGCGCTTCGCCCGAGGTGTCGATATACAGCGCGCATTGGTCGGTGGTCAGGTGCGCGAAGATGCGCACATCGGGCCAGCGGGTGTTCACGTCCGGGCGCACGCCATGGGCTTTGTCGCGAAAGCGGTCGCACACCGCATCTTTGATTTTGAGGGCTGCAAAGTTCAGCGAAGTCAGCGGGCTGTGCTGCGCCGTCACCTCTACTTTGATGCTTTGCTTGGGTGTAAACCAAATTTCCCAGGCTACGGCAGCGGCGGCGCGGTACAAATCTTGTTCGCTGCGGTAGTCGGTGTGCGAAAGTTGCACCATCACGCGTTGCGCCAGGCGGCAATGCAGATTGAGCGACAAAACCGCCCGCCACGAGCCTTGCAGCATCACACCGCCGCGCCAGCGTTGAATCGACTGCGCGGGCAAGTCGGTAATCGTTTGCACCTCGCCACACAAGTAGTCTTCCACGCCGGCGGCGCAGGGTAAAAAAATCTGTAACTGGTTCATTGCGTAGTGCTGCGCCGGGGCGCTTTGTGGCGTGCGTCGTGGGGAGCGCTCACAGCGCTTTGCGCAAGCTGGCCGGCGCGATCTTCAGGCCTTCGCGGTACTTGGCCACCGTGCGGCGTGCGCATTCAATGCCTTGCTCTTTCAGCATCTCGGACAACTGGTTGTCACTGAGCGGTTTCTTGGGGTTTTCGGCCTGGATAAATTGCTTGATGATGGCGCGCACCGCCGTGCTGGAGGCGCTGCCGCCGGATTCGGTATCCAGCCCGGAGCCGAAAAAATATTTCAGCTCAAAGGTGCCGTACGGCGTGGCCATGTACTTGGCGGTGGTCACGCGGCTGATGGTGGACTCATGCAAGCCCAGCTCTTCGGCAATCTCGCGCAGCACCAGCGGGCGCATCGCCAATTCGCCATGGGTAAAGAAGTTTTTTTGGCGCTCCACCACCGCAGTGCTGACGCGCAAGATGGTGTCAAAACGCTGCTGGATGTTTTTGATAAACCAGCGCGCTTCTTGCAAGCGCTGTTGCAAGCCGGCGTGGCTGGAGCTGGCTTTGTGGTTGCGCAGTACGTTGGCGTAAATATCGTGCACCCGCAAGCGCGGCATCACCTCGGGGTTGAGTTGCACCCGAAAGCGCGGCGTCATGCCTTCTTTGTGGATGGCTGTGACCAGCACATCGGGCACGATGATGTTGCGTTCCACGTCGACAAAACGCCGCCCCGGCTTGGGCTCCAGGCGCGCGATCAGCGCAATCGCCTCGCGCACCAAGCTGTCGCTGCCCACGCCGTTTTGTACCAGGCGTTTGATGTCGCGCCGCGCCAGCAAGTCCAAGGGTTGCTGGCAAATGCGCAGCGCAACTTCCAGCACCTCCATGCGGTGGCGCAAGGTAGCGGTTTGCTCGTCGTCATCGGCCGGGTCCACCGGGTAGTCTTCTTCGTCGAGTTCGGCGCGGCAACTGGCCAGCAGGGCGTTGATCTGCAAGCGCAGGCATTCGCCCAAATCGCGCGCGCCCACGCCTACCGGGTCCAGGCTGTGCAGCAGGCCCAGCGCCACGGTGAAGTGGTGCACCAGGTCTTCTACTTGCTCGTAGTCGTCGCCCGCCAGGCCCTGGGCCAGGCTTTCTAAGGTGTCTTCCAGGTAGCCGTCGTCGTTGAGCGATTCGATCAAAAAGCGCAGCGCCGCTTGGTCGCTGTCGCTCAGGCGTAAGCGCAGCGCTTGGCGGTGCAAATGCGCTTGCAAGGACTCTTGGATCCGTGCCAGTTCGGTGGCGTCTTTTTCCTCGTCCTCGCCCAGGTTGTTGGACTTGGGCTTAGCATCGCCGCCCCATTCGCCGTCGTCCGGCGTGGTTTCGGTGGTGCCATCGCCTTCCCAGCTAATGGCGTCATCACCGCCCGGCTCGGCTGACAGTGGCGTAGCCTCTTCGTCGCGTGTGCTGTCGCTGGCGACCGTGCTGCTGTAGTCACTGACGGTAGGCGTGGGCGCCTCGCTTAGTCGGTCGCCCTGGCTGACGAGGGCGTCGGCTTGTTCCAGGCCGTATTGCTCGCGCTCGGCGGCTTCGTGGTCCATTTCCAGAAAAGGATTGGCTTCGAGCATTTGCTCGATTTCCTGCGACAACTCCAGCGTCGATAGCTGCAACAGGCGGATCGACTGCTGCAACTGGGGCGTGAGCGCCAGGTGCTGCGAGACGCGGAGCGACAGGCCTTGTTTCATGGCCTCACATCCGGAAGTTCTCGCCCAGATAGACGCGACGCACATCGGCGTTCTCGACTATCTCGGACGGCAGGCCCTGGGCCAGTACCCGGCCCTCGTTGATGATGTAGGCGTGGTCGCAAATACCCAGGGTCTCGCGCACGTTATGGTCGGTGATCAGCACACCGATATTGCGGCTTTTGAGGAAATTGATAATGCGCTGAATCTCGATAACCGCAATTGGGTCGATACCAGCAAAGGGTTCGTCCAGCAAGATAAAGCGCGGCTGCGTCGCCAGCGCCCTAGCGATTTCGACGCGGCGGCGCTCGCCACCCGAGAGGGCCAGCGCAGGCGACATGCGCAAATGTTCGACCCGTAAGTCCTGCAATAAAGCGGTCAGGCGTGATTCGATGTCGGCCCTGGAGAAGGCCTTGCCCTGGGTGTCGCGCTGCAACTCCAGCACCGCGCGCACGTTGTCCTCGACGTTGAGCTTGCGAAATATGGAGGGTTCTTGCGGCAAATAGCCCAGGCCCAAGCGCGCGCGTCGATGAATGGGCATGTGCTCGATCGGTTGGCCGTCAATGGTGATGCTGCCGGCGCTGGCACGCAGCAGGCCGACGATCATGTAAAAAGACGTGGTCTTGCCCGCACCATTGGGGCCTAGCAAGCCGACCACTTCCCCGGTACGCAGCGACATGGATACGTCTTGCACCACTTTGCGCACGCCATAGGACTTTTGCAGGTGTGCCGCTTCTAGCACCCCGATGGTCGTGTTATGCACCTGCCCCGCTGGGGTCGCCGGGGCGCCCATTTGCAGCACGGAAGCGCTATCGGATTTCATGGGCTTTTACCGGCCGGTAAAGCCGGGCTGGTGTTGTCCGGTTTGGGTGTGATGACCGCGCGCACCCGGCCTGCACCTGCGGCGCCCGCCGCATTACCGTCGACCGAGAATTTTTCGGTGCTGTTTTCGTAGGTGATGACAGCGCCTGTGACCTCATCGGCCAAGGTGCTGCCGCGAAAGCGGCGCATCACTGCATTGTTTTCAAAGCGTACGGTGTCGGTTTTGCCGTTGTACATCAGGGTCTCGGCTTCGCCTTCGATATATTCGTCGACGCCTTCGCGTTTTTGCCGGAAAAAAGCGCGCTCTTTGCTTGTGCCGGTGACAGTTCCGTACTGGTTGCCCTGGGCGTCTTGGCGCACTTCGACCTTGGCGCCACGGATTACGATGCTGCCTTTGGTCGCTACCACCTTGCCGGTAAACACCGTGGTTTGTTGTGCGTCTTCATAGCGCATGCTGTCGGATTCAATCTGCATGGGCTTGTTGCGATCGGCTTTTTCCGCCCAGGCGCATTGCAGCAGCCCACAGGCTAGCGTGACACAGAGGATTGCAAGGGTTTTCATAAAGGCACGAAAATTGCTGAAAGCATTATTCGTGCATTCTATCCACCGCTTTTTACGAAAAACAAGACCGAGCCATACCCCGCGCAAGAATGTGGGCCGCTCGGTGCCGGGCCGGGACGGGGCTCAGGCGCGTTTGGCGCGCAAATCGTCTACCAGCGACTGCACGACCAGCAGGGCCCGCTCCATGCTGCGCGCCATGCTGCCGTCGGTATAAAACTGACCGCCTACACCTAAGGCAGGCACACCTTCGACTTTGTAGGCGTTCTGTAATTGTGAGCCTTTTTGCGCTTTGGTCACCACGCCAAAGGAGTTGTACTCCTTCACGAACTTGGCTTGGTCGACCCCGTTTTTGCCAGCCCATTCGACAATCGCTTCGGCCTTGGCCAAATTAAGCTTTTCGACGTGGATGGCGGCAAACACTTTGGCGTGCAACTTGTCCAGCAAGCCCAGAGATTCCAGGGTGTAAAACAGTCTTTGCTGGGGCACAAAGGTGTCGTTAAAGGCCACCGGCACGCGGCGAAAGGCCACGTCTTTAGGAAGTTTTTTGACCCAATCGGACAGCGTGGGTTCGAACGCATTGCAGTGCGGGCAGCTGTACCAGAAGAATTCCACCACCTCGATTTTTCCCGCCGGTGCTTCCACCGGCGCACGCGCATCGAGTACCTGGTAGTCGGTGCCTGCCACCGGTTTTTTGAATTGGGCCAGGGCGATGGCCGGTGCCTGCAAGGCCAGCAGACCCGCCAGGGCTTGGTGTCCGAAATTACGCCGCGTGGGTGTCATACATACTCCGAAAAAATAGGGCCTGTGGTGGCACAGCCGCGTACTAGCGCTGCACTTTGACCAGCACCGTGTCCGTGCCGGATTTGTCTAATTTCTCTTTGGCACGTTCTGCTTCTTCAATCTTTTCAAATGGACCCACGCGCACCCGGTAAATCGGGCGACCGCCTTGTTCGCGCTCGGTCACTGCGGCTTCCACCCCGGTCAGGGAAAGTTTGGCGCGCTGGCCTTGCGCATCGTCTGCTGAACGGAATGCGCCAACTTGGACGTAATAACTGGTTTGGCCACTGGGCGCAGCGGCCGCAGGGCCGGCTTTGGCGTTGGCCAGCGCGCCGATCGGGTCGGCGGCAGCAGCGGGCACGGGCGGTGTGATGGCCGCCGGCGCAGGCGTGGCGGCTGGTAGCGGCGCGGGTGGTAGGCCGCCGCTGGCCACATCCGCAGTAGCGGATGCTTTGCTTGCCGGTTTGCCGGCGATCAAGGCATTCGGGTCCCAATCCTTGTTCTTTTTGGTTTCGGCATCGTTTTGGTCAGCGCTGCGGGTTTGCCCCTTGTTCATGAAGGGCAGGGGTACTTTGGTGACGTAGAGCGCCACGCCAAAGGCGATGCCCAGGCCAACCACCAGTCCCAATACAAAACCCAAAAAGGTTCCGCCGCGTTGTTTTTGCATATCTTGTTGCCTTGAATAACTACATTTTGCGCGGTGCGCTTACCCCCAGCACGGCCAAGCCATTGTGCAATACCTGCGCAGTGGCGGCCACCAGGGCCAGGCGCGCCAGGCGCACCGGTTCTTCGTCCACCAAAATGCGCTCGGCATCGTAATAGCTGTGGTAGCAGGCGGCCAGTTCGCGCAGGTAAAAAGTCACGTCGTGCGGCGCAAAGTCTTGCGCGGCGGCGCGCAGCATATCGGGGTATTTGGCCAGCAGCAGCATGAGCGCCTGCGCTTGGGGGCTGGTCAGCGGGCCCAGGTCAGCGCGGGCCAGTTGCGCGCTGTCGCCGCCCCAGGCCACCAGCACCGAGCAAATGCGTGCATGCGCGTACTGCACGTAATACACCGGGTTGTCATTGTTCTTGGCCACTGCCAAGTCCACATCGAAGGTGTATTCGGTGTCCGGCTTGCGGCTGAGCAGGAAAAAGCGCACCGCATCGGCGCTGGTCCATTCAATCAGGTCGCGCAAGGTGACGTAACTACCCGCACGTTTGGAAATTTTGACTTCCTCGCCGCCACGCACCACGCGCACCATGGTGTGCAGCACATAGTCCGGGTAGCCCTGCGGGATGCCCACGCCAGCCGCCTGCAATCCGGCGCGCACCCGGGCAATCGTGCCATGGTGGTCGGTGCCCTGGATGTTGACGACTTTGCTAAATCCGCGCTCCCATTTGGCGATGTGGTAGGCCACGTCCGGCACGAAATAGGTGTAGCTGCCGTCGCGCTTTTGCATGACGCGGTCTTTGTCGTCGCCGTAGTCGGTGGAGCGCAGCCACAAGGCGCCGTCTTGCTCATAAGTCTTACCGGCGGCCTGCAATTTTTCTACCGTAGCCGCGACGCGCCCGCTGCTGTACAAGCTACTTTCCAGGTAGTAGTTGTCAAAGTGCAGGGAAAAGGCTTTGAGGTCCAGGTCTTGTTCGCGGCGCAAATAGGCCACGGCAAATGCGCGGATGTTGTCCAGGTCCTCGATATCGCCGCTGGCGGTAAATTGCCGGTCGTCCGAGACTACGGTCTTGCCTGCTTTAAAGTCCTCGGCAATGTCGGCGATGTAGTCGCCGTTATAAAAAGCTTTGCTGGCCGGGTCCTCCGGGTCGGTGGGCCAGCCGGCATCGCCGGGACGCATGCCGCGTGCGCGCAATTGGGTGCTGGTGGCCAGGGTGTTGATTTGCACCCCAGCGTCGTTGTAATAAAACTCGCGGTACACGTCCCAGCCCTGGGTGTGCAGCAAATTGCAAATCGCATCGCCCAGCGCCGCCTGGCGGCCATGGCCTACATGCAAAGGGCCGGTCGGGTTGGCGGATACAAATTCGACCAGCACGCGCTGACTGTTGGGCGCTTGCTTGCCAAAGTGGGTGGTGGCCTGCAAAATTTCGCGCACCACTTGCTGCTTGGCCTCTGGGCGTAAGCGTAGGTTGATGAAGCCCGGCCCGGCAATGTCAATGTCTTGCACCCATTGCACAAAGGCCGCTTGCGCCAGCAGCAGGCTGCGCAATTGCTCGGCGACCTGGCGGGGATTGCTTTTGAGGGGTTTGGCCAATTGCATGGCGGCAGTGCTGGCGAAGTCGCCGTGGGCGGCCACTTTGGGCGATTCCAGGGCTGCTTGGCTGCCTGCGCCGGGGAGCAGGGTTTCCAGCGAAGCGGCCAGCGCTGCCAGAAGTTCGGTTTTGACGGAGGGCATGATGGTGATTTTAGGCGGTGGCCCTAGTTGCAGGGTAGGACAGAGCTATTGGCCGCTACCTACTTGTGTTGCATCAAGAAAAGCCGCTGCGCAAGCGGCCGATGTATCGTTGGTGTCGCACAGCCGTTGTATGCTGGCGACTGCGGCACCTAGGGCTGGCGCCGCACCGGCGGTTCATTGATTCACTACATGGAGATTTGTATGAAATTGGTATTTACGGCGCTCACGCTGAGCATGGCTTTGATCGCCGGCGGCGCATCGGCAGCGACCGAACAGCAAAACAAAATGGGCACTTGTAATGCCGAAGCCAAAACCAAAGACCTCAAAGGTGACGAGCGCAAGAAATTCATGAGCGAGTGCTTGAGCGCCAAGCCCCCAGCGCCTGCTGCCTCCGAAGCGGGCACCCCGCAGCAAAACAAAATGAAAACTTGCAATGCCGAAGCCAAGACCAAAGACCTCAAAGGCGACGAGCGCAAGAAATTCATGAGCGAGTGCCTGAAGGCCAAATAAGTAGGGTGAAATTTTTCGCACCGGCAGCTTGGCCGGTTTTTCCTGGCGACGCTTGTCCTCAGGTCCCTCGATAGCAGCGGCGCAGGCATAGGCTTGCGCCGCTCTTTTTTTAGAAAGTCCAATCCATGGGCAAAATCATTTTGATCACCGGCGCCGGGTCCGGCATCGGTCATGACGCCGCTTTCGCTCTGGCCGCGCGCGGCCACCAGCTGCTGGCAACCACCTTGAATGAAGAACAGGCGCAGGCCTTGCGTCAGGAATGCAGCGCGCGCGGCGTGTCCATGGAAGTTTGCAAGCTGGACATCACCGATGCGAACGACCGCGCGCTGATCGCGGGGCGCGATATCGATGTCTTGGTCAACAACGCCGCATTGGGCGAATCGGGCTCATTGGCCGAGGTGGACATGAACCGGGTTCGGCGCTTGTTTGAAGTGAACGTGTTTTCCACCCTGGCGCTCACGCAGGTAGCGCTGCGCCGCATGATTGCGCGCCAGCGTGGCTCCGTGGTGTTTATCAGCTCGATCGCCGGGCGCGTGCCACTGCCGTTTGTGATGCCGTATTCCATGACCAAGTTTGCGCTATCGGCAGCGGCAGCGGGATTGCGCGCCGAGATGGATCAGCTCGGTAAAGGCATTGCCGTGTGCGTGGTCGAGCCCGGTGCGATCCACACCGGCTTTAACCAAAGCATGACCGCCAGCAAATACACCTGGATGGGCCCGGACTCTTACTTCCACGCCCAAAGAGAAAAAATCCGGGCCGAAGAAGACCGGACCTTCCATTTTTTAGAAGCCAAAAGTACCGACTCCGTGGTCGCCGCCATCGTGAAAGCGTGCGAAGCCAAACGCCCGCGCTTGCGTTATGTTGCGCCGTGGATACAAGGTGTGGGGGTGCGCCTGGCGCGCATCTTTGGCGTGTAGGTGCTTTGGTGGGCGCTGTCCCCCGTCCCGCGTCTGCGGCCGCCGTACAGTTTGAAAGTGTGCGCAGCGCTGCAATGCAAATGCGCGCTACCACGGCAGACTCAGCGCAATGCCCACAAACACCGCAAAGCCCAGCCAATGGTTTTGCCCAAAGGCGGTAAAGCAGCCCTCGCGCTCGCGCTGGCGTATCAGCCGGTAATGCCACAGCGCTTGCGCAGCCGCTGCCGCCAGGCCTGCTACCCATGCGGGATAGACCAGCGTCTGCGCCAGTAAAAAGCTCCAAATGCCAAGGTAAGCGGCATAAAAAACCATGACCGCCGCCACGTCCCAGCTTCCTAAGGTGATGGCCGAGGTGCGGATGCCGATGTGCAAATCATCGTCACGGTCCACCATGGCGTATTCGGTGTCGTAGGCCAGCACCCAAAACAAATTGCCCACCAGCAGCAGCGCCGCCGTCCAGGGCACCATGCCCTGGACCGCGCTATAGGCCATGGGGATGCCAAAACTAAACGCCACCCCCAGCACCGCCTGCGGCATAGACAACATGCGCTTGGCATACGGATAGGCCAGCGCGACCGCTAGCGCCGCAAAAGACAAATAAATAGTGGCGGTGTTGGTGGTCAACACCAGACCAAAAGCCAGCAAGGCCAGCACCGTGCCGACGGCCAGCGCTTCGCGCACTGGCAAGCGCCCACTCGTCACCGGCCGTTGTGCGGTACGGCGCACATGGCGGTCAAACTCGCGGTCGGCCACGTCATTGATGCAGCACCCAGCGCTGCGCATCAGCACGGTGCCTAGCGTAAACACCAGCAGCAAATGCCAACCCGGAAAGCCGCCAGCCGCCAACCACAATGCGCTGAGCGTGGGCCACAAGAGCAGCAGCCAACCGGCAGGGCGGTTCCAGCGGATGAGGTCTAGATAAAGGGCTAGCCGTTTACGCCAAAAGGGGCGCTCGGACATGCGCTCGGTGCTTTGCATGGAGAGAGCAATTGCGGCGGCACGGCGCCTTAGGACAGCCGCGTCACACCCGGCAGTTCGCAGGCATAGACGGCGTTGCGCAGGGCTGCGATGGCTTCGTAGCGGGTGAAGCTGCGCCGCCAAGCCAGCACCACGCGGCGGGTGGGAGGGGCGATGCCTTTGCCGTCTTGCACCGGCAGGTATTTGACAAACAATTTGGCATCGCGCCGCTTGGGCGCTTGCAGGGCCTGCGCGGGTACGCTCAGGCGCGGCACCAGGGTGATGCCCATACCGGCGGCCACCATGTGTTGGATGGTCTCCAGCGACGAGCCTTCAAAGCTTTTGCGTATGCCCTCGGTGTCGCTGGAAAAGCGCGCGAACTCGGGGCAGACTTCCAGCACATGGTCGCGAAAGCAATGGCCGTTGCCCAGCAGCAGCATGGTTTCGTTTTTCAGTTCCTGCGCCGTCACATGGCTTTGTTTGGCCAGCGGGTGGCTGCTGGGTACGGCCGCAAAAAAAGGCTCGTCGTACAAGGGCGCAATCGCCAGTCCGGCTTCGGGGAAGGGCTCGGCCAAGATGGCGCAATCGATTTCGCCGGTACGCAGCATCTCCAGCAATTTGACGGTGAAGTTTTCTTGCAGCATGAGCGGCATTTGCGGCGTGCGGGTAATGACCTGGCGCACCAAGTCGGGTAGCAAATAAGGCGCGATGGTGTAAATCACACCCAGCTTGAGCGCGCCGGCCAGCGGGTCTTTGCCGCGCTTGGCGATGTCTTTGATGTGCGCTGCCTGCTCCAGCACGCTTTGCGCCTGGCGCACGATTTCTTCGCCCAGCGGCGTGACGTTGACCTCGTTCGCGCTGCGCTCGAACAGCTTGACGTCCAGCTCTTCTTCCAATTTCTTGACTGCGACCGATAGCGTGGGCTGCGACACAAAACAGGCGTCGGCGGCTTTGCCAAAGTGGCGTTCGCGGGCCACGGCTACGATGTATTTGAGTTCGGTCAGCGTCATGCGCGCATTATCTGCGCAGGGCTGCAGCGACCCTCAGGCCTTCAGGAATTCGGCCTTGCTGCCCAGCCAGCGCTGCACATGCTTGGCGGCCAGCGCCGGGTGGCGCTCCAGCAGCAGAGGCGCTTCTTGCCGCGCCCATTCCAGCAGTGCCGTGTCCTCTGCCAAGTCGGCAAAGCGCAGCATCTGGTCGCCGGACTGGCGCGCGCCCAAAAATTCGCCCGGCCCGCGAATCTCCAGGTCGCGCCGGGCGATTTCAAAGCCATCGTTCGTCTCGGCCATCGCTTTTAGGCGCTCGCGTGCGGCCTCACCCAGACGTGGCGCATCGCCCGTGGAATACAGCAGCAAACAGGCCGAGGCCGCCGCGCCGCGCCCCACACGCCCACGCAATTGGTGCAGTTGCGACAAGCCAAAGCGCTGCGCGTTTTCAATCACCATAAGCGAGGCATTGGGCACATCGACGCCCACTTCGATCACGGTGGTGCTCACTAGCACGGCAATCTGGCCGGCGACAAACTGCGCCATCACGACCTTCTTTTCGTCCGGCGGCAGGCGCGAGTGCAAAAGGCCGACCGCGTGTTGGCCATCGGGGGTTTGCAGTGCGGCCGCCAGTTCGGCGTGGGTGGCGGTGGCGTTACTGAGGTCTAGCATTTCGCTCTCTTCAATCAGCGGGCAGACCCAGTACACCTGCCGCCCTTGCGCCACTTGCGCGCGAATGCGCTCTATCACCTCGGCGCGTCGGTTTTCGGCCAGGACTTTGGTGACGATGGGCGTGCGCCCCGGCGGCAATTCGTCTAGGGTGGACACATCCAGGTCCGCGTAATAGCTCATGGCCAGGGTGCGCGGAATGGGCGTGGCCGTCATCATCAGCAAATGCGGCTCCATCGCCTCGTGCTGCAATTTGTTGCGCAGCGCCAGGCGCTGGGCTACGCCAAAGCGGTGTTGTTCGTCAATCACCGCCAGCGCCAGGTTTTTGAAATGCACCTTGGTTTGGATGATGGCGTGCGTGCCGACCACCAATTGCGCTTGGCCGCTTTCAATCATTTCCAGCATGGCACGCCGCTCTTTGGTTTTTTGTGTGCCGGACAGCCAGGCGGTGGTAATGCCCAAGGGTTCCAGCCAGCCCAGCAGTTTGCGGAAATGCTGCTCGGCCAGAATTTCGGTAGGCGCCATCAGCGCGCATTGCCAGCCTGCGTCAATGCACACCGCAGCCGCCAGCGCCGCGACCACGGTTTTGCCCGCGCCCACATCGCCTTGCAGCAGGCGGTGCATAGGCGTGTGGCGCGCCATGTCCAGGGCGATTTCTTGACTCACGCGCGCTTGCGCACCCGTCAGGGCAAAAGGCAAGGCGGCGTGCAGGCGCTGGCGCAGCGCGCTGGGGCTGCTATCGGGCTGCAGCACCGGCGCGCGCAGGGCAGCGCGGGCGCGGCGGGCTTGCAATTGCGAGAGTTGTTGCGCCAGCAATTCTTCGGCCTTCAGGCGCTGCCAGGCCGGGTGGCTGTGGTCCATCAAGGTGTCGATGGCCACGTCCGGGCGCGGGTGGTGCAAAAACGCCAGCGCCTCGTGCAGCGTCCACAAGCCGCCTTGGGCCTGCGGGTTGAGGGGGCTCAGATCGCCGGGTGAAAAAGTGTCGGACAGTTCGGCGCGTGCCAGGCCGCTGAGCACGGCCTTGCGTAAATAAGCTTGGGGTAGACCGGCCACTGTGGGGTAAACCGGCGTGAGTGCGCTGGGCAATTCACCACCGGCCGGGCGCACACTGGGGTGCAGCATGGTCCAGCCACTAAAGCCGCCTTTGATTTCGCCGCGTATGCGCAGGCGCTGGCCCACGGCCAAAGCTTTTTGCATGGAAGGGTAAAAATTGAAAAAGCGCAGCGTGCAGGTGTCCGAGCCATCGTCCACCGTGACGATTAACTGGCGGCGCGGGCGGTAGCCGACTTCCTGGTGCGTTACTTGCGCTTCAATTTGCAGGGTATCGCCCTCGCGTGCGTCGCGCAATTTGACGATGTGGGTCTCATCTTCATAACGCAGCGGCAGGTGCAGCGCCAGGTCGATATCGCGCACCAGGCCCAGCTTTTCTAGCGCCTTTTGCGGCGCAGATTTGGCCGCAGCTGTGGGCGCTGCGGGCCTGGGGGCTTTGGGTGGCGGGGGGGGCATGGGCTGGGCGGTGCTTGCGAGGTGGGTGCAACGATAGCAGAGCGGTCGGCGCATGCCACAATCGCGCCCTCTTTACTTGGAACGGGTCTGTCCGGCCCTCAAGCACCATGTCTTTTGCCTACACCCTCAGTGATTTTGATTTTGACTTGCCTGCGCATTTGATTGCGCAGCAACCGGTCCCGCAACGCAGCGCATCTCGGCTTTTGGACGCCAGCCACAGCCCGCCAGTGGACCGCATTTTTCGCGAGCTACCTGACCTCTTGCGCGCGGGCGATTTGCTGGTGATGAACGACACCCGTGTGCTCAAGGCGCGCTTGTTCGGTGAAAAGCCTACGGGCGGCAAGCTGGAATTACTGATTGAGCGGGTGCTGGGCGGTAACCAAGTGGCAGCCCATATGCGGGTGAGCAAAAAGCCCGAGATTGGAGCGACCGTGGCCCTGCACAGCGCCTCGGGCCTGGACGATGGTTTATGCGCCACGCTGTTAGGTCGCTGGCCCGATGCCGATGGGCCGCTGTTTCGTTTTGTGCTGTCCAACAACGCGGGCGATGACCCTTACACACTGATGGAGCGCCACGGCCATATGCCTTTACCGCCCTATATCGAGCGCCAGCAGCAGGGCGAAAACGCGGATGCGGCGCAAGATGCCGAGCGTTACCAAACCGTGTTCGCCAAAGCGCCGGGCGCCGTGGCCGCACCCACCGCAGCGCTGCATTTTGACGAGGCCTTGTTGGCGGCTTTGCAGGCGCGCGGCGTGGAGAGCGCCTATGTCACGCTGCATGTGGGCGCGGGCACCTTCCAGCCGGTAAAAACCGAAAACCTGGCCGATCACCGCATGTACAGCGAGTGGTACCAGGTGCCGGTGCAAACCCAACAAGGGATTGCCGATTGCAAAGCGCGTGGCGGCCGGGTGGTGGCCGTGGGCACGACCACGGTGCGCAGCCTGGAGTCCTGGGCCGCGACCGGTTTGGCGCAGGGCGATACGCAGATATTCATTACGCCTGGCTTTGCATTTCAACAGGTGGACATGTTGGTGACTAACTTTCATTTACCCAAATCCAGCCTGATGATGCTGGTCAGCGCGTTCGCCGGCTACGAGCCGATACGCGCCCTGTACCGCCACGCGATAGCGCAGGAATACCGGTTTTTCAGTTATGGCGACGCGATGTTGCTGGCGCGGGCCACGCAAGCAACGGCCTAGGTCTTTGGGAAGTAGTTCACCCCC
>CANFVA010000041.1 GCA_947450255.1 Comamonadaceae bacterium
CTCAAACAAGCGCCCGCCCTGATCCGGCCGTCGCTGCGTTGCTCAGCACGGCCAATGGCCCAGGAAGCCCAAATACCGCGAGTGCTCGTTCGCTGCGCTCACCTTGCACACGCTTGCTGGCGCGCTCCGCGCTGCGCACTGCTGCGCAGCCGCGCCAACCGTTCATCCATGGACTACGACCGCCTCGTTTACCAACCGAGGCAACCAAACCCGCACCACGACCTCCCGCACCAACACCCTTATCCAGCGCAAAAAAGCCAAATTGGGTATTTAGCTCCCCTTCACCCCGGCGGGGGTGAAGGGGCGGGGGGGAAGCGGGGGAAAAAAGTAGCGGGGGATAAGCAACAGTCCCACAGGAAAAAGGCCCCAACCGCCAATTCCATCCCCAGTCAGCTGGCGGCTACCCAAAATTTTGCTATATGGAAACGACAATTTACTTTATTATTACGTTTTTGATATTTTTTACAATATCATTCATATTCAACAAATAATCTAAAGGAACCGCAATATGCGCAAACGTCCCTTTCTTATTTTTGCAGCCGCCCTGTTCTTGAACGTCGCTTTTGCAGCCCCCCTAGCCGTGCCCACGGGTAAGGTAGTACTTACTATCTCCGGCAAGATCGGCGAGCGCAATAGCCCGCAGGGCGTGCAGTGGGATATGGCCATGATCGAAAAGCTGCCCCAGCACAGCTTCACCACCCTCACCCCTTGGGAGAAGCAGCCGATTCAATTTACCGGTCCGCTGTTGCGCGATGTGCTTGCAGCGGTCAAGGCGCAGGGCACGGTCATCAAGGCCATGGCGCTCAATGATTACCAAAGCACTATTCCGTTGGAAGACGCGACAAAGTTCGACATGGTCATGGCGCTCAAAATGAATGGGCAGCCGATTCCGGTAAAGACTAAAGGGCCGCTATTCATCGTCTACCCCTTCGATGCCAAGCCAGAGTTGCGCTCAGCGGTGTATTACGAGCGCTCGCCCTGGCAGCTGAAATCGCTCACCTTGGAGTAAGGCGCCATGAGCATGCCGCGCAGCGGGCAGCGTTATTTTTTATGGCTGGCTTTGCTTATGGGAAGCATGGCCTTGGTGCTGGCCGCTTCCTTGTTTTATGACTTGCAGCAGCGCCAGTCCATCCGTCAAACCATGGAGCGGCGCTATGACTCGATGACGGCGCTGGTATTTCAGTTTGAGCGTGAGTTTTTGCGCTTTCGCCGTACTTTGGAAGCCGCCGTCGAGCAACCCGGGCCCGACAAACTGCAAGAGCTGGCGCTGCGCTATGACATCCTGATTAGCCGCCTCAATTTACTCTGCGAAAGTCCGAATATCTCAGTGCTCGACGACCGGCCTGAGTTCAAACTCGTCATCACCCAAATGAAGTCAGTGGTGATCCCGGCTGAATCCCTGTGGACCGGCAAAAAACCCCAGCTGCAGGAGATGAACGCCCTGTTGCAAACACTCAATAGCATGGGTCCGGCAGTGCAGTCCTTAAGCTTGACGGCGAACTCGGAAGTCGCGCATTTACTGGAAAACCAATCAAAAACCATGCTGCGCCAAAGCGATATGGTGATCGGCCTGACCAGTGCGTTACTGGGTTTGCTGGTGCTTTCGGCAGTGGCGCTCTTGCTACGCCAGCGCAGCCAGGCGCGAGAGCACGCGGCCATGCAGGCCCTGACCGATGATTTGCGCGAAAAAAGCACACTGGCTGATGCGTCTAACAAAGCCAAGAGCGAGTTCTTGGCGAGCATGAGCCACGAAATCCGCACGCCGATGAACGGCATCATTGGCTTTACCGATTTGGTGTTGGACACCCGCCTGGAGCCAATGCAGCGCAGCTACATAGAAACCGTTAAGCGCTCGGCGCAGTCTTTACTGGTCATCATCAACGAGCTCTTGGATTTTTCGAAGATTGAATCGGGGCAGATGCAGCTAGAGAGCATTGCGATCGATTGGCAGGCACTGATCCATCAGACCCTGCAAAGCGTGGCCTTGGAGGCGCAGTACAAAGGCTTGACGGTGTCTTGCAAACTTGCCAACCAAATGCCCGCCGATTGCCTGGGCGATCCGGGGCGCATCAGCCAGGTGCTTAACAACCTGTGCCACAACGCCGTGAAATTCACCGAGCGCGGTTTTGTCGCGGTTAAAGTGCAGGCGCGACATTTGGACGCCCACAGCTGCGAAGTGCGGGTGGTGGTGCAGGACAGCGGTATCGGCATCGCGCCAGAGAAACACGCCTCGGTGTTCAACGCGTTTTCCCAAGCCGACGCCTCCACTACACGCCAGTACGGCGGCACCGGTCTGGGGCTGACGATTTGCAAGCGACTGGTCGAAGGCATGGGCGGGCGCATCTGGCTGGAAAGCGTGCCCGGACAGGGCAGTACGTTTTATTTCAGCCTGCCCCTGCAGCGAGGCAGCCACGCGGCGCTGCCGCCCCCGGCGCCCTTGCGTACCGAGCCCGACAGCGTCCCAGCGCCAGGCAAGCTGCCAGCCTCGGGCTTGCAGGTATTGTTGGTAGAGGACAACCCTATCAACCAACTTTTGGCCAAGGCGATATTGACCAATTTGGGCCACCAGGTGGTGACTGCGCGCGACGGGCGCGAAGCGCTGGAGGTGTTTGCCAGCCAAAGCTGGGACATGGTGTTGATGGATATCCACATGCCGGTCATGAGCGGCCTGGACGCAACACGCCAAATCCGCCAGCAGGAAGCGCCCGGGCGGCACACGCCCATCATCGCCACCACGGCTGGCGCCATGGAAGCGGACCGCGCAGCTTGCTTGGCCGCCGGCATGGACGACTATATTGCCAAGCCCTATAAACCGCAGGTCTTGCAAGACTTGCTGACCCGCATGGCGCAGCAGCGCGCCACCGCATTAGCGGGCAAGGCCTGAGCCTGGTGCGGGCCTCAAGTCGGTGCCTGCAGCAACTCCATAGCCAGGCACAAATCGGCCCAGGCCTTGGCTTTGTCGGCACTTTGTCGAATCAGGGCCTGCGGGGTGTAGGTGACGACCACAGGCACGCCTTGGTAGTAGTAGACCTTGCCGCGTTGGCGCCCCAACGGTAGCGCCGCATCGTGCGGGTGTTCTTGCAGCAAAACCTGGTTGGCAAAGCGGCCCATGGCGACGATGACCGACGGTTGCACCAAGGCAATTTCGCGCTGCAAATAAGCGGCGCACTGGGCCAATTCAGCCGTTTGTGGCACCCTGCCCTGGGGCGGTCGGCACTTGCTTACCGCTGTGACATAGGCCGCCTCTACACCGGGCGCCTCTGCGCCCCGCGTAGCGCCTACGGCTTTGAGCATATTGGCCAGCAAACGCCCGGCTTCGCCCGTAAACGGCTGGCCTGCGGCATCCTCGGCCTCGTCCGGCGGATCACCCACCACCATCCAACGCGCACGGCGTCCGGCCTGGACACTGAGCATGCTGTGGCTGCGCCCAGTACACAAACCGCAGGCTTGGCAATCGGCAGCGGTACGTGCCAGCGCGTCCCAGTCCATGGCGGCGATCTGGCTCAGGTCGTTGGCGCCGTCGCCGCGCGCAGGCGGTGGCGCGCTACTGCCGTTCACTAAGCTGTCGCTGCGGGGGCCAGCGCCTGCCTGGATCTGCGCTTGAGGCCTGCGCGTGGCCACGCCCTCCGGCGACAAAGCAGTACCCGGCCCCGCGCTAGGCGAGGACGGATGGCCAGCCAGCGTGGCTGGCACACCCTCTGGCGGCGTGCCGGTGTCCGCCAGCGCGAAGTCGCTGCCCGGCAGCCAGACGCGCACGCCCATCTCCAAAAGCATGGCGCGTTGGCGGGTGTCTAGGGCAAGAGGCATAGGGCCATTATCCGAGCTGCAAGCGCATCACCAGCGCGTCCTCGCGCTGGCCACGTCCGGCCGCGTAATAGGCCTTGCGCTGCCCCACCACCGCAAAGCCTTGGCTTTGGTACACCTTGATGGCGCGCGCATTGCCCACGCGCACCTCCAGCCACAGGGCCGTGGCCGTCTCGCTGACGGCCCACAGGCGCGCAGCATCGAGCATCAAGCGGCCCCAGCCCTGGCGCTGGTAATGGGGGTCTACCGTGATATTGAGCAAATGCGCCTCCTGCACCCCCGGCATGACGACAAAATACCCCAACAAGGTATCACCTCCCAGCAGCAAGCGCGCGTGGTAGCCGCTGTGCAAAACATCGCTGAAATTGGCGCGCGACCAAGGGTGGGCGTAGGCGCGCTGCTCCACCTCCATCACCCGCGCCAGGCTCGGCAAGTCCATAGGCGCCAGCCGCACCTCGGCGCGCTCGGGCGCGTTAGGTGCCGGATTTCTGCGCATGGCTTGCGGATTGATCGCCACTCGGGTGTGCCGTCGGCAGCAGAGATGCTGCGGCGGCATGGTTGTGCGCCTGGTCCGCCTTGGCAGCTTTTTCCAGTGCCCGCTCGCCTGTAGTCTTGGCGACTTTGTCGCGCACGTACAAGGGCAAAGCCTGCTCGGGTGGCACGCAAGCGCCCGCCGCGATCAAGGCCGGGGCGACTTGCAAGATTGCGCTTGCCTGCGGCAGCGCGCCGCAACACAGCATGCCCGCCGGTGCGGCCAGACGATCACCATACATGCCAAATACATTGCCCGCCCAGGCGCGCCATGGCGTGGCAGTGGGTTGCATCGGCGCAAACAGCGCTGCATTCGGCGCCTGCGCCCAAGCGGCGACTTGCTCAGGGGCCAACAGGCAAGGCGTTTGCACCATGGTCCAGATATCGCCAGCAAATGCGTAACTGGCGGCATAGACCTCGTCCATGCGCGCATCGAGCAACGCGCTGACGCAGCCATGGCTGACCTGCGGCGCATGTGCCGCACGTGCAGCTTGGGCTAAAGCCAGCAAGGAATGCACAGGCAATACCGGCACGCCCGCACCATAGGCCAAGCCCTGGGCCACTGCGCAGGCCGTGCGCAGGCCGGTAAACGAACCGGGGCCGCAGCCAAAACAAACTGCCTTCAGGTCTTGCAAACGTAAATCGGCCTGGCTCAGCAAATCCATGGCGGCCGCGATCAAACTGCCCGATGCCGCTGCACCGCCCGCGCCCTGGTGCTGCCATACCACCGGGCCGGTGGGCGTCGTGCGCAGCACTGCCACGCTGAGCGCGTCGGTGCTGGTGTCAAAGGCCAGGAGATGCATCGTTTACCAAGAAGTTAAGGCTTCTCAAGCGCGGTGTCCGGCGCGGGCATCGCCGGGGCCGGCGCTACTTTGCGCACGCCAAACACAATGCCAGCACTGACCAGGGCCAGACCGGCCAGCACGTTCCAGGGCAAGGGCTCGCCCAAAAACAAAGCCGCACACAACGCAGACAGGCCAGGTACTACCGCCGTCATCATGGTCGAGCGCACCGGGCCGTAGTACTGAATCATCTTGGTAAAGCCAATGCCTGAGACCACCACCGAACCGACGCCCTGAAAACCCATCTGAAACACAATTTCGCGCCACGGCGCCTTTAACACCTGGCCGGGCAACCACCCCATCAAACAGCCCAAGGTATAGGCGGGCACGTACATGACAAACGCAAACGCCGTAATACCGATCGTGGCCTGGACCGCGTCCAGCGCAAAGCGGCGCACCAGCACGCTGTACATGGACCAGCACATGGCGGCCAGCACAAACAACACATCGCCGCGCCAGACACCGCTGCCGTCAAACGCATGCAAGAGGCTTGCGCCGCCCACCAGGGCATCGCCACACACAATCAAACCCAGTCCCAAGGCCCGGGCCCAGCGTAGGCGTTCGCCCAACACGAGGAGCGCCAACAAAGTCGTCCACAAAGGTAAGCTGCCGGGCAGCAACACCGAGGCATGCGCCGCCGGGGCGAACACGAAACCGCTATAGGCCAGCGTGGCATAGAGCAAGCCGCCAAACAAACCGATGCGCCAAGTAATTGCCCAGGGCAAGGGCGAAACGCCACCGAGCGAGCCGCGTCCCGGCGCCAGCGGGTCTGCCAGCTTACGAGCCGCACGCGTCATCCACCAGCCCCAGGGCAACAACACCAGCGCAGCGCCCCACAGGCGCGCATAGACCACATCCAAAGGCAAGAGCGTGCCCCCGCGTGCGGGGTCGGCAGTGGCACGGGCAATGACGATGAACGCCGTCCAAATGGAGACCGTGATCACCGCAGCAATACGGCCTTTTGCAGCAGGAGACAGGCCCAAAGGCGACGCGGTGGGGGAAAAAGAATTCATCGCATCGATTATCAGGCTTGGTCTATCCCGCGCTTACCTGCGGGGTTGGGCCCCGCTTCCCCCCGCCCCTTCACCCCCGCCGGGGTGAAGGGGGGCTTGAACAGCCGATTTCGTAGTTTGGGGCTCGATAGCGGTGTTGGTGCGGGAGCTTGCGAAGCGGGTTTGGTGGGCTGTATTGGTGAACGTGGCAGTCGTAGTCAATGGAATGAGGATTGGCGCGGCTGCGCAGCAGCGCGTAGCGCAAGGCACCCCGTAGGGGTGCGGCCGCTGGCTCGTCTTTTCTTACTTTCTTTTGGCGAAGCAAAAGAAAGTAACTCGGCCTTCAAGGCCGAAACCGGTTTTCAAAATTCAAGGCTTACGCCAACCTAAGCCCTTGGCATGCAAACTTTGAATATACAAACGATCTGCCGTTTCGGTCACCCCTGTGGACTCAGGGTAAGCACCCGTCGGGTCTTGCATATCGACCAGCACCTTGCCATCTTCGGTGAAGGCCATGACATGGCCGTAGGCCCTGGGGATGGGCCACAAGGCGCGTGGCAGGCGCAGCGTGAGCGAACGCAGCCAAGGCTTGTCGGCAAAACCGTCAATCGTGGGGTTGCGCGGTTTGGCAAAGCCGAGCCAGATTTTTCCATCGCGTCCGCGCATTAGATTGTCCGGATAGCCCGGCAGGTTGGCAAACAGCACTTGCGCACCTGCTGGTGGTGGGCCGTCACCCAATTGCAGTTTGTGCGCGCCCACGGCCAGTTTCCAGACGCGGTATTTGCCAGTCTCGTTGACAAACAAACTGGCCTCGTCATGGCTGAGCGCCACGCCATTGGCAAAACTCAGGCCCTGCGCCAGGATGCGCGTGGCACTGGTGACCGGGTCGTATTCCAGAATGCGTCCGGTAGCCGATTGCTCCAGGATGTCCAAAATGCTGGCCTCGAAAGTGCCGCCCCACTGCGCCGGTGCAAAGCGGGTACTTGCATCGCTGAAATACATCTTGCCGCTCTTGGCGACCACCACGGCGTCAGCATAGCGAATCGGGTCGCCGTCCACCGTATCGCTCAGCACGCTGACCTTGCCATCTTGGCTGATGGACAAGAGCCCTTTGACCGCATCAGCCGCCACCAGTTGGCCCTGGGCATCAAAGTCAAAACCGAGCACGCGCCCGCCGGTGCTGGCAAAGGTTTCCTGGCCGCTGCCGTCTTGCGCCATGCGCAAAATTTTTCCGCTGGCTACCGTGGTGTAAAGCTTGCCATCGGGCCCGATGGCAATGTGTTCTGGTCCTTCTTCGCCATGCAAATTGATGAGCGTGAGTTGGGACAGTTGGTCGTTGACCGCATGCGGCCCTTGGTAACCCGGCGCTTTGGGCGCAGACCAAGCCACCGGCCGAATCGGTACCGGCCACAGCAAAAGGTAAACCAAACCCGATACCAGCAGCAGCGCGAACAGTTTGCCTAGGGATTTCATCGTGGTTGTGTCTTGAAGTTGTCGATCGAACCCCGGCGCGATGCGGCGGGCCACACGTGCGCCCCGCTACCAGCAACTGCCAGCACAGGGGTGCAGTCCGTGAGTATGCGCCCCAGGGCAGGACGCGGATATGGCTGTTTACCCTAGCCGCCGTAGCGACGAAGCCATTCTTTTTCCAAGGCATCGACCCAGCTGGCGTGCGGCTCGGGAATCGCCGGGGCCGAACTGCGCAATTGGCCAGGGACTGTCGCGGTTTGAAACCATGCACGCTGGGCCGCAGGCAGCGCATCCACCGCCAAGACCGTCGGGTCGCCCCAGACGCTGGTATCGGCTTTGCGCGCCTGGGCTTGCGCGCTGAGTAAAAAGTTCGCAGTCACTTGCGCCGCGGCATAGGCCCGCGTATTGAAGGGAATGGCCAAAAAATGCGTGTTACCCAAGGTGCCGCTGTCAAATTGGTAGCTGATGGTGCTGCCCGACAAGCGGCCTGCGGCGATTTCGTTGGCCGCTTCGTTGGGGTTGAAAGTTAAGGCCCACAGCAGTTCTCCGTCGGCCATCATTTGGCGCTGCGCGCCCGCGCTCAGGGGGAACTGGCGGCCCTTGCGCCACAAATGCGGATGCACCGCATCCAAGGTGCGCCATAGTGCTGCGCTTCGGGCCTCGAACGCTGGGGCGGTGAGCGGCTGGTAGAGCACCTGGCGCGGCGCGCCGGGATGGAGGTCCAGCAGCATTTGTTTGAGCCAGCTGGTGCCATGAAAGTCGGGCGGACGCGGGTAGGTGAGACGGCCCGGGTGCGCCTGTGCAAAAGCCAGCCATTGGGCCAGGCTGCGCGGCGCCTGGGGCACGCGGGCGCTGTCGACGATGAAGGTCAGTTGCGCCATGCCCCAAGGTGCCTCCATGCCCTCGACCGGTTCGGAGAAATCTATGCGCGTGGTCGGCTTGCCTTGCGTATCCACCCAGGCATAAGAGGGCAGTTGCTCGGCAAACGGGCCTTTGAGCAAGCCTTCGCGCTTCATAGCTAAAAAGTTTTCACCATTGACCCACACCAGGTCCACCGTGCCATCGGCTTTGGCGGCGGCTTTTTCATTGCGTACGCGCTGCACCATCTCGGCGGCATCGCTGATCTTGACGTGTAGCAAACGCAAACCGTAGCGCTGCTCTAACAGTGCCGCCGCCCACTGGATATAGCTGTTGATGGCGGGAGATCCGGCCCAGGCATTGAAGTACACGGTCTGGCCCTTGGCCTGCGCTTCGATGGCGCGCCACGCGGCGCTGTCCGCGGCCAGGGTATTGGACGCCTGTGCGGCATCTGGCAGCGACAGGGCAGTGGCCAGCGCCGGGCTGGCGATGCGGGCCAGCGCTTGGCGCCGTGCAACGGAATGCATCTGACGGGTAAAGGGCATAGAGCGTGGAGATTAAAGCAAGCGCCAGGTCCTGCGAACCACAATCTGCATTGGCAGCTTGGGCCAAAGGCTTATTGCAAAAGCGCTTGCGCGAATTCGCGGGCGTTGAAGGTTTCCAGCTCTTCGAGCTTTTCACCCACGCCGATGAAATACACCGGTACCGGCCGTTCACGCGCGATCGCGGCCAGTACACCGCCTTTGGCTGTGCCATCGAGCTTGGTGATGATGAGTCCAGTCAGGCCCAGCGCATCATCAAATGCCCGCACTTGGGCCAGAGCGTTTTGGCCGGTGTTACCGTCGATCACCAGCAGCACTTCGCGCGGGCAATGCGACAGGCCCGATGCCACGCCTGCTTTGGCCACCACGCGCTGCATTTTTTTCAGCTCTTCCATCAAATGCATTTGCGTGGGCAAACGGCCTGCCGTATCGATCAGCACCACGTCTTTTTTGCGCGCTTTACCAGCACATACCGCGTCATAGCTGACAGCTGCGGGGTCGCCACCTTCTTGGCTGACGATCTCCACCGTGTTGCGCTCGGCCCAGACCGTGAGCTGCTCGCGCGCTGCGGCGCGAAAGGTATCGGCCGCGGCCAGCAGTACCGTGGCGCCTTGGTCGGCCAGCCGGTGGGTCAGCTTGCCAATGGAAGTGGTTTTGCCCGCACCGTTGACCCCGGCCACCATCATCACAGTGGGCTGCTCCGGGCCAATGACCAAAGTGCGCTCCAAAGGCAGTAGCAAATGGGCAAGCGCATCGACCAGCAAGGCCTTGAGTTGTTCGGGCGTTTGGGCTTTGCTTTCATTGGCCAGGCGGCGCAATTCGGTAATCAAATGCGTGGTGGCGGACACGCCAGCATCGGCCATGAGCAAGGCGTTTTCCAAATCTTCGAATAAGGCCTCATCGATGCGCGAGCCGCCAAATACCGAGGCGATGCCCGCTGCGGTCTTGCCCAGACCGACCTTGAGTTTGCCCAGCCAGCTTTGGCGCTGCGCCGCCCTGGCGGCCGTATCAGCAGCATCGGCTGCGGTGATCGGCGCAGGTATGGTAGGCGGCGCAGCAGCAGGCGCGGCATCGGCGGCGGGCGCGGGAGATGGTTTTTTTTTGAAAAAGCTGAACATGGTGGCGTTCTTAGAATGTGCATTCTATGAAACGCCTGCGCGCCATTGTGAATCGCCCTGTTCCCAAGGCCTGTGCGCCCTCAGGCGAGCGCGGCAAGACCTGGTCTGCCCACAGCCCAGCGGCAAGCTGGCTATGAGCAAAGCCTTTACCAAAGAGAGTCAAGATGGTGAGGAGGACGACGACCTTCCGCTGGCGGCGCTGCCTGCGGGCGGCAAAAACTACATCACCCCCAAGGGCTACCAAACCCTGCGCGATGAGTTACTGCACCTGATTGACGAGGAGCGACCCAAAGTGGTGGACGTGGTGCATTGGGCGGCCAGCAATGGGGACCGCTCGGAAAACGGCGACTACCTGTACGGCAAAAAGCGTTTGCGCGAGATCGACCGGCGCATCCGCTTTCTCACCCGCCGCTTGGAAATCGCCGTCATTACCGAGCCCAGCCTGCACCACGGTAACGACCAAATCTTTTTCGGTGCCACCGTCACCTACGTGGACGATAGGGACGAGCAACGCAGCGTGACGATTACCGGCATCGACGAAGCCAACAGTGCCGCCGGTGAAGTGAGTTGGATTTCGCCGATTGCGCGCACCTTGCTCAAAGCCCGTGTGGGCGATGTGCTGCGCCTGCCCATGCCGGGCCGGGTAGCGGAAATTGAAGTGCTGGAGGTGCATTACCCAGCGCCAGGCGCTGCCAGCGCGGGCTAAACGCTGCGCAAACGGCCTGGCATAAGCATGCGCCTGCGCGCGCCAAGCTCACGCTGATTTTTTACTGCGCTTGGCCTGCATCACCACCGCAGAGCGCTGCAGCTTGCCCAAGATGGTTTCCAGGTGCGCGCGATCGCGCACGGCGATGACAAAGTGCATGTCCTTGGCATCGTGGCTATTGGCTTCGCCCATTTCGATGTGCACGATGTCGGCTTCGGCGGCGGCCAGCACCGAGGCGACTTTGGCCATGACGCCGCGCCCATCGATCACCGTGAGCGCCAAGTCCGCTTCAAAAGAGCGCACGATTTCATCGCTCCACTCCACGCCCATGAAGCGCTCGCCGTCTTTGTGCTGCAATTTTTTGGCGACCGCGCAGTCGGCCGCATGGACCGCCAAACCTTCGCCGCGGCCGAGGTAGCCGACGATGTTGTCGCCCGGAATCGGGCGACAACACAAAGCGTATTTGACCGACGCGTTTTCACTGCCATCGAGGGTGATGGTGCCCATGCCGTGCGCGTTATCCGCAGCAAAGCGTTCGCGCGTGAGCAACAGGGCATCGGGCTTATGCCCGGCATCGGCGAGCAAAGTGACCATGCGCTTGGCCACGATATTGGCGATGCGTTTGCCTAGGCCGATGTCGGTGAGCAACTCGTTGCGGTTTTTGCTGCCGGTAAAGCGCAAGACCTTGTCCCACAAAGCCTTGCTGCCTTCGCCCTCGGGCGCGCTTTCGATGCCTTCGGCACGCAGCGCCTGGGCCAGTAACTTTTCGCCCAAGTCGGCCGACTCGGTCAGCTGCATGGTCTTGAGATGGTGGCGTATTTTGGAGCGCGCCCGGCCGGTGCGCACAAAGCTCAGCCAGGCCGGGTTGGGCGTGGAGGTGGGGGCGGTGATGACTTCCACCACATCACCGTTTTTCAGTTCGGTACGCAGCGGTACTTGCTCGCCGTTGATGCGCGCGGCCATGGTTCGGTCGCCCACATTGCTGTGAATCGCGTACGCGAAGTCCACCACCGTGGCGCCGCGCGGCATCGCCATGATCTGGCTCTTGGGCGTGAACACATACACTGCGTCCGGGAATAAATCGACTTTTACATGTTCCCAGAACTCGGTGGCGTCGCGGGTTTCGTCCTGGATGTCGAGCAGCGACTGCAGCCACTGCGCGCCCAGGCGCTCTTGCACGCTGTCCTTGGGCTGGTTCACTTTGTACAGCCAGTGCGCCGCCACACCCGACTCGGCCACCAGATGCATGGACTCGGTGCGCATCTGAAATTCCACATTGATGCCCGCCGGCCCGACCAAGGTGGTGTGCAGCGATTGGTAACCATTGACTTTGGCAATCGCGATATGGTCTTTGAATTTGCCGGGCACCGGCTTGTACAGCTGGTGCAGCAAACCCAGCGCGGTATAGCAGTCGGTGACGTCAGGCACCAGCACGCGAAAGCCATAGACATCGGTGACCTGGGCAAAGCTCAGGTGCTTGTCGTGCATCTTGCGGTAAATCGAATACAGCGCTTTTTCGCGGCCTGAGATACGCACCGGCATGCCGTGCGCGGCAAACGTAGCCTCTACTTCGCGTTGCACTTTTTGCAGCAAATCACGCCGGCGACTGCGCGCTTTGGCCACGGCCTTGGACAGCACCGTATGGCGCCAGGGCAGTAAGTAGCGGAAAGAGAGTTCCTGCAACTCGCGGTAGATTTCGTTCAGGCCCAAGCGGTGTGCAATCGGGCTGTATATGTCTAAAGTCTCTTGCGCGATACGGCCCCATTTGGCGCGCGGCATGTCGCCCATGGTGCGCATATTGTGGGTGCGGTCGGCCAGCTTGATAAGGATGACGCGCACATCGCGCGCCATGGCCAGCAGCATTTTGCGAAAGGACTCGGCCTGGTTTTCCTCGCGCGTGGTGAAGTTGAGCTTGTCCAGCTTGGTCAGGCCATCGACCAACTCGGCCACCGGCGAGCCAAAGCGCTCGATCAGCTCTACTTTGGTTACGCCGCAGTCTTCCATCGCGTCGTGCAACAGCGCAGCCATCAGCGCCGGCGCGTCCAGCTTCCAGTCAGCGCACTGGGCGGCCACCGCAATCGGGTGCGTGATATAGGGCGCGCCGCTGCCGCGCAACTGGCCCAGATGCGCCTCATCGGCAAAGCGGTAGGCCTGGCGCACCTGCTCCACGTCCGAAGCCGACAAATGGTCCAGCTTGGCGCTCAGACCGGCAAAACCGCTCAGCACCGCATGCGGGTCCGCTGCGGCGGCTTGAAAGGGTGGAGGTGACTTGCCCATGGGCTAACTGTAGCGCGCCCGCGACCAGCGCCGACCCGACGGGGCTTTGCAGCGCAAAAAAAGCCGCGCGGCGCGGGGCCAGGCGGCTTCCAAGCTGCGGCGGACGCTAAACGCCGACACCGCACAGGGGCTTATTTGACGCTGGAAGCGCTCACATAGCCCGAAACGACTTTCCACTTGCCGTCCTGAATCTGGGACAGGCGCGAAGCATCACTACCCAGGCGCTTGGTGGCGCTGAAGGTGGCTTTGGCACCGCCAAACATATCGGGCTCGAGCACCGTGCTGTCCATGGCCTTGATAAAGGTATCGGTAGTCAGGTTTTTGCCCGCTTTGGCGGCGGCAGCGGCAAAGCTGTTGATGATGATGTAACCATAGACCGAAAATACCGTAGGGTCCTCGTTGAACATAGTTTTGTATTTATTGGCCCAGAAACGGATGGGCTGGGAAGCCTCGTCCAGGTAGGGATTTTGTACCGTCATGGTGGCATACAAACCGTCCATGGCCTTGCCGCCGATTTTGTGGATCAGGTCGGTGTAAGAGGCGCTGGAGCCGACAAAAACCGGGTTAAAGCCGATTTTCCGCGCCGTGCCGATAGCGCCAATGGTTTCGCGGATGATGGTGCCCAGCACCACCAAGTCGCAACCGCTGGCCTGTAGCTTGGAAATTTGCGACGAAAAGTCGGTCGCGCCGCGTTTGTAGCTCGTCTTCTCGGTGAACTCCATGTTCATAGATTTGAGGCCGGCCTCGGCACCACGCAAGACTTCCAGGCCAAAGTCGTCGTCCTGGTACATGGTGCAAACTTTTTTCGCGGCTTTTTCTTTGATCAGAGACGGCAGCGTGATGCGCATCTGGTCGTAGTAGGTGGCGGCGAAGGAATATTTCAGCCGGTCCAGCGGCTCGTACATTTCACGGGCGGCGGTGATCGGGAAAAAGTTGATCACGTTTTTCTCGAACTGCACCGGCATGGCCGCCAGGTTTTGGGCGGTGCCAATATGGCCGGCCATGATGAAAATCTTGTCCTGGTTCACCAGTTTTTGGGCCGCCAGCACCGACTTTTTCGGGTCATAGCCGTCGTCCTCCACCAGCAGCTTGAGCTTGCGGCCATTGATGCCGCCCTGCTCGTTGATTTCGGCTACGGCCAGTTGCATGCCCGAACGTGCCTGCTTGCCAAAGCCCGCCAAGGGGCCGGACAAATCCTGGATGGTACCGATCACAATTTCGTCTTTGCTCACGCCTTGTTGTTCGGCGTGTACACCCAAGGTCAGCATGGCTGCCAAGGCCCATGCGGTTGGTTTTAAAAAGCTGCGCACTGTCATAGTTCTCTCCAAAATAATTTTTTATTACGCTGATCCGCGCTCACGCGAAGCCTGGTTCTACAGCCTTACTTTACTTCCATCACGACACGCCATTTGCCGTCTTGGATTTGCGACAACTTGGCCGCCTCGCTACCCAAACGCTTGGTGTTGGTATAGGTCAGTGCGGGGGTACCAAAAAAGTCCGGGGGAATAGACATGCTGTTCATGGCTTTGACAAAGCTCGCGCTTGTCAGGTTGGGGCCGGCTTTTTGCGCGGCCTGGATGAAGATGTCGATCATGATGTAGCCATAGGCAGAGAACACAGCGGGGTCTTCGTTGAACTTGGTTTTGTACTTGTTGGCCCAGAAACGGATGGGCTGCGAGGCCTCGTCCAGGTAGGGGTTTTGCACCACGTTGGTGGCGTAAATACCGTCCATGGCTTTTCCGCCGAGCTTGTGGATCAGGTCGGTGTAAGCGGCGATGGAAGCCAGAAAAATCGGGTTGAAACCGGTTTTGCGCGCTTCGGCCACGGTGCCTATGGTCTCGCGAATAATCGTGCCCAGTACCACCAACTCGCAACCCGAAGATTTCATTTTCGCGACCTGGGTCGAGAAATCGGTTGAACCGCGTTTAAACGAGGTTTTTTCCGTCAACTCCTGGTTCAGGGTTTTGAGGCCCGCTTCCGCGCCGCGCAGCACTTCCAGTCCAAATTCGTCGTCCTGGTAAATGATGCAGGTCTTCTTAACGTTTTTGTCGGTCACCATCTTGGGCAGCACCATGCGAATCTGGTCGAAGTAGGAACTGAGCAAGGCGTACTTCAACTCGTTGGGCGCGTCGTACATATCACGCGAGGCCGTCAAGGGCATGAAGTTGACGATTTGCTTCTCAAACTGAATCGGCATGGCGGCATTGTTTTGCGCGGTACCGAGGTGGCCAGCCATGATGAAAATTTTGTCCTGGTTCACCAGTTTTTGCGCCGCCAGCACGGCGCGCTTGGGGTCATAGCCCGAGTCTTCGACCAGCAGCTTGAGTTTGCGGCCATGGATGGCGCCTTGCTCATTGAGCTCATCGATGCGCAATTGCATGCCGTTGCGCGATTGCTTGCCGTAACCGGCCAAAGGACCCGACAAGTCCTGGATGGTGCCAATCACGATCTCGTTTTTGCTCACGCCCTGTTGTTCGGCGGCAAGCGCCGGAACGGCGGCAAAACAGCTGGTGAGCAGCAAAGCCAGGCCGGCATACGTGGGGGGAAAATGCTTCATCTGAGGTCTCCTAAAAATGGTTGGGGGTAAGGCACTGCTTCAGCGGGCGGGCTCAGCCGTACATCGCCTCAATATTAGCGTTGTATTTCTTTTCCACCAATTTGCGCTTGAGCTTCATGGTGGGGGTGAGTTCTTCGTCTTCCGCGCTCAGCTGGGTATCGAGCAGGAAGAATTTTTTAATTTGTTCGACGCGGGCAAACTTTTTGTTGACCCGGTCAATTTCGGCCTGGATCAGCGCCTGCACTTCGGCCGAGCGCGTCAGGCTGGCGTAGTTACTGAAAGGCACGTCGGCGTCCTGCGCATATTTTTCGACGTTTTCCTGGTCGATCATGATGATGACCGTCAGGTAGGGCCGTTTGTCGCCAATCACCACCGCGTCGGTGATGTAGGGCGAGAACTTCAGGTCATTTTCCAGCTCCGAAGGCGTGATGTTTTTGCCCCCCGCCGTGATGATGATGTCCTTCATGCGGTCGGTAATGCGGAAATAACCATCGGCATCGACCACCCCCACGTCTCCGGTGTGCAGCCAGCCGTCCGGATCTATGGTCTCGGCGGTTTTTTCGGGTTGGTTGAGGTAGCCGGCAAACACGTTGTTGCCGCGCACCAAAATTTCGCTGGTCTGCGGGTCCAGGCGCACTTCGTTGTAAGCGGCCGCCGGACCGATGGAGCCCGGACGGATGCGCGAGGCCGGCACGCCGGTGGCGGCGCCGCAGGTCTCGGTCATGCCCCAGACTTCGAGCATGGGCACGCCCAGCGACAAATACCAGCGCACCAGCTCGGGCGAGATCGGCGCGGCGCCGGTCACCAAATACTTGGCGCGGTGAATACCAATGAGTTTGCGCACATTGTTGAGCGCCAACCATTGGGCTAGCACAAATTGCAGCTTTAGCCAGGCATTGACCGGTTCACCGGCCAGCACTTTGTCCGCGATGCGCCCGCCCACCCCGATACCCCAGGCGTAGACCGCCTGCTGCACCGGGCCTGCCTCTTTGAGGGTAATCATCACGCCCGAATAAAATTTTTCCCAAACCCGGGGCACCGCAGTAAAGACGGTAGGCGCGATTTCGCGCACGTTTTCGGGGATGGTTTCCGGGTTTTCGACAAAGTTGAGTTTGGAGCCGGTATAGAGCGAGGAATACTCACCGCCCAAGCGTTCGGCAATATGGCACAAGGGCAAAAAGCACATGCGCTCGTCGTCCATGGTTTGCGCCACCAAAGTGTTGTAACCGTGTACGGTAAACACCAAGCCCTTGTGCAAATGCATAGCGCCCTTGGGCTTGCCGGTGGTGCCCGAGGTATAGACCAAGATAGCCAGGTCATGCGGTTGGCATTGGGCGGCACGCTCGCGCACCGCCTGCGGATGCGCTGCCAGGTATTCGCGCCCCAAGGCGCGCAAGGCATCGAGGCTGATCACGCCTGGGTCTTTGAGGGTGCGCAAACCCTCCATATCGAACACCACAATTTTGCGTAGCAGCGGCAACTGGGCGCGTACTTCCAGAGCCTTGTCGAGTTGCTCATCATCCTCGACAAACAAAACCGTGGTCCGCGAGTCCTCGCACAGGTACTGCACCTGGCTGCTGGCATCGGTGGGGTAAATGCCGTTGGATACACCGCAAGCCGACAAGACGGCCAAATCGGCCCACACCCACTCCACCACGGTATTGGACAAGATAGAGGCGCACTCGCCTTTGGCAAAGCCCAGACTGAGCAGGCCGGCGCATATTTCTTCGACCGCCGTAGCGGTCTGGTTCCAGGTCCAACTGCGCCACAGGCCCAAGTGTTTCTGGCGCAACCAGACTTTGGGGCCGCGTTGTGCGACCGCGTTCCAAAACATCGCAGTCATCGTGTCGCCTTTGAGCACCACCCGGTGATCGGGTTGAAGGTGGCTCAAATCCCATAAGCGGCTCATACGCGATCTCCTGCGCCCAGCGGGACGGCCTGCGGGACGAAAAACAAAGTCATAACAGCGCTAGGCATCATCATCTCCAGGTCTTTTTCTTTTTCCAACGCCGCTCGTCACGGACGCCTTCTTCTTTGAGTCCGAGGTAGAACTCTTTGATATCTTCTTTCTCGCGCAATCGGGCGCAGGTGTCTTCCATGACGATGCGGCCGTTTTCCAGCACATAGCCGTAATCCGAAGCATTGAGTGCCATGTTGGCGTTTTGCTCGACCAGCAAAATCGTGGTGCCACGTTCGCGGTTGATGCGCACTACGATTTCAAAAATCTCTTTGGTCAATTTGGGCGACAGACCCAGACTGGGCTCATCGAGCAAGATCAAGTCTGGGTTGGCCATCAGGGCGCGCGAGATCGCCAGCATTTGCTGCTGCCCCCCCGACAGTAGGCCGGCGTCCTGCAAACGGCGCTCACGAAGGATGGGGAAGTAGCCGTATACCGTCTCCATGTCGCGCGCGACCTGGTCGCTGTCGCTGCGGGTGTAAGCGCCCATGAGCAGGTTGTCATGCACGCTGAGCAGCGGAAATACTTCGCGGCCTTCGGGCACATGGCTCAAGCCTTGCTGCACGATCAGCGAGGGGTCTTGCGCGGTGATGTCCTGGCCCTTGAACTCGATAGAGCCTTTGCGCGGATCGATGATGCCCGAAATGGTTTTGAGGATCGTGGTCTTGCCTGCACCATTAGAGCCCAGCACCGCGCCGATTTCGCCGCGCCGCACTTGCAGGCTGATGCCGCGAATCGCCTTGATGGGGCCGTAGGCACTCTCGACGTTGAGCAGTTTGAGTACGGGCATATCGCTGACAGGAGGTGGGGTACTGCTCATGCGCCTGCTCCCGCAGCCGTCTCGCGGCGCAAGGAAGAAACATCGTCCAAGGTGCCCAAATAGGCCTCGATTACGCCCGGATGGCTTTGCACTTCGCGCGGCGTGCCCATGGCCAGCACCTCGCCCTGGTTCATCGCCAGCACCCGGTCCGAGACTTTGGAGACCAGACTCATGTCGTGCTCCACCATCAGCACGGTAATGCCCAATTCGTGCTGGATGTCCTGAATCCAGAAAGCCATGTCATCGGTCTCTTCCACGTTCAGGCCCGAAGACGGTTCGTCCAACAGCAATAGCGAGGGTTCGGTGCACAAAGCGCGCGCTACCTCCACCACTTTGCGCACGCCATACGGCAGGCCCGCGACAAAGGTGTCGCGGTAGTGTTGCAGATTGAGAAAGTCGATCACCTCCTCGGCTTTTTCCCGCGAACGCAATTCTTCTTCGCGGGTAGTGGCCGTGAAAAACATGTCTTGCCACAGGCTGGTTTTGCGGTGCGTGTGGCGCCCAATAAGCAGGTTGTGCAGCACCGAGGCATGTTCAAACAACTCGATATTTTGAAAGGTGCGGGCAATGCCCAGCGCCGCCACGTCTTGCGGCGCTTGCTCGGTGAGCTTGACGACACCCTTTGGACCGACAAAGTCGATACTGCCTGACGTGGGCGTGTAGATGCGGCTGATCAGGTTGAACACCGTGGTTTTGCCCGCGCCGTTGGGGCCGATCAGGGTGAAGACCTCACCTTTTTTGACGTCAAAGCTGACCTGGTTGACCGCCAGCAAGCCGCCAAAGCGCACGCTCAGGTCTTTGGCTGATAAGAGAAAGTCCGTCATTTCAGGCGATCCGATTTCTGGAAGGATTTCTGCCGCTTGAACATGCCTTTGCGGTAGAACGGGAACATTTCAAAATAGGTGCGCACCTTGAGCCAGCGACCGTACA
>CANFVA010000042.1 GCA_947450255.1 Comamonadaceae bacterium
ATTTCCTGCAAACCGATCAGGCTGACCAGCGCGGTGGACTTGATCAGCACCAGCCAGTTATTGGTAAAGCCGGGCAGGGCGTAGCGCACCATTTGTGGCGCGATGATGCGCAAAAACGTTTGCGTGCGGCCCATGCCAAAGGCCAGCGCCGCTTCGGACTGGCCGCGCGGTATGGCCAAAATCGCGCCCCTAAACGTCTCGGTCATATAGGCCCCATAAATAAAGCCCAGGGTCAGCACCCCGGCCACAAAGGGGTTGATATCTACCGAGCCCTTGCTGCCCATGGCCGTCACCAGGTAATTGAGGCCCATGGTGCCGCCGTAAAACACCAGCAGCATCAGCACCAAATCGGGTATGCCGCGAATCACCGTGGTGTAGACCGTGCCCGCCGCTACGGCCAGCCGATTGGCCGAGAGCCGCGCCGCTGCGCCCAGCAGCCCAAAGAGCACAGCCAGCAGTAGCGAGGCCAGCGCCACCGCCACCGTCGTTACCGAGCCTTGCAAAATGCTGAAGTAATACGCGTTCATCGGCGTGCAGTGTGCCGCGAAAAAGCCTCGGTGCTAAGCCCTGGCGGGAAAAAAGCCAAAAAAAACCGGCACGCCAGGGATTCTGGAGTGCCGGTTTGGCGGGATCAGTTCGCCTAAACAGGCGCCTGCGTCAAGGGCATCGCAGCCCTAAGCGGCTTTACTCACCATAGACGTCGATGTTGAACTTGGCAAAGTATTTGTCGTTCAAAGTCTTGTAGCTGCCATTGCTGCGAATGGTTTTGATAGCGGCGTTCAGCTCGGCTTTGAGCGCGTCTTCACCTTTGCGCAGCGCGATACCTGCGCCATAGCCAAAGTACTTGGGCTCTTTCAGATCCGGGCCGGCCAGGGCGTATTTCTCGCCTTCGGGCTTGCTCAGGAATCCGCCGGTCACTTCCATAAAGTCAGCCACCGTGCCGTCCAAGCGGCCGGATTTGATATCCAGATACACCTGATCTTGCGCTTCATACGAATTGACCACCACACCAGCGGGCTTGAGTTCGCCCATGGCGTAGGCCTCTTGGGTGGAGCCCTTGAGCACGCCAATTTTCTTGCCCTTGATAGAGGCCGGGTCGGTGTACTTCACGGTTTTCTTCAACACGATGCGGCTGGGGGTGTTGTAGTACTTGTCGGTGAAGTCGACTTCTTTCATACGGTCGTCGGTAATCGACATGGAGCTGATGATGACGTCGTATTTCTTGGCATTAAGGCCGGGGATCATGCTGTCCCAAACTTGTTCCACGAACACGCATTTGCGCTTGATCTGCTCGCACAGGGCGTTGGCAATGTCTACGTCAAAACCGGTGGGTTGGCCATCGGCAGTCTTGAAGGTGAAGGGCTCGTAGGTCGGGTCAATCGCAACTTTCAGCTCAGCTGGTGCGGCAGCAGCAGGTGCGGATGCAGCCGGGGCCGGGGCTTCTTCTTTTTTACCGCAAGCGGCCAGCAGAGACAGGACGGCGAGGCCCAAAAACAGTTTTTTCATGGAACAACCTTTGAATTGGAAGGACATCCCCCGGAGTGACAGCACCGAGGACCGACTTTGATTCTAGGTGCAAAGCTAAAATCCCTAGATGAATGCCCCCCTGGACGTATCCCACTTTGCACGCGACGCTAAGCCGCTAGGCAGCTACCGCAAGTACTGGGCGTCGCGCTTCGGTACTGCGCCCTTTTTGCCCATGAGCCGGGCCGAAATGGAAAAGCTGGGTTGGGACAGCTGCGATATCGTCCTGGTAACGGGCGATGCTTATGTGGACCACCCCAGCTTTGGCATGGCAGTGATAGGCCGCATGCTGGAGGCCCAGGGCTTTCGCGTCGGCATCATCGCCCAGCCCGATTGGAACAGCGCGGCACCTTTCAAAGCCCTGGGCAAACCCAATCTTTTTTGGGGCGTGACCAGCGGCAATATGGACTCCATGATCAACCGTTACACCGCCGATCGCAAGATCCGCAGTGACGACGCGTACACGCCGGGCGATATAGGCGGCAAGCGCCCGGACCGCGCGGCCATTGTTTATAGCCAACGCTGCCGCGAAGCGTTCAAAGACGTGCCCATTGTGTTAGGCGGCATCGAAGGCAGCTTGCGCCGCATCGCGCATTACGACTACTGGAGCGACAAAGTGCGTCGCTCGATCGTGGTGGACGCGAAATGCGATTTATTGCTTTACGGTAATGCCGAGCGCGCGATTGTCGAAATCGCGCACCGCCTGGCCGCACGCGAGCCGGTGCAATCGATTACCGATGTACGTGGCACCGCCTTTGTACGCCGCCCGGATGACCCAAGCGGTAAAGACTGGATAGAAATCGATTCGACCAGCGTCGATTTGCCTGGCCGGGTGGAGGCGCACTACAACCCCTATGTGACCACGTCGGAGCTGGCCATCGAAAACGGCGCCACTTGCGCCCGCGATGACGAAGCCGCGCAAGTGGCCCAGGCCGCTGAACAAGAAGGTGCGATAAAGCGTGCTGCGCCCGCTAGCAAAGCGCCCTCCACGCTGGGCGCTCAAGCGCAAGCCATGGTGTTTGTGCCCAACCCGGCGCTCAAAGCCAAACTCAAAGTACCGCCGCGCGAGCGCTCGGTGATCCGCCTGCCCAGCTACGAACAAGTGCGCAGCGACCCGGTGCTCTACGCCCACGCCAACCGCGTGTTGCATTTGGAAACCAACCCCGGTAATGCCCGCGCCCTGGTGCAAGCCCATGGCGAGGGCGCCACGGCGCGCGATGTGTGGATCACGCCGCCACCGATTCCGCTTACGACCGCCGAAATGGACATGGTGTTTGACCTGCCTTATGCGCGCAGCCCGCACCCCGCGTATGCCGACGAAAACGGCAGCCACGATGGCGCGACCAAAATCCCCGCCTGGGAGATGATTCGCTTTAGCATCAACATCATGCGCGGCTGTTTTGGTGGCTGCACCTTTTGCTCGATTACCGAGCACGAAGGCCGCATCATCCAAAGCCGTTCGGAAGACTCGGTCATCAAAGAAATCGAAGACATTCGCGACAAGGTCAAGGGCTTTACCGGCACCATCTCCGACCTGGGTGGCCCCACCGCCAATATGTACCGCTTGGGCTGCAAGTCGCCAGAGATTGAAGCGGCTTGCCGCAAGCCTAGTTGTGTCTATCCCGGCATTTGCCAGAACCTGACCACCGACCACGGCCCCTTGATCAAGATGTACCGCCGGGGCCGTGCGCTCAAAGGCATCAAAAAAATCCTGATTGGCTCTGGCCTGCGCTATGACCTGGCCGTCAAGAGCCCCGAATATGTCAAAGAGTTGGTGCAACACCATGTGGGTGGCTACCTCAAGATTGCGCCCGAGCACACCGAGCAAGGCCCTTTATCCAAAATGATGAAGCCGGGCATCGGCAGCTACGACAAGTTCAAAACGCTGTTTGACAGGTACAGCGCCGAAGTGGGCAAAAAGCAGTTTTTGATTCCCTACTTTATTGCCGCGCATCCGGGCACCAGCGATGAAGACATGATGCACTTGGCAGTCTGGCTGAAGAAAAACGGCTTTCGCGCGGACCAGGTTCAAACCTTCTACCCCAGTCCCATGGCTAGCGCCACCGCGATGTACCACAGTGGCCGCAACCCTTTGCGCAAAGTGCGCCGAGTGGTGCAAAGCGAAGAGGAAAACGTGGACATCGTGCGTGGTGAGAAGCGCCGCCGTTTGCACAAAGCCTTTTTGCGCTACCACGACCCCAACAACTGGCCCTTGCTGCGCGAAGCCCTCAAAGCCATGGGTCGTGCCGATTTGGTCGGCAATGGCAAGCACCATTTGATCCCCACTTTCCAGCCTTTGACTGGTGGCAGTTACGAAAGCGCGCGGCGTAAAAACTCTACGCCCTCGGCAGGCAAAAATCTGGCGGGCAAAGCGCCACGGCCCGGCACCATCCTGACCCAGCATACCGGCTTGCCCCCGCGTGCGGGCACTAAGGCGGCGGGGCGGACAGCCAAGCCCAAAGCCCGCTAAGCCAGAGGCGGCGCCCTCGGCATCGAAAGGCCGGAGGCTAAAATTTACCGAGTCGACGAAAGCACGCCATGAAAAAAATCAATGTCCTGCGGCTGGGAGGTACAGCCCTTTTGGCAGCCTCGCTATCTATGAGCGCTTGGGCCCAGCAATCGCCCGAAACCACCGCGCAAGCGCCCGCGAACCCGGCCGCCGCGCCTGCTAATTTCGACAAAGCGCTCAAGGACGAAGGCAAATGGTATTTCTCCTGGGGCTACGGCCGCCAGCAGTACGCTCCTTCAGATATTCATATCTCCCAGCCCAGTCTGGGCAATGATTTCACCTTACACCAGGTCAGTGCCAGCGATTACCCCGGCTCGGTGGGCGAGGCGCTAAACGCCCTGGTCAAGTTAGACCTGACCTCGCCCCAGGAAAACGTCCGCATTGGCTATTTTTTGAACCCGGAAAAAACTTTTGCCATTGAGCTCAATTACGACCACAGCAAATACAACACCGATGCAGGCCAAACGGTGACTCACAGCGGCACGATAAAAACCCCCGATGGGGTGACCAGCCCGCTGGTGCTGACCCCTGAGGTGTTTTCGTACGCGCTGCACAATGGTTTTAACCACATCATGGTCAATGCCGTGTGGTTTCACCATTTGCGCGGCCCGATCCAGGAGCAGGGCGAATTGCAGCTGATCAGCCGCTTGGGCGCAGGAATTTTGTTGCCCCATGCGGACAACAGGGTTTTTGGTGTTCTCAACGAAGTCGGCCCCAAAGGCGAGCGCGTCTGCTGCTTTGGCAACCGCGACTGGTGGCAGGTCAATGGGTGGACCGCGGGCGCCGAGGTCGGTGTGCGTTACCGTATTTACAAAAGTATTTACCTCGAAGCCACCCAAAAATTTGCCTATGGCGCTTTACGCGGCGTGCCAGTCAACCAGGGCACGGCAGACCATACGGTGTGGATGTCCGAGCAGGTGTTCTCCACCGGATTTTTGTTCTAGCCGGGCGTCAATGCAGCCTGCCCGCCGGTCGCAGCTAATGGCTCGACTGAGCACCCAAACTGAGCATACGCTCTACGTAGCGCGCAATCACATCAATTTCTAAGTTCACGCGCACGCCCGGTGCCAGGCGGTGCAGTGCGGTGTTGCTGATGGTGTGCGGAATCAGGTTGATGCTGAATTCGCAAGCCGCTGGTGCATCGCTGACCCGGTTGACCGTCAGGCTGACGCCATTGACAGTGATCGAGCCCTTGTAAGCCAGGTATTTGGCCAGCGCTTGTGGTGCTTGGATGCGCAATTCCCAGCTTTCGCCGACGGGCGAAAAATGCGTCACTTCGCCCATGCCATCGACATGGCCGGACACCAAATGGCCACCCAGGCGGTCATTGGCGCGCAGAGCTTTTTCCAGGTTGACCTCGCCTAGGCTGTCGAGCCCGGCGGTCTTGTCCAGCGATTCTGCGGATATGTCCAGCGTAAAAACTGGGGCCTGCGCATCGTGCTGCAAAGTGGTGACCGTCATGCAGGCACCATTGATGGCGATGCTGTCGCCCAAGCCCGCGTCGTCCAAATAGCCCGCAGGGCATTGCACATAGAGGCGCTTGCCATGGGCCTGGCTGGCGCCCAGGTCTTCGATGCGGGTAATGCGGCCTACGCCGGTGATGATGCCTGTAAACATAGTGGTCGGTATTAAAAATTAAAAATCCGCACTGCCTTGCACACGCGCCAAAATCCGCAGATCCGCACCTACGCGCTCGGTGCTTTGGATGTGCAGCGATAGCCCTTGTGCCAAGGCGCTCAAGGGCCCAAAGTTGGACATACCCGCGCCCTGGCCTAGCCACAGCGGGGCCAGGTATACCAGCATCTCATCGACCACACCGGCGCGCAGCAAAGAGCCATTGAGTTTGTGGCCGGCCTCGATATGCACTTCGTTGCATTGGCGCAGCGCCAAGTCTTGCACCATGGCTGGCAAATTCACTTTGGGCGCCGTCTCGGCATCGTTGGCCGGGCTGGGACGGTAGATAATTTCTGCCCCCGCCTTGGCAAGCGCCGCTTCGCGCGCAGCATGGGGCTGGGCCGCATAAATGAGTACTTTGCGCGCCGGGCCGAACAAGGCCGCGTCGGGCGGGGTTTGCAAGGCGCTGTCCACAATCACCAGCATCGGCTGGCGCGGCGTATCAACATGCCGCACATCTAACCGCGGCTTGTCTTGCAAGACCGTGCCCACGCCGGTCAGCACCGCGCATGCCCGTGCGCGCCAGGCGTGTCCGTCGGTGCGCGCTTGCGGACCGGTAATCCATTGGCTTTGCCCGTTGCCCAAAGCCGTCACACCGTCCAGCGAGGCCGCCACCTTGAGCCGCAGCCAGGGCTTGGCCCTTTGCATGCGGCTGAAAAATCCGATATTGAGTTCGCGCGACTCGGTGGCACCTGGCCCCATCTCTACCGTGACACCCGCAGCGCGCAGGCGCGCAATGCCTTTACCGGCGACCAAGGGGTTGGGGTCTTGCAAGGAAGCGACCACACGGGCCACACCGGCTTGCACCAGCGCATCGCAACACGGCCCGGTGCGGCCCTGGTGCGCGCAGGGCTCTAGCGTGACATAGGCAGTGGCGCCTTGGGCGCTGTGGCCTTGGCCTTGGGCGTCGCGTAGCGCCATGATTTCGGCATGCGCACCGCCCGCCATTTGGGTATGGCCCTGACCGATGACCTGGCCTTGCGGATTGACCAAGACGCAGCCCACGCGCGGATTGGGCGAGGTGAGGTAGCGCGCCGACTCGGCCAGACGCAAAGCGCTTGCGATATGCGGCATGGTGTTCACACCCTAGGCAACCAAGCCCCGGCGGGCTTAATTGTTGACCTCGTTGACCAGGGTTTTGAAATCGTCAATGTCTTCAAAGCTGCGGTACACGCTGGCAAAGCGCACATAGGCCACTTTGTCGAGTTTTTTCAGCTCGCGCATCACCAGTTCGCCAATGCGGGTTGACGAGACTTCGCGCAGCCCCGAGGTCAGCAGCTTTTCTTGAATACGCTCCACCGCCCCGTCGATCTGCTCGGTGCTGACCGGGCGCTTGCGCAAGGCCAATTTCATTGAACCGATGATCTTGTTTTGCTCAAAGTCAATGCGGCGTCCGTCTTTTTTCACCACCACCGGATAACTGACATCGGCCCGCTCGTAGGTCGTAAAGCGCTTCTCGCAGGCAGCGCACTGACGCCGCCTGCGGATGAAGTCCCCGTCTTCGGCCATACGGGTTTCCACCACAGGAGTTTCCGAATGACTACAAAACGGGCACTTCATAGGGCTTAGCCGTATACCGCAAAGCGGGCCGTCAGCGCATGTACTTTGGCGCGCACAGCGGCGATGTTGGCCGCGTCGTGCGGGTTGTCCAGCACATCGGCGATCAGGTGCGCGGTGGCGCGCGCTTCTTCGTCCTTGAAGCCGCGCGTGGTCATGGCTGGCGTGCCGATGCGCACGCCGCTGGTGACCATGGGTTTTTCCGGGTCGTTGGGGATGGCGTTTTTGTTGATCGTCATGTGGGCATCGCCCAAAATGCGCTCGGCATCTTTACCGGTGATTTTTTTGGAACGCAGATCGACCAACATCACATGGCTTTGCGTGCCGCCGCTGACGATGCGCAGGCCGCGTTCGGTCAGGGTCTTGGCCACGATGTCGGCATTGGTAAGCACCTGTTGTTGGTAGGCCTTGAAGCCATCGCCCAGTGCCTCTTTGAAAGCCACGGCTTTGGCCGCGATCACATGCATCAACGGGCCGCCTTGCAGGCCGGGGAACATGGCGCTGTTGATGGCTTTTTCATGCTCGGCCTTCATCAAAATAATGCCCCCGCGCGGGCCGCGCAAGCTCTTATGCGTGGTGGAGGTGACGACGTCTGCATGCGGCACCGGGTTGGGGTACACGCCCGCGGCAATCAGACCGGCGTAATGCGCCATGTCCACCAGGAAAATAGCGCCTACGTCCTTGGCCACCTTGGCAAAGCGCGCAAAGTCGATATGCAGCGAATACGCGCTGGCCCCGGCGATGATGAGCTTGGGCTTAGATTCATGCGCCTTGCGCTCCATGGCGTCGTAGTCGATGGCCTCCTTGGCATCCAGACCGTAGCTAACCACGTTAAACCATTTGCCGCTCATGTTGAGGGCCATGCCGTGCGTCAGGTGGCCGCCTTCGGCCAGGCTCATGCCCATGATAGTGTCGCCGGGTTTGAGGAAGGCCAGAAACACTGCCATGTTGGCCGAGGCACCGCAGTGGGCTTGTACGTTGGCAGCGTCGGCGCCAAACAATTGCTTGGCACGGTCAATGGCCAATTGCTCGGCGACGTCCACGTTTTCGCAGCCGCCGTAATAGCGCTTGCCGGGGTAACCCTCGGCGTATTTATTGGTGAATTGGCTGCCTTGCGCTGCCATGACGGCTGGGGATGCGTAGTTCTCGCTGGCGATCAGTTCAATATGGTGCTCTTGGCGGGCGTTTTCGGCCACCATGGCGGCCCAGAGTTCAGGGTCGGTTTGCTCGATCAGATGATTGCGGTGGTACATGTCAGTGTCCTCAAGGTTGTATGAAGTCGTTCCTAGCGGCACTGCCAGGGGGCAGGAGCGGCAGGTCAATGGCCGGTGGTGGGGTAAGCCGGAAAACGCATAGCAGGCCTGGGTGCAGGCACCCGGAGTGCATGGGCTGGTAGCAGCACAAACGGTCCGTGATTTTAGTGGGGCTGCTCAGAGTTCTTGGCGGGGCAGGCGCGGTGTGTCGCCAAAAGAATGCTTATTGGCGTGCCAAACCACGGGCTTGGCTTCAGGGGCAGGCGCCAGCGCGGGTGCCGGGTGGCCGCTGAACACCGCTTGCAAACGGGTCTGCTCGGCCAGCACTTTGGCGGGATAGCCACCGTCATCTTCCAGGTTGCCCGCGCCCACATAGAGGCGCAGACCGGCCTCGGGCGATCCGGCGCGCGCTATGCACTCTTGCAGCACTTTAACGCCCACGCGCACATTGGCAACCGCATCAAAGGCCGCTAGTTTGCCGCCAAAGCGCTGGTATTTTTCGCTGTGTACTTGGGGCATCACTTGCATCAAACCCTGGGCGCCCATAGGGCTTTGGGCTATCGGGTTGAAGCCAGATTCCACCGCCATCACGGCCAAAATCAGCAGCGGATCGATCTTGGCCTTGGTGCCCGCGGCAAAGGATTCCGCCACCAGCGCCGCCATGGGCTCGGGCGCGATGTTGTATTTGCGGCTCAGCCATTGGGTGACCAGCGCCTGCGCTTTGGGCAGGTCTTTGGGGTTCATGGCGGTAACCCGGTCAGTGGCGGTGCCGGTCACCAGGCTGGAGAAGGTTTCTTGGTGGTCTTGCAGCCATTCCATCAGCTGCAATTGCCCCGCTTGCCGCAGCTCGGGTTGAAAGCCTAGGGTCACGCCGAAAAAAATAACCGCCAAGCCCACCAGCGCAAAGCTGTTGTGGCTGATTTCAACGAAGCCGTGCACGATGTCCTTGGCGACTACACGCAGCGATGGGCTCAGGCCTTGGTTAGCGTTCATAGGACTCCTTGTTCACTGGGATGGCTGCGGTGCGCAGGCAGGGAGAGCATTTGCCCTGGATGGGGGTGCGGGCCCGCGTTGCGGTACCGCTTGGCGGCGCCAGACAAGCGCCACGCGCGCAGGCAGCGCGTCCGCACCCGCTCAAGCGCAATGCGGCACTTGGCGGCTTGGCGGGCTGCCAGGGATTGTACCGGCGTGCCATTGCCAGGCTGCCCGCCCCGCGCTGCCGTGGCCGGGCTGCGGCACGCCGCTTGGCAGGGCACAGAGGCCGCCAATTGGCGCGGCCTTGCCTGAGGGCGCCGCATTGAAGGACAATTGCGCCCAGACAGCGGCACATGGCGCCGCTTTTTCTTTTGTTCAACTTAGCAAGGCTCCACGTGCCGACGACCGCATCCAACAAGAACCACGACATCGCCCATTGGGACACCATCACTGCCGGCGCGTTCACTGCGGCTACCTCGGGTGAGCGGGCGCAGCGGGTCAAAGATTGGCTGGCCACGAACCCGGCGCCGGACTTGGTGGCCGAGGTCTACCGTGAGCTGAGCACGCGCGACAAAGGCGCTGCCAAACTGCTGCGCGAACGGCTGGATGATGCAAAACGCGCCAAGGCCCAGGAGGCCATTGCAGCGGAATGGGATGCCAAAGCCCGTACCTTGTTGGGGCTATCAAAATTAAATATCGCCGACGCCTTGGCCTGGCAGCGCGATGCGGCCAAGGCCGGAGCGCCGCTGAGCCGCGAGCCGCTTGCCGGCATCAAACTGCAACTGGCCGAGCGCGTGCGCCTGATCGAGGACTTGCAACACCAGGCCCAAGTACAGCGCGAAGCGGCTGTACTGCTGGCCCAGCGCATTGAAGTGATGTCCACCAAGCCCTGGCAGGATGCCCAGGCGGCCCAGGCGGCGCTGGCTGTCGACGTGTCGCAGTGGCAAAGCCAGGCGCAACAGTTGCAGGCGCATGCCCAGTGGCCTAGCGTGGACCTGAAGTTTGCGCCGGTGCTTGATGCGGCCCGCGCGCAGCTGCTGCTGGTATGGGAGGCGTTTGAAGCGGTTTTGGCCCAAACCGTGCAGGCTGCGCAAGACCCGCAGGCGCCGTTGCCGCCGGTGGCAGTATGGGCCGAGGCCTTGCGCGCCGGACGCCAACAAGTACAGGCGGCCGCCAAGCCGGCCAAGCCGGTGGCAGACCCGGCCTTGCGTGAAGCGGCCCAGAGCAAAGTTCGCGAGGCGCTGACCCAGCTTGAGGCCGAAGTCGGCCAGGGCCACGGCAAGGCCAGCGCCGGTGCCGCCAATGCCTTGCGCCAGGCGCTCAAAGAACACGGGCGCCTGATTGATGGCAAGCTCGAAGCCCAAGCGCAGGCCGCACTGGCCGCCGCAGGCGAGCTAGAAGGCTGGCAGCGTTGGCGCGCCGACCAGTTGCGCGAAGAACTGGTAATCAAGGCCGAAGGCCTGCTCAAACGCCCGGAGGGCCAATCGCTGGGCGGGCGCAAGATGCAAGAAACCTTGCGCGCCATGCGCGAGCAATGGAAGCAGACGGACCAGGGTGGCGTGCCCAACCATGGTTTGTGGAAGCGCTTTGACGAGGCCTGCAATGCCGCGCATAAAGTGGTGGAGGCCTGGCTGGAAAAACTCAAGGCCGACGCACTGGAGCACCGCCAGCAGCGCCTGGCCCTGATCGAGGAAGTGAATGCCTGGGCAGAAGCCAACCGCACCGCGCTGGACAATGACTGGAAGGGCTTTAGCCGCATCTTGCACCAGTTTGGCGAACGTTGGCGCAATGCCGGGCACTTGGGCGAGAAAGCGTTTGCGGAATTGCAGCCGCTTTGGAAAGAGGCGATTGCCCATGCGGCCGAGCCGCTAGAGACCTTGCAGGCCCAAAGTGTGCAACTGCGCCAGGCCATGATCGAGGAAGCCAAGGTTCTGGGCGCGGCCGCCAATTTGCGTATCGACGCCGTCAAATCGCTGCAACAGCGCTGGCAGGCCCAGGCCCACTCGGTGCCGCTGGAGCGGCGCTTGGAACAAAAACTTTGGGATGCCTTTCGCAAGCCGATTGACGACGCATTCAAGCGCAAAACCACCGAGCGCGAAGCCGCCGAGGCGGCGCTCGGCCAGAGGGACCGCGCCGTGCTCGAGGCATCCAAGGCCTTGCAAGTGGCCAATGCCGGTGGCGACGCGAACCTGATTCGTAAAGCGATAGCCGCGTTGGAAGCTGCTTTGCAAGGTCAGGCCCAGGCCCAAGCCGAAGTCAGCGCTGCTGGTGCGCAAGAGGCGCAAGCCCAGACGGCTACCCAAGCGGCGGACCATCTGTCGCCACCGCCCGTGGCCGAAGAGGCCCTTGCGCCCGCCCAGGCCGATACCGGCGCTCCTGAGGTGCCAAGCGAGGATGCGCCGCCACAGGAAGTACGCGCGGCGGCCGAAGCCGCCGCTGCCCCTGCGCCTCCCCGGCCCGCGGCTAAACCGGTGATCGCGATGCGCGGCGATGACCGGCCGGGCAAGCAGCGCGAAGCAGCCGCTGCGCCGGCGCGCCCCGGCAAATGGGGCGAGCGCAAAGACAGCGCACCCGGTGGCAGAGCTGCCAGTGGCCGCGATGCCCGCTTTGGCGAAAGCTCCCGGCGCGATGCCGGCGCGCGCGGCGATCAGTTCGGTGCGCGGGCCGATGCCCGTGCCGCGCAACCGCGCCTGGGTGATGCCGCCTTCCGCGCCCAGCGAGAGGCCCTTGAAAGCGCTCAAATGGCCTTGAAGAAGTTGGCGGCACAAGCCCATGGTGAAGCGCTGACCCAGTTGCTAGGTGCTTGGGAGCGGCGCGAGGCGCAAGCGCTACCCACGCTGCAAGAGCTGGGCCCGCGGGTACAAGCGCCCGGGCGCAATGCCTGGGCTGCCGCGCTGGCGCAAAGCGCGGGCGCAGACAGCGCGCAGCACGCTCTGCTGCGTTTGGAAATGGCTGCCGAAGTGCCCACGCCGGCCGAGCACCTGGATGCGCGGCGGGCAATGCAATTGCAATTGCTCACGCGCCGTAACGACCCCGCGCCCGCACAAACCTGGATGCAGGACGTCGCCGCCGTGCTCGCCGCGCCTTATGCCCCGGAGCAGGCGCGGCGTTTGCAAGCCACCTTGAAGCCTTTGCTCAGGCGATAAGCCCTGGTCGGCTCAGGCGCTGCAGCGCCGGTTCGGCCCCGCCGCTGGTTGCAGAGCTGTCCGCGCGGCGCAGGCGCAGTACATCGCCGCGCGGCGGGTTGCTTTCCAGATCCCAGTCACTCAGTACCCAGCGGGTTTTGCCTGGCGCCATGAGGTGCGTCGCCGGGTGGTGGGTGTGACCGTGAATCATGGTGTCGGCCCGGGCGCGGTGCAAGCTTTGCAAACAGGCTGGGGTATCCAGGTCGTGCCAGGCCGTACTGCCTTGCGCGCGCGCCGCAGCCTGATGGGCTTGGCTTTGCATGCGCATCTGCCGCGCTAACGCCTGGCGTTGCGACAGCGGCTGGCTCAAAAATTGCTGCTGCCATGCGGCACTGCGCGACAGTTGGCGAAACGCCAGGTAGTCGGTGTCTCCCAGGCACAGTGCATCGCCGTGTGTCAGCAAGTAGCGTTGCCCGGCAAACTGCAGGACGCTGGGGTCGGCCAGCGCTTGCGCGCGGCAGGCTTGCATCAGCGCCGGGCCCATCAAAAAATCGCGGTTGCCGCAAAGAATGAAAACATCCATGCGAAGCGAGGCTTGGTGCAGCAGCGCGGCGACGCGTTGCTCCACGCCGTCGCTGATGTGCAATGCATCGTCACCGACCCAGACTTCAAACAAATCGCCCAGTACCACGAGGGCCTGGGCTGGGCTGTGTTGCAGGTACTGCGCAAATGCCGTCAAGGTGGGCGAATCCGGGTGGTCCAGATGCAAATCGGACAGGAAATCGACCGTCTGCCAATGGGCGGGGGCCTCGATTTCCATGCCGCGAGCAGGCGCTGCTTAGCGAACCACGACTTTGGTCATTACCACGTCTTCGACGGGCACGTCGTCGTGAAAACCTTTGCGGCCCGTGTCCACGTTTTGAATTTTGTCGACCACGTCGGTGCCTTCAATGACTTTGCCAAATACGGTGTAGCCCCAGCCCTGGCTGGTTTCTGCCGTGTGGTTCAAAAAGCCGTTGTCGGCGACGTTGATAAAGAACTGCGCAGTGGCCGAGTGGGGCTGGCTGGTACGCGCCATGGCAACGGTGTATTTGTTGTTCTTCAGCCCGTTATTGGCCTCGTTGTCGATGGGCTTTGCCGTTTTGCGCTGCACCATGCCAGGCTCCATGCCACCGCCCTGGATCATGAAGCCCGGGATGACGCGGTGGAAGATGGTGTTGTCATAGTGACCGTGTTCGATATAGGCCAAAAAATTGGCTACCGATTTGGGCGCTTTCTCGGCATCAAGCTCCAGGGCGATGATGCCGTAGTCAGCGATGTGGATTTCGACAATAGGGTTGGACATAGTGGATTTGCCTTATTTAAGAATACGTATGGATTGAATAGTGATGGGGGTGAGCGGGACGTTTTGCATGCCGGCTTTGCTGCCGGTGGGCAGCATACGAATTTTGTCTATGGTTTCCATGCCGCTGCTGACTTTACCGAAGACGGCGTAGCCAAAGCCATCGGGCTGCGGGGCATTGAGGCCGGCATTATCCACAACGTTGATAAAAAACTGCGAGGTGGCCGAGTTCGGGTTGCCGCTGCGGGCCATGGCGATGCTGCCGCGGTCATTGCGCAAGCCGTTGGAGGCTTCCAGGGCAATGGGCGCGCGCGTGGGCTTTTGCACCATGGCGGCAGTAAAGCCACCGCCTTGCACCATGAAGCCGTCTATCACGCGGTGAAAAATCGTGCCTTCGTAGTGCTTGTCGTTGACGTATTGCAAAAAATTTTCGACAGTTTTGGGTGCTTTTTCGGCGTTGAGTTCGACGACGAAGTCGCCCGCGCTGGTTTGAAACTGCACCGAGGGCGCGGCCTGCGCTAGGCCCGATAGACTGCAGCCGAGGGCTGCGAAAAGGGCCAGCGCCCGACGGCGCGCGGGTAGGAGGTTTGGGGTGAGCATTTAATGCACTCCTTCAAAAAATATTTTCCATTCATTGCTGGAACGCACCCAGTACTGGCGTTTGTGCAGGCCTGTGCGTTGGCCTGCAGTGACTTCACCAAAGCTCACCACCATGGTTTCTGCGGAGTCGTTCCATTGGAAATAAGACAGGTCTTTGAGTTCCACATTGCGGCCTTTGGAGGCTTTCATTTCCGCTTTGAGCATGCGCGCGAATTGGTCCAGGTTCTTCCCGTAATTCGAAAAATCTGGCGTATAAAAATCCAGTGTTTTTTGCAGATTCCCGGCCGCTTTGGCCGCGCGCCAACTCTCCAGCGCCGTGGCAAAAGCTTTGGCCGGTTCTTCTAACTGCTTGGGTGACTTCCATACCAACTGCGATGCCACAACCACCGGCGTATTGCGCACCGTGGTGGTTTCAATTAGCGTGCGGATGTCCGGGTTAGACAGCACCAGGCAGCCATCGGTGGAGTGGGGCGCGCGTGCAAATTGGTTGGACGGCGTACCGTGCAGCCAGATGCCGCTGCCCGACTTGCCACGGCGCACATCGAGCATGTTGGGGTAGTTCAAGGTCAGTGCACCCACGCCGTAAAAATCCGTCAAAGTTTTGCGGTCCAAGCGGCTGCTGATGAAATACACCCCCAGCGGAGTGCGCTGGTCACCTTCCTGTGTTTTGGAGACGCCAGCTTTGCCCACCGATACGTAGTAGTCCGCCGTTAAGCGCAGGCCTGTGGGTGTGTTCTCAAACAGGTAGAGCCGCGAACGTGAGGCGTCGATGGCGATGGCGCTGCGGGTTTGTGGCGCCATTTTCAAGAACTGGCTGGGTAAAAACCCTTCGGGCGGCCGCTCTTTGACGCTGCCGACTCGTTGTTTGCTTTCTTCCCGCAAGTCAGCGAGGGTCGCCGCACTGGCGCGGGCCGTGTCCGGCGCCATGTCGCCCAGGGTTTGCAAAGGACGGGTACGCGCTGCCAGCAAGTCGCCGTACACCAGTTGTGCGAGTTGAAAATTGGGGTGGTCTTGGACCAGCTTTTCTACTTTTTCCAGGGCCTCTTTGCTTTGGCCGCGTGCCATGAGTCCCAGCACTTCGAGCAAGCGCTGCTCCGAAAAGCCATCGGCTCGCGACAGACCTGCTGTAGGGGGAGTAGCTGCTTGCGCCGTAGCCACAGGGGCCGGTAGGGCGCTGACCAGCACCAGGCCGATTGCCAACTGTGCCACCGCGGCCACAAGCTCGCGTGCCTTAGCCCTGTCGCTCAGCCAAAGCCCAGCTTCGGGCTGCGCCCACTCACCCACCGACCGCCTCGCGAACGATTTTCCAGGCATCGCCTTGGCGCACCATTTCGAGTGTTTTGCGGCTCGAAATAGCGATACCGTTGGCGCGGTAGTCTTGGCGGAATTTCACCAGTGCGGTGTTGCCACGCACCAGCGTTTGTAAATCAGTAAGCTTGACAGAGATACTGGACTTGCCCTCAATGCGTGCGCGCCTTTCCTCTTCCCACTGGCTGCGGCTGAGTTTGCCGGCGGGATCGAAATCCCGGCCATAGGCCGCGAAATAGGTCTTCAGATCCTTGGACCCCCATGCGGCGGCCCAATTTTGAACCGCTTGCTCCACCTCGCGATTGGCCGTGGTGTCCACCGCCGGTGCAGTTTTCTGGGCTGCAGGTGCCACTTCATCGGCAGGTTTACGTGCAGCCGGAGCTGGCTCGCGTGTGGTTTTGCTAGCGGGCTCAGCCTGCGGTGGGGCTTTGCTTGCCGGCTCGGGCTTGGGAGCTTCGGGCTTAGCCGGTGCAAGCGCCACTGGGGTCGCTGGTGCGGTAGGCGCCGTTGCGGCTTGCACTTTTGGCAATGCGGCCAGCTGCGCTGCGCTGAGTTTGGTGGGGTTAAGGGTGACGATTTGCCTTACCAAGGCCAGCTTCGGTGCGACCGCGGCGTTGCTCAGATCGATTTGCAAGGCTTTGTTGTAGGCGGCGCTGGAAAGGCGCCCATAGACGTCTGCCAAGTTTTCATGCGCTGTGGCGTAGCTGGGGTTGGTGCGTAAAGCCATTTCAAACGCGGTACGCGCTTTGTCGAGCTGGTTTTGGTCCGCGTAAATGACGCCCAGGTTGTTATAGGGCTCGGGCAATTCTGGAAAGTCTTCCGTCATGCGAACGAAAGTCATTAGGGCATCGGTGGGTTTTCCGGCATCACGCTGCACCAGGCCTTTGAGTAAGCGCATTTGCGCGTCTTTGGGACGGGAGCTGAGGTAGACCTCGGCTTTGGCCAGCGCCTCGACGAACTTGCCTTCGCGGCTCAGTTGCGCAACTTCGCTGAAGTCATCGGCCCATGCCTTGCCGGCCAGAATACTTGTCATGCAAAGTGACAGCAGGCATACCGCAAAGCGCAGACTTTTTCGCATGGTGGTGGCGTAACAATTTCTTGACGATGACAGGGCAACGAAAATGCCGCCTTTATACTGCGCGAGATTGTAGCGGAGGCCTTTAGAAGCACGCGCCTGCGAGCAAGATCTGGCACAGATCTTGACCAGCGCCCCGCGCCGCCCCCAAATGCCAAGAGACACCTTTACTTCCCATGGGCTTGCGACTCTATAACACCCTATCCGGCCAGCTGGAGGATTTCACGCCCTTGCAGGCAGGCCTTGTGCGCATGTATGTCTGCGGCATGACGGTGTATGACAACTGCCATTTAGGCCATGCCCGTTCCATGCTGGCGTTTGATGTGGTTCAGCGCTGGCTCAAGGCCAGCGGCTACCAGGTTACCTATGTGCGCAACGTCACCGATATCGACGACAAAATCATCCGCCGTGCGCTGGACAACGGCGAAACCATCAGCGCGCTGACCGAACGCATGGTGCAGTCCTTGCACCAAGATGCAGATGCGCTGGGCATCGAGCGGCCCACCCACGAGCCGCGCGCCACGGCCTATGTGCCGCAGATGCTGTCGCTGATCGACCGTTTGGAGCGCCAAGGTATCGCCTATCGCGCAGCGAACCACGATGTCAATTTTGCAGTGCGCAAATTTCAGGGCTATGGCAAGCTGTCGGGCAAATCCATCGACGAACTGCGCGCCGGCGAGCGCGTTGCGGTCGATGATGGCAAGCACGACCCGCTGGATTTTGTGCTCTGGAAATCGGCCAAGGCCAGCGAACCGCAGGAAGCCAAATGGGACAGCGCGTACGGCAGCGGCCGTCCCGGCTGGCACATCGAATGCTCCGCCATGGCTTGCGAACTATTAGGCGAGTCCTTTGACATCCACGGCGGTGGGGCAGATTTGCAATTTCCCCACCACGAAAACGAAATTGCCCAAAGTGAGGCGGCCAGCGGCAAGCCCTTGGCGCGCTATTGGATGCACAACGGCTTTGTCACCCGCGACAACGAAAAAATGTCCAAGAGTTTGGGCAATTTTTTCACCATTAAAGAAATATTGGCGCGCTTTGACGCCGAGACCACGCGCTTTTTTGTCGTGCGCTCGCACTACCGCAGCGCACTCAATTACAGCGATGCGCATATTGAAGATGCGCGTGTCGCACTCAAGCGCTTGTACACCAGCTTGCAAGCCGTTGCGCCGCAGCCCGGCGCCTACCAGATCGACTGGAACGCGCCCTATGCCGACCGCTTCAAGGCGGCCATGGACCAGGATTTTGGTACGCCGGAAGCGGTCGCCGTCTTGTTTGACCTGGCCTCCGAAGTGAACCGCAGCCGTTCGCCACCATTGTCGGCTCTATTGCGCGCTTTGGGCCGCGTGCTGGGGCTGTTGCAATCGCCGCCCGAGGCGTTTTTGCAGGGTGGTAGTACCGTAGACGCAGCGCCCATTGAGGCCTTGATTGCCGAGCGCCAGGCCGCCAAAGCGGCGCGCGATTTTGCCCGGGCCGATGCCATCCGTGGCGCGCTGTTGGCCCAAGGCATTGTGCTCAAGGACTCGGCCCAAGGCACGACCTGGGAGGCGGCAACGCCATGAGCCCCTCCGCCCACCCCGCTATGCAAGTGCTGCGTCCTGATTTTTGGGACGAGGCCTGCAAACACCTGATGAAAAAAGACCGGGTGATGAAGCGCCTGATTCCGCAGTTCAAAGACACGGCGCTACAAACCCGGGGCAATGCGTTTGTGACGCTGGCGCGCAGCATCGTGGGCCAGCAAATTTCCGTGAAAGCGGCGCAAACCGTGTGGGACCGCTTTGCCTTGCTGGCGCCGCAAATGACGCCCAAGCGTGTGCTCCAGCTCAAGGTGGACGATATGCGCGCCGCTGGCCTGAGTGCCCGCAAAGTGGAATACCTGGTGGACCTGGCAGTGCATTTTGATACCCACCAATTGCGCGTCAACCAATGGGAAGATTTGCCCGATGAGGACATCATTAGCGAATTGACGGCGGTGCGCGGCATTGGACGTTGGACAGCGGAGATGTTTTTGATCTTCCATTTGAACCGGCCCAACGTGCTGCCTTTGGACGATGTGGGCCTGATAAATGGCATTAGCCGCAACTATTTTTCAGGCGAAGCAGTAAGCCGCAGCGACGCGCGCGAGGTGGCCGCCGCTTGGGCCCCGTATTGCAGCGTGGCAACTTGGTATATTTGGCGCTCGCTCGACCCGGTGCCGGTGGACTACTAGGCAATGGGGTTTTGGGGGCAGGGCATCAACCTGGAGGAGGGTGA
>CANFVA010000043.1 GCA_947450255.1 Comamonadaceae bacterium
AAAGTAGGCGACAGCGTTGCCGCAGATGAAACACTTATTGAAATCGAGACTGACAAAGTGGTGCTCGAAGTGCCTGCCCCTTCGGCTGGCGTGCTGTCAGAAATCCTGGTGCTTGACGGCGGCATGGTCAAGGCGGAACAGTTGATCGCTCGTATCGATACCGATGGCAAAGTCGCGGCTGCGCCGGCACCTGCCGTTTCAGCGCCTTCGGCACCTGCCGCTGCGGCAGCCGCACCAGCACCAGCTGCCAGCAAAGCCGATGTCTTGATGCCCGCCGCAGCCAAGCTGATGGCTGACAATCAACTGGCCGCAGGCTCGGTGTCCGGCACCGGCAGAGATGGCCGCGTCACCAAAGGCGATGTTTTGCAAGCCTTGCAAACGCCCGCGCCCGCAGCCCTCATCCCCACGGGTGTGCCGCAAACCAGCTTGCCACAGGTGGCAGCGCCCGCCAGCGTGGGCCTGGGTGATCGTCCGGAGCAGCGCGTGCCCATGAGCCGCCTGCGCGCCCGTGTGGCCGAGCGTCTCTTGCAATCGCAAGCCACCAACGCCATCCTCACCACATTCAATGAAATCAACATGGCCCCGGTCATGGAGATGCGCAAAAAATTCCAGGACCGCTTTGAAAAAGAGCATGGCATCAAACTGGGCTTTATGAGCTTTTTCGTCAAAGCTGCGGTGCATGCCCTGAAAAAATACCCGGTGCTCAATGCCTCGGTCGATGGCAATGACATCGTGTACCACGGCTACTTTGATATTGGTATTGCCGTAGGCTCGCCGCGCGGCTTGGTCGTGCCAATTTTGCGCAACGCCGACCAAATGAGCTTTGCCGATATCGAGAAAAAAATTGCCGAGTTCGGTGCCAAAGCCCGTGACGGCAAGCTGGGCATGGACGACATGACCGGCGGCACTTTCTCGATTTCTAATGGCGGCACTTTTGGCTCCATGCTGTCCACGCCCATCATCAACCCGCCACAGTCCGCAATACTGGGTGTGCATGCCACCAAAGACCGCGCCGTAGTGGAGAATGGCCAGGTCGTGGTACGCCCGATGAATTACTTTGCCATGAGCTACGACCACCGCATCATCGACGGGCGCGAAGCCGTGCTCGGCTTGGTAGCGATGAAAGAGGCGATGGAAGATCCTTCGCGCCTCTTGTTTGACATCTGATCGGAAGCGCCATGAGCACAGAATTTGACGTCGTCGTTATCGGCGCAGGCCCCGGCGGCTATATTGCGGCCATCCGCGCAGCCCAGTTGGGTTTCAAGGTCGCGTGCGTCGACGAATGGAAAAACGCTAAGGGCGGCCCCGCGCCGGGCGGCACGTGCACCAATGTCGGATGCATTCCGTCCAAGGCCCTGTTGCAGTCCAGCGAGCACTTTGACCACGCGCTGCACCATTTTGCGGACCACGGCATCAGCGCCACTGGTGTAGCCATGGATGTCACGCAAATGCTGGCGCGCAAAGACGCCGTCGTGCAGCAAAACAACGATGGCATTTTGTATTTGTTCAAGAAAAACAAAGTCACGTTTTTCCATGGACGTGGCGCTTTAGCGGCTTCGCAAAACGGATTGCATACCGTAGAGGTCAGCGGTGCCGAAGCCCAAAGCCTGGCCGCCAAGCACGTCATCATCGCCACCGGTTCCAATGCGCGACCTTTAGCGGGTACGCCGTTTGATGAAGTCAACGTCCTGTCTAATGACGGTGCGCTGCGTATCGGCGCGGTGCCCAAAAGGCTAGCGCTGATCGGCTCTGGTGTGATCGGCCTGGAGATGGGCTCCGTCTGGCGCCGCCTGGGGGCGCAGGTGACTATTTTGGAAGGCATGCCGACCTTCTTGGGTGCGGTCGATCAGCAAATCGCCAAAGAGGCGAAAAAAGCTTTTGACAAGCAGGGCTTGCACATCGAGCTGGGCGTCCAAGTGGGCGAGATTAAGTCGGGCAAAAAAGGCGTGTCGATTGCTTATACCAACGCCAAAGGCGAAGCGCAAACGCTGGACGCGGACAAGCTGATTGTGTCCATCGGTCGCGTGCCCAATACCACCGGTCTGAACGCCCAAGCGGTAGGCCTGGCGCTCGACGAGCGCGGCGCCATCGTGGTGGACGCCGAATGCAAAACCAATGTGCCTGGCATTTGGGCCGTAGGTGATGTGGTGCGCGGCCCCATGTTGGCGCACAAGGCGGAAGAAGAGGGCGTGGCGGTGGCCGAGCGCATCGCCGGTCAGCACGGGCATGTGAACTTCAACACCATCCCCTGGGTAATTTACACCAGCCCCGAGATCGCCTGGGTTGGACGCACCGAGCAACAACTCAAGGCCGATGGAGTAGCCTACAAAGCCGGAATCTTTCCCTTCTTGGCCAATGGCCGTGCCCGCGCCTTGGGCGACACCACGGGCATGGTGAAATTTTTAGCCGATGCCACTACCGATGAGATCCTGGGCGTGCACATGGTCGGACCCCAAGTGTCCGAGCTGATTTCGGAGGCGGTGGTGGCCATGGAATTTAGGGCCAGTGCCGAAGACATCGCCCGTATTTGCCATGCCCATCCGTCTCTGAGTGAAGCGACCAAGGAAGCGGCCCTGGCCGTGGACAAGCGCACGCTGAACTTTTAAGCTTTTTCGTTCTCGACCTCAGGGCCGGCTACGCGGTGGCGGCCCTGTTGTTTGGCCCGGTACAGGGCGGCGTCTGCCTGTTGCACCAGCTGTAAGGGCTTGGTGCCTCGATGCGGGTAAGCGCTTGCCACCCCAATGCTGACTGACACCCGGCCATAGGGCGAGTCTTCATGTGCCAGTGCCAACGCAAACACCTCCTGGCATAAATAACTGGCGATGGTGTTGATACCATTCAAATCGGTGTCCGGCGCGATGAGGACAAACTCCTCGCCGCCGTAACGGGCAATGAGGTCGCCGCTACGCATTACACCGGCTTCAAATACCCTGGCCAGTTGGCGCAGGCAGGCGTCGCCAGCCGGGTGACCATAACGGTCGTTGTAAGCTTTAAACCAATCAACATCAATCAAGGCGACTGCCAGCGGGCGCTTATCGCGCGCAGCGCGACCCCATTCCACTTGCAGTGTTTCATCAAAGCGGCGGCGGTTGGCCACCCCGGTCATTCCATCGACGGCGCTGAGTGCTTCCAGGCGACGCGCCGCCATGGCCAGCTCTTGGGTGCGCTGCGAGACTTGCGACTCGAGGTCAATCTCCGCTTGGCGGGCTTTTTCTAAAGCCAGGTTTTGCGCCTGCAGCAAAGCGCGCAGTTCGTGCATTTGTTCCTGGTGCTGGCGTACTTGCTGAAAGGCAAGCGCGCCGGCCAGCACCACCAAGCCATGTACCAGCGCGCTGTCCATGCGGAAGGTTCCCAGCAGCACGTTCTCTATCGCTGTGCTGCTCGGGAGGTGCTGCAGGTACAGGCTCGCCAGTGGCACCAAAAACGCCATGCAGTACCAAAGAAAGGCGCGCTCGCCGCGCAGGGCCAACCAAGTGCATAGCAAAAGCAAAATGCCGTAGGACAGGGCCACACCGCTGTGCAGTACGGCAGCAGCCCCTATCGGCCAAGGCGCCAGCGCTAGCAGCACCACGCCAGGCGCCGCTGCCGCATACAAGATACGCCGGTACGCAACGACACTGGCCGCCCTGCCTAAGGCGTGCAGCAACAAGGCGACGGTAGCTAACAACAAGGCTGCGTCCGCCAGCACATGCGACACGGTGGCCAGTCGGTGCCCGCTCCAAGGCAATAGCACCAGCAACAGACCGCTGTTCTCGCCAATGCGCCAGGCCGCTGCCAACACGACGCTCAGGTACCAGCCAAAGGCTTTTTGTGCGGTAGCGGCCCAGAGAAATAAAAACACCAAGGCCAAGGCAGCGCAGATTCCACCAACCCAGCCATAGCGCAAGGCGTCGGCCTGGTCGGCGGCTTGAAAGCTAGCTTCATCCCATACTTGGGCGGCCAGATTCGCACTAAAGGGGCTCTGTACACGCATCCACACGGTTTGGCCTTCGCGCGGCCCAAGCTGAAAGGGGATGATCAGCAGGCGGTGGGGGTAAGGGCGGCTTTCAAACGCCATCCCATGGCCGGTTTTAGTACCCCGCAACGAGCCATCGGGCGCTTCGCAAAAAACCTCGATATGTTCCAGCAGCGGCTCGGCCATCACCAGCAGGCGTGTGGCGGCGGTGTTACCGGAATTGAAGATGGGCAATTTCACCCAATAGGCCGAGTTACTGCGCTTGAAATCAGCGTCCCATGCGCCACCGGGCGTTTCCTTGAATGTCAAAGGCCCCTTGTCGCTGCGCACTTGGTCAAAGGTCAGGGCCGCGGAAACGTCTTCAGCCCAGCTTGCAAAGGCACTCAATTGAAGGGTTTCTTTCCCTACTTTGGCAAAGTCCAATTCGCGGGCGTTCGCACCGTTTCCTACAAGCGCTGCCAGCAGCCCCAGGGACAGGCAAACCAGCGTGCGAGGTACGCCCGCCAGCGTCCAGCAATTCCTTCCAAGGCGCAGCGCCAGCGCGCCCAGGGACACACCGCTTGCGGCCGCGCTGCGCGGCCCATCGGCGCTAGCGACGGGCTGCAAGCCAGGGCTTGCAGCTTTCAAGACCGCAGAAAGGTACAGACTCGACATAGGAAGCTTGCGTAAATAATGTTTAGTATAATAATGTTTATTTTGAATTTACCGAATAAAACAAAGTTTTTATTAAATTGCCTGATTTAACCCGGGCGCATTCTCAACTTTCACCCGCCCGCCACCGCTTGGATTGTCAAGCCGCCTTGCAGCCGCTACGCTGGGAGCAACAGCGGTTGCGCTTGCGCGACGACCACAACGGCTAGCTCGCTGAACAGGGTGGGGCTGTACCTTGGCCCTGCACCTTACCGCACGCGAAGGGTGTGGTGTTAAAGTCAGACCCTACTTACGAAAGATCATCTTGGCAACTCCCAATTACGGTTACGAAAAGCGCCAGAAGGAACTGGCTAAAAAACGTAAAAAAGAAGACAAGCTCAAGAGCAAGACCGAGCGCAAAGTGGGTGGCGATGGCGAGACTGCCCAGGCCGATGACATGTTGCCCCCGGCGTACACTCCCCCGCAGGTAGACCCCGGCACCGCACAAAACTAGCGCAGCGCCATCGCGCCCTGGCGCATGGTTGCTTCGCTGCGATCGGCCAGATCCAGGTGCCGTGCAGCGGCAAATTGCCCGAAGTTGCGCTCCATCGATTGCAAGTACACCGGGTCATAGTGGTCGGTCAAGAGCGAACGCACCACGCTCGCAAAATCTCCCTGGGTTACCGCATCTTTCCAGGCTTGCACCGTGGCTTTGCCGCGCTGGGCGGTCAGCGCTTCAAGCCGGTTACAGAAATGTTCCGGGTTGCGTAGAAAAAACGCATACTCTTCCAACAATAGGGCAACCCGCTCTTGCAAGGGCAACTCCACCCACACGCAGGCACTGGCGCGCATGGCCTCCAGCAGCCCCGTGTGAATTGCCACATTGCCCACTTTTTTACTTTCACTCTCCACAAATACCGGACGACGGGTGTCAAAACTACGCAGAGCATTCCAGACCAAGGTATCAAACCGCTTTTGGCTGGGTTGGTCTTGACCGGGAATCGCGCCGAGCACCGAGCTGCGGTGCTGCGCCAGAGCTTCCAGGTCCAGCACCTGGGCGCCGGCGGCGGCCAAAGCTTGCAACAGCCGCGTCTTACCCGAGCCGGTGGTGCCGCAAATCACCTTGAATTGCAAGTGCCCGGCCAAGCGCTCCATATCGAGCAGCATCTCGGCGCGAAAAGCCTTGTAGCCGCCTTCGATAATGCTGACTCGAAAGCCAATCTGGTCCAGGATCAGAGATAGCGCACCGCTGCGCTTGCCGCCACGCCAGCAGTAGGCCAGCGGCGTCCAATCGCGCGGCTTGTCCAGTACATGGGCTTCGATGTGGGCGGCGATATTGCGCGCCGCAATCGCCGCACCGCGCTTTTTAGCTTCGAAGGCGTTGACCTGCTTGTACATCGTGCCAATGGCCTGGCGTTCGCTGTCGTTCAGCGTAGGCCAGTTCAGGGCGCCGGGCAGGTGGTCGAGTGCGTGTTCGGATTCGCTGCGCGCGTCGATCACGGTATCAAATTGCGCGTAGCGCTCTATGACCTCGCGCGGGCTGATCAATTGCAAACTCATGGCAACAGCTTTCGCAGCGCAGGCCACACATTGCCCAGCATGGTCGGATGCGCCGCTTCCACCGGGTGGATGCGGTCGCTCTGGAACAGGGCGTCCGCGTTATCGGCATCGGCCACGCCTTTCAGAAAAAACGGCACCAGGCCGGTTTTGTGGCGCTTAGCCACTTCGGCATACATGGCGCTGAACTCGGCGGCGTACTGCGGCCCGTAATTGGGCGGTACCTGCATGCCCAGCAGCAGCACCTTGGCGCTCTGGTTTTGCGCCGCCTTGACCATGGCTTCCAAATTGTCTTGGGTGGCTTTGAGGGGCAGGCCGCGCAAGGCATCGTTGCCGCCTAATTCAATCAGCACGATCTGGGGTTTGTGCTGCGCCAGCAGGGGCGGCAGGCGCGACAGGCCGCCCGAAGTGGTATCGCCGCTGATGCTGGCGTTGACCACATGGATGGGCTTGCCTTCGTCACGCAAGCGCTTGTCCAGCAGGGCCACCCAGCCGGTGCCGCGCTGGAGCCCGTATTCGGCGCTGAGCGAATCGCCCACCACCAGCAGCGTCGCCTCGGTTTTGGCCTGGGCCGTAAAGCTGCTACTGAGCAAAAGGCTAAGTGCGCTTACGTTAAAGTACCTGCGATTCATTGAAAGTTCCATGTCTGATTCAATTATCGCGGTAAGCCAAGTCTGCAAGTCGGTGACCGACTCCACCGGCACCCTGCAAATCCTCCATCACATCGATTTTTCGCTGCAGGCGCGCGAAGCCGTTGCCATTGTGGGCGCCTCCGGGTCGGGCAAAAGCACCTTGTTGTCCATCATCGCCGGTCTGGATACGCCCACCAGTGGCACGGTGCAGATCGCCGGACAAGACCTGTTCTCGCTGGACGAAGACGCCCGCGCGGCATTACGGGCCCGGCAAATCGGCTTTGTGTTCCAAAGTTTTCAGCTGCTGGGTAATTTGACGGCCCTAGAAAACGTGATGCTGCCGCTGGAGCTATCGGGCCGCAAAGACGCGCGTAAATTGGCGGCAAGCATGCTGGAACGCGTGGGCCTGTCGCAGCGGCTGCAGGCCTATCCCAAAGTGCTGAGCGGCGGCGAGCAGCAGCGTGTGGCGCTGGCCCGTGCCTTTGTGGTGCAACCGGCGGTGTTGCTGGCCGATGAGCCCACGGGCAGCCTGGACTTTGCCACCGGCGAAACCATCATGGCGCTGATGTTTGAGCTCAATCGCGAGTTGGGCACCACCTTGGTGTTGGTCACCCATGACCGCGCTATCGCCCAGCGCTGCCAACGCTGCCTGACCATCGAGGCAGGGCGCTTGGCTTCGGACGTCAGCACGGCGGTCTCGCTAGGCTGACCGGGCCGCCGCGTCGCGCCCTGCCGCGATAATGGGGCGATGTCCGCTTCCCACATACTTTTTGGTTTTCATGCGCTGGGTGTGCGCCTGAAAATTGCGCCGCAATCGATTGTCGAGCTGTATTACGAACCCACCCGGCGTGACGCGCGTATGCGCCAATTTCTGGAAAAAGCCCACGAAGCAGGGGTACGCCTGATTGAAGCGGACGGCATGCGCTTATCCAAACTGTGCGGCAGCCACGGCCACCAAGGCGTTGCGGCGCGCACGCGGCCTTTGCCGCAGGCCCGCTCGCTCGATACGCTGCTAGAAGATTTGGAATCTGCACAAGCTGCCTTGCCGGTGCAGGACAGGCAGCCGCCCTTGCTTTTGGTGCTGGACGGCGTGACCGACCCGCACAACCTAGGCGCTTGTTTGCGTGTGGCCGATGGTGCGGGCGCGCATGCAGTGATCGCCCCCAAAGACCACGCCGCCGGTATCAACGCCACGGTGGCCAAAGTAGCCAGCGGCGCGGCCGAAACCGTGCCTTACTTTATGGTCACCAATTTGGCGCGCACACTGATGGAACTCAAAGAGCGCAATATCTGGATAACAGGCACCAGCGATGCTGCGCCACGCACTTTGTACGAGGCGGATTTTCGCGGTCCGACTGCATTGGTGCTGGGCGCCGAAGGCGACGGCATGCGCCAGCTCACCGCTAAAACTTGCGACCAGTTGGTCAGCTTGCCGATGCGCGGGGCCGTGGAAAGCTTGAATGTATCGGTCGCCAGCGGCATCTGTTTGTACGAGGTGCTGCGCCAGCGCAGCGGGCTAAGCATTCAACCTGGGGGAAAACCATGAAAAACAGTTTCAACCTAAAGTGTTTCGCGCTTGGCGCAAGCGCGGTCACTCTACTGCTGAGCTTGGGCGCCTGCACCCAGGAACAGCAAAACAAATTGGGCCGCGACATCCAAAACTGGACCGGCACCAACGGCGTGTTGGAAGTTTATGCTGGCGATAAATTGGTACGCCGATTTCTCAAAGTGGACAAACTCAGCACCGCCATGGGCACCGACGACAACAAGCCGCGCCCTTACCGCTTCGGCTATGGCGTGCTGGACGAAAACCTGAACATGCAGGCCGATGCCAACGAGAAAAAAGTGTATTTTGAGATTAGCGATTACGCCACGAATTACTTGTTTTTTGAGAATCCGAACTGAGGCTTGCGAAATCGATTGGTCCAGCTAAATAAGACGGCAGCTGCGCTTCAAACACCCTCGCCAGCAAGCCGGTGGTCCAAGTGCCAGCCGGTTTTCAATCCGCCTTAACGAAGCCGGTGCATCCTAGGCCCAGCGTGGCCGATCGGGAAAACTATTTGCCCGATGGGGGCTTTTGCCTAGGGTAAACCATAGTTATGCCTGCGTGCCATCCGATGCAACATCGACCTTCGATGTGCTGTCGTATTGCCGATAGCCGCCTGTTAAAGGCGCTCGAATATTTGTCAACCACCATCAGGAGTTAAACCCATGAAATCGAAGATCGCCGAAGAATACGTCCACATCCCCGACCTCGCCTGGATTGACTTTCCGGCAGGTTTGGCCGATGGCGGTATACGTTGGAAATTACTCCACGTTCAGCCCGGCCATGGCGCTTGGACGGCTATTTTTGATTGCCCCAAGGGCTCCTCGTTTGCACCCCATATCCATGCGGGACCTGGCGAGTATTTTCTGACTAAAGGGCGTATGGACGTTCGCGGTGGAAAAGACAATGGTGGTGAAACTGCTGTTGCACCGGGCTATGGTTTTGAATGCTCAGGTGCGCGGCATGACCAAACCTACTTTCCAGTGGACAGTGAGTTTTATATGACCTTCTTGGGGCCTTTGGTCTTTATCCAGCCCGATGGCACGCCTATCGCTGTAGTGGGCTGGGAGCAAGTACAGGGTGCCTGGCAGGCAGGCTGAGCCTAGTCTGGAGGGTAGACCCCCGCCTGGGGCCTAGCCGAAGCAAGCCTAGGCATCGGGTTCTTCGCAGGCGCAGGCCAGCGGCGGTACCTGTGTGCTCAAATTCCCATTCGACCATTCCCCGCTATGCCCTTTATTACTGAAATCCACCCCGGCGTGTGCGCCATAGCACCAGCACAAACCCAAGGGTTTGTGCTGAACCACAGCATGTTGCGCATCAAAGACCCAGTTGTTGCGCTTGATTTTTACACCCGTGTTTTGGGGCTTAGGGTGTTGCGCAAGCTTGACTTTGAGGAAATGAGTTTTTCCCTGTATTTTTTGGCCCATCCCCAGCCGGGGCAGACGGTCCCCGACGAAAGCGGCGAGCGTATGGCGCACACTTTCGAGCAACGTGGCATCCTGGAGTTAACCCATAACTGGGGTACCGAGACCAAGGACGATTTCAGCTACCACAACGGCAACGCGCAGCCGCAAGGCTTCGGCCATATTTGCTTCTCAGTGCCCGACCTTGATGCGGCGGTGCAATGGTTTGACGAGAACCAGGTGCAGTACGTCAAACGGCCAGACCAAGGAAAGATGAAAGACGTTGCGTTCATCAAGGACCCGGATGGGTATTGGATTGAGATCGTCGAGGCTGCTCGGCTCAAGCGGTTAGGAATGCCGGCGAGCGGCTAGTACGTATAAATGCGTTTTGCGGGCGCTTATCGACAGGCGAAAAACCGCGTTGGCATGGTTTACACCAAGCCCAAAACCCCAGCTAGCGCGCCGGCCCCGATGAGCCACAGCAAGTGGATACGCGTTTTCCAGACCAGCAGCGCTGATGCAACCGTGAGCAGCCACAGCAAAGGCGCTTGTTGCAGATTGCCGTGGCTGGCAGTTAGTAGCCAGCCGGTGGCTACCAGCAGCGCGATGACCACGGGGGCCATGGATTGCTTAAAGGCGCGCACCCCGGCGCGCTCGCGATTGCGCTGGCCCCAGCGGGCGGCAAAAAAGGTGAGCGTGGTGCTGGGAATGATGATGCCCACCATCGACACCGCCATGGCGGCGGCCGCAAGCGCCCAGGGAAGTGGGCCGTTGTCCGGGGCGCCGCCTGAGGCCATGCCCACATTCCAGCCCAGCACTGCTACAAACATCACATTAGGGCCGGGCGCCGCCTGAGCCAGGGCAATCGAGGCACTGAACTGGCTGTCGGTTAACCAGGGGTTTTGCGCCACCAGATAACGGTGCATTTCGGGCACGGTAGTAATGGCGCCGCCAACCGACAGCAAAGAAAGGGTAACAAAGCAGCCCAGAAGGTCTAGCAAATTGCCGTAGCCAAACCCGGTCATAGCTGCCCCTGCGGTGCTGCGGCCAAAGCGCGGAGGCGGTGCAAAGCCCAGAAAAATGCGGGCAGGCCAATACCCAGAAGCGTCCAGGCCAGCGGTACCCGGAAAAATGCGATGGCGATAAACACCGAAGCGGCGATCAGCGCGCAGGCCAGCGTGCCCATGGCGTTGCTGCGCAAGGCCGGCACCAGGCGAATGCCAGTGCCCGCAATCAAGCCTGCAGACACCGCGCCCATGCCGCGCAAGGCGCCTTGCACTGCGGGCAGATGCCCTATGCCCGCAAGCCCAATCGTCAGCGCCATGACCACAAAAAGCGGGAAGGTGAGCATGCCCGCCAGCGCTGCCAGCGCGCCGCGCCATCCGAAATAGCGGTCACCGATGATGAGCGCCAGATTCACCACATTGGGGCCAGGCATGATTTGCGATACAGCCCAGTCCTCCACAAATTCTTCGGTCGTAAGCCACTGCTTTTTCTCGACCAGTTCGCGCTGCACTACCGCCAACACGCCGCCAAAGCCTTGCAGCGCAATACCGCTGATGGCCCAGAACAAGGCAGTGAGGGAAGCGGGACGGGGCAGGCCGATGAGGGGGGAGGGGCTAGGCGCGGTTTCAGTGACTGGCATGCGGTAGATGCGAAAACCTCTATGCTAACGCAGGGCTAATACATTTGGTCCAGCGCCTGTAATTAGAAAACCCAGTGATTTAAAGGCACTGGGCACCAGCGAGTGAAATGGTTTTACGAATTACGGAACACCAATTGAAAACTTTTTAAAGTTCCATCAGAGTTGTAATATTTTATTAATCCTTGGCAAAATTTATGCTGTCGCACCATGCCGAATTCGTGGTCAGGCTCAAGTTGGCCGGAGTCCATACTTTGGCCGACTGACAGCGTTGAATCATTAGAATTTATTATTTCAATAGTTGAAATATAGCCTACTTTGTTACCATTTAACGAGTTAGATTTGCAGAAAACCCGCACGCGAGCAACGTTGTCGCATCTGTATACAGTACCACTTGCATTTGCCGAGGTGAAAGAGATATCAATACACTCTTTGTTATTGACATTTGTTTTAAAAATATACAACTGAGATTGGTTACGGTTGGCTTCTACCCTTCTTGTCCCTTTAGAACAGCCAGGATTCATAACTGGTGTAACCCCGTAATCTAAAGCATACCGTTGGTCGTCAAGCAGTGCAATCGAAAGATCGCTTTGATAACTTGAAACAACCATTTCGTTAGCCTTCAGTGCACTATACAAAATACCTGATGCCGTATTTAGTGCTGATTGGAATGCACCTTCTACCCATCCACCATAATGACTGAAAGAGTCTCCTGCAAAGTATAAATTCTTAACACTATTATGAACTCTAGTATTTCCTAGAACGTTACTATCCCATACCTTAACTTCGTCGCCGCCGTAGTCAGAACCAGAACGCGATAAATTTGAACTCCTGCCAACACTGATAATATCAATAGCATCACCAAAAGTTACTGTCTTAAAAGCCGCAACTAGATACCCGCCGATGCCTGCTGTATCGAGTTTAAATCCAGTGTTGATATAGGGCACTTTTGACCAGTTCACTATCGAGTAATAGCCTTCATAACCACTTGGCTTATTAATTCTATAGGGCGCAAAAAGAGCTGGTAAAGTTCCCGCCGTATTTTGTATATTTTTAAATCCTACCAGAGTCGCGCCCCATTCTCTTCTTTCTATTTGTGTTTTCATTTGTCCGGAAAATTCGTTAGGGTTAGTAGATTTACCGCGCGCGAAGCCAGTGCTATCAATTGAACTCTTTATGCTTGAAAATCTGGATAAAAAATTTTCATAGACCTTGTCTGCATCGTCCTGCCATGAATAATTCAGTGCTATCGCCTGCGAGCTAAGGAAGCTGTAATTATTGTCCAAGCCTAATGGTAGAATATACGTGACCCCCATTGGTACGGAAGAACTTTCTGTGAACCAAGTCCCAAACAGTGCCCTGACTTCGGATCCTAGGGGGTTGGACGTTGCTGCGTTTGCACATTTATAGCCTTCAAAGCTTGGTAGTGCTGTGGAACCAATTAACGCCGAAGCTTTTGCTGCAAAGTCTCGGCGGGTAAATTTAGCTGGCATATTAAATTTCTCCTTAAAATCTGTGTAATAAATTAGACTTGAACTGATAAAACCGTTTTAAGAGCATTCAGTTCCGTGCCATTTACAGGGGAGTTTATTCTTTGAAATATTTTTACCGCATTAATGCCAGTTTGAAGCTCTAGATCGCCCCGGATTTCACTTTTAAAACCGTTAAACTTCGCGCTATCATCGTAGAACGGAAATGTGAATTTTGGGTCGCTCCATCCGGCATCGCGAAATGCTTGTTGACTACCCGATAGAAGTTTCTGTGCCGCAACGTGGGTCATCGCATACACAATATAATCAAAACCATATCTATGCTGCGTTAAGTTTCTGTTAGCTGTTAATATTTGGTAAGTGGGTCTATTCATATTAATATCCGCTGGATAATGACCAACACCCAAAACTGGCTTATTGTAATTAATCGTTACGCCAAGTTCTTTCAGTTTGCTACTAAATGCACCAGGTAATTTGTATTGAAATGGATTTGAAAATTCAGCGTCGAAATCCCAGATGAAAAGTCTAAATAATTCAACTGCTGATACATCAAATAAGGGACTAAATCCACCGGTGCCCATTCCAATATAACCTATTATTTCTATATTTGGCAGACTTATCCCTCTGTAAATAAGGAATTCTCTGTACGTCATTGTCCCTAGGTCTGCAAGAGCCAATGTCCACCATCTTTTTAACTTGTCAAGGTCAGTATTTGTTCTTGGGTAATAAGTCCCATCAGTTTCCTTGCTAGATGCAATTTTCTTGATTTCTTCGGTTGTTAAATCAGCACCTGTAGGTCGGTAATCATTAAACGACTGAAGATGACTTGCCACTATCTCTTTGTATGGCGAAGGGAGTTTTGATTTTTGCTGGCCTTCACGAGGATTATCATAAAGAGCTATTAATTGTGGATTATTGTTAGCGTTACCTCGAAATGCGGTAGGAACTTTAAGTGGGTTCGGGAAGGCAAGAAATTCTTGAGTTCCACTAATTGCTTGCAATTTTTTTACATAAGACCAGTACAAATAAGATGTATTAGGGAATCGCATTGCACCTAATTCACATTGATCATTTCCATCCCAGTTAAGATAACTCACCTTAATTCGACCGGCACCATTAAATTTGTCACTGTTTGGATCTCCCCCTGCTTCATAAATAGTAACGTCCATGCCTGTTTTCTTTAGCTGAAAGGCGGTCATCATACCGGACATTCCACCTCCAATAATGGCGACCCTTGGGGTATATTTTGTCCATGGTATTATTGCATTAGATTTTGTAAGTGGCGATGAATTGACATTAGATTCTTCACATCGAAGTAGACTTGCATAATCCGTCGAAGGATTGTCTGGAAATCGGAAATCTGTTCCACTGTTAATGAGTTCATCTAATGTCATTTTTTGCAGTCCAAAATAATCGTCAAAGTCTGGGAGTGCTTTCTTGGTTTGGTACTGCACCCCGCTACGGAGCGAAGGGTTATTCACCTTGCGGGTAGAGTCGGGTGCAGAACGGCGAACATGTGCGCCTGCAAAGCTAATCGTCATAATTTATCCTCCTACAGATTTTGTTTACCATTGATTAAATAGACCACTCCGCCTTGCCCTGTCAGATTAACCAGGGGTGAACGTTAAGGCGGTAGCATGATGTTGCCTAGCTTCGCACCTTATGTCTGTCCTTCAATTGGACGACACTGCCGCTAGTCTGCGGTGGCGCTTCTAATCGGACGCTTGCATTTTTCCAGGCAGTGCCGCACGCCTATGCACTCCGGTTTTTTCAAAAGCACGTTGCAAATAGGTATGTACGGTGGTGCAAGAAATACCAAGCTGGCGGGCGATCTCTTTATTACTCAGCCCCTGACCCACCAAACGCACTACTTCGGCCTCTCGCGCACTGAAGCTATTGCTAATAAGCGTCAGTTTGGGCTTTGGTACCTCAGTCACACGCTGCAAGGCGTAGGTCAATCCGGGCTGGAGAAGGCGCAGTAGCTGTATATCGCCTTGGGTGAAGTCATCTACGCGTTCATCCCGCCATATCCGAATGTCGCCTAGGTTTTTATTATTGTGCCAAATATATAAATTCAATCCCCAATACAGTCCGTCTTTGCGCAAAAAATCATTAAAAAATTCGGTTTTACGTAATGTTTTTGTCGGTAATATGTCCGAAACTTTGACGGGGAAGGTTTTTCTTTGAATTAATGGTGTGAGAGGATTACAAAACTGATAATACGATGCGTATTTTTGGATATTGTCTGGATCCATGTTGATTTGGATTGGCTGAGCAAATTGGCCAGTGTCGGTATCCCATATAAAGCTGGCGAAATACTGCGCATTAAGTAATTGCAGTAGTCCGTGGCCGAGTTGGGTTCGTAGCGCATGGACATCCGTAACATGGAGTAGGTTTTCAAGGATGGCTGCAAGTAGCTCGGTCCTGCATTGGTTTAAGTGCAACATGGCTACGCGAGGCGCTTTGGTTTAGTGCAATGCCAGCTTACGAGCCAGTCCCACGCGCTTGTTTGCGCCCTGTCTTTTTAACTGTATGGTCCATCTGGGTGCGACAGCGCATTGGCGCCGTTCACGCTCACGGTGTGGTTCGGCTAAGACTTGCATGTTCTGGCCCATCCCGCGTGTTTGGGTTCCAGAAAGGTACATGCGTCATCTTTCAAAAGATTAATAATAATAGAAATTTATACGATGTAAGTAAAATTTAGAAGTCGGTAATAACCCTATCCTCTATCGTGAGGATGTTGCCCATCGGAGAAATCCCTTAGGTAAAATTGGCGTACTGGTAGGTGCATACGACCGACTAAAAAGTGCTTGCGAGTGGGTAGTAATAGTTAGGGTCGCAGCAGATCCGAACACACGCGAGAATGCATACGTTCATGCTGCAATCCAATTGGCAGAGATCGTGGGTACGGGTATTCCATTGTGGTTTCTACCAAAAAATATGTGTGTGTTTGGTCTTGGCAAGTAACCGATTGGGGCCTTGATGCGCTGCGTGACTGGATAAGTACAAAAAATAGCTAGCCTGCCCCATTGTTTAATGTCATCGCACCCACTTTAGGCGCAGGCACTAGCCCAAACAACGGCGAGCTAAGCTCACACCAGCGACGCCCAGCTGCCGGTGGTTTTGCCCGGTATTGGCAGCAACCCAGACCCGGCGCCAATGCAATTCGACTAGGCCCTAGGCCTTCGCTCCCGCATTAGGGCTTCTACACATCGCCCTGAAGTTGCTTGCGCATCCACGTAAATACCCGCGCATCGGTACACAGCTGCAAATGCCCCATGCGGCTGAACACCTGCGTATCCACGCCAGGCAGGGTTTGCGCGCTTTGTGGGAAAACAATCGCGTCTTGCTCAGTCAGGGCGATGCGCAGCAGAGCGCGGCGCTGGGGGCTTTCGCTCTCTTGCAAGGCTTGCAGCCAGTCGTTGGCCCGGACCATTTGGCGGGCGTTGGGTAATTTGGCGTGCGGTGTGATTTGGGTGCCTTGGTGCGGGCTGCCCAAGGTTACGGCGACGGCCACTTGCGTATCGCCATAGGCGCGCATCCAGGCGCGTATTACCAAGCCGCCCATGCTGTGGCCCACCAGGGCCACGCGCTGCTGGCCGGTTTGGGCGCGCAGTTGCGCGACAGCTTGCTCCACCTGGGGCGCGTAATCGTCGATAGAGCAAAACAGCGGCTCTAAGTTGATCGCCAGCACGGTATGGCCCAGAGCCTGTAGGCGCGCGGCCACATCGCGCCACACACCGTAGTTGCAGCAATAGCCGTGGATCAGCAGCACCGGCACGCGCGAAGCAGCCGCCTTAGGGGTACGTAGTTGGGATGCAGGCCAGACCCAGGGCATAGACCAGATAAATAAACGATAAATCGCCCAGGACTCACCTGCGATCGCGCGCCACCACACCCAACCACCAGCGCCTTGTGGGCGGGAATGTAAAGTGAGTTTTGCGGTCCATGCCGCCACCATCAGCAAAGGCAGCGCCAGCCACGCGGCCAGCAGCCACCAGGCCTGCCACTGCCATACCCACACCAGCCACACACCCATGGCCGCATAGCCCAGGGTCTGCCAAAAAAACAAACGTCGCAGAAAGGCGGCCAGCATGGGCTGTATTTATCTAGACGGCCTTGGCCGGCTCACAGCGCAGCGTGCGGCGGCCCGATTCCAACAGCACCTGGTCAGCCTGGTAATCCGAGGCGAGTACACGCATCAGCAGGAAGCCGGTGCCGGACGGGCTGACCACCACTTGCGCGCCTTGGGGTACCGGCGAATTGCCCTTGGCGCCGCCTGCGGGTACCAGCCATAGGTCAATCGGCGCGCCTTGGGCTTGCCGGTCGTTGCGCACAAAGAAGTTATCACTGTTTGCGCTGTAGAGGGCGATGGACCAGTAGCCCGGCAACTGCGGCGCGGCGCGCACACGTACCGGGCCGTCGCGTAAATCAAACACGCACACGGAATACAACAAATCCGGGCTGGGCATAACGACGGTGCGCGACTGCGCGTTGACCGGCGGCGGAAAAGCCGCTTGGTTGCGCATGTTCATTTGTTGCGCCATGGGCCCATTCATCAGCACTTGCATGATCAAACGTGGCACCGCCCACACGGTGAGCAGATGCGCCAGCACGGCAGTGGTCAGCAAAGTGGCAATGCGGTAAAGCCACAGGCGGCGGGTGTTGGTCCAGTTGCTCATCCACAGTCCCCCACGCGCTGGATTTTGGGCGGCACCAGGCTTTGTGGCGCGGCTTGCAAGGCCGCATCCGGGTTGTACAGGCGCAAGGTCAGCAGCATGCCGCGCTTGCCCGGCGTGGGCAGCCAATAGTTGCCGCTTTGCTCTTGCGGGCCGGTGGTAAAGCTAAACACGCCTTCGCTGCTCAGCGTGGCAATATCGCCGTTCAGGCTGTAGTGCGCATTGGGGGCATCAAACAAAAACATATCGTCCGCGTAGGCCGTAATACTCCACCAGCGGGCTTTGGGCGGTACGCCGCTGATGCGGTAATTGCATTGCGAACGCAGCCTCTGGCCGGTGTCGTCCTGCGTAGCCACGAAATACATGGTTTCGCTGCGGCCTAAGGCCAATAAAGCGTTGACCGCCACGGTGGCGCGGGTGTACATATCTGCATCGACGCTACCGGCTTGCAAGTTGGATTTCCAAGCGCCCACTTGCACTGAGGGGTTGAGCCAAGCGGCTTTTTTTAACACCCAGAACGCAGAGCCTATGCCGACCGCCAGCGCGCCCAGATACAAAGCGCCACCGACCAGGATGCGCCGTAGGCGCGAAGGCGCATGCCCTGTCATTGCTGCGCTTGGGCTAGCGCCGCTTCGCGTGCTTTACGCGCCAGCGGCATCCAATGCAAGAGGCCAAACAGCATTGACAGCATCAGGCTCACCGCAAGCGCGCCCTCGTACAAATTGATATACCGGTAAGCCAGCAAACATTCCAGTGCATGGATGAGCAACAAGGCTAGCGACGCGGTTTGTACGATAGGCCCGGCCTGGCCCGGTAAGGCCACGATGTGCGAGGCAATGCCCAGCGCATACACCACCAGGAGCGAGGCTTTTAAAAATAAATTAAGCATGGTGAAAATTTTCTGAGACTTAGTTGCAGAACGCTGACTCCGTTATTGCCAGGCCGCAGGCCGTGGCAATCCGTGAGTTCGTGGCGGCATGGATCGCCGCGTCGCTTTGCTCCTCGCGATGACGCTGGCTTGATTTTGCGAGGCGGTCGGCGATCGGGATGTCATTGCGCGGCCGTAGGCCGTGGCAATCCATGACCTCTTGCGGGCAGGGCTGCGGCTTGATATCGCTCATTGCAGTGACAGGAGTTTTGGCATTACATCAAGCGCTTCTTTATTACTTCGCCGGAGTTGGCGGGCAAGCTGAAAAGCATGCCATCCTCACCCACGGTGATCGGGCCTTTGTAAAACTTGGCCGCGTCGCCCACAAAGGCGGGGTAGCCAAAGCGCACCGGCATAGGCGGCACGATGTGGTTAAAAATAAGTTGTTTCGCACCGGACTCAGAAGCTACTTGCGCGGCCTCTTCGGGCGTGGTGTGGTAGGTCAGGATGTCACGCATCACATGCGCCAAATTGTCCATTTTTTTATTCGTGAAAGCGTCGCCTAAAAGGCCCACGAGCTTGG
>CANFVA010000044.1 GCA_947450255.1 Comamonadaceae bacterium
GCGGGCCGACCAGGCTTTGAGCGATGGCGTCAAAAGCGATATCCGCTTTGCGCATCAGCGCGTCACCGACTTTGCGCAGCGCCAGCGCGATGCCATGCAGGAATTTAGCCATGAATTTATGCCCGGCCTGACGGCAGGCCAGCGCCTGATTCCCTGCCAAAGCGCGGGCTGCTACATACCCGGCGGGCGCTATGCGCATGCGGCCAGCGCCATCATGAGTGTGGGCACGGCCAAGGTAGCGGGCGTCGGCCATATCGTGGCCGCTACGCCCGCGCAAGGCGCCAACGGTATGCACCCGGCGATTTTGTACGCGCTGCAACTGTGTGGCGCGGACACGGTGTTGGCCCTGGGTGGGGTACAGGCGATTGCCGCCATGACCATGGGCTTGTTTGGCTGCAAACCGGCCGACATCATCGTCGGCCCTGGCAACCGCTATGTGGCCGAGGCCAAGCGCTTGCTGTTCGGGCAAGTCGGTATTGACGTGCTGGCCGGCCCCACCGAGTCTTGCGTGATTGCCGACGACAGCGCCGATGCCGACATCGTCACCGCCGACCTGGTAGGCCAGGCCGAGCACGGGCCGGATTCGCCGGTGTGGTTGATCAGCAGCTCGCGCACTTTGGCCGAGCAAGTGATGGCGCGCGCACCCGCCGCCATTGCGGCCCTGCCCGAACCGGCGCGCAGCGCAGCCGGCGCAGCCTGGCGCGACTATGCCGAAGTGGTGCTGGTGAGCACGCCCGAAGAAGCCGTGCAGGTCAGCGACCGCTATGCGCCCGAGCATGTGCAGGTGATGGCGCGTGACCTGGACTGGTGGCTGGCCAACTTAAGCAATTACGGCTCTTTGTTTTTAGGCGAGAACACCACGGTGGCCTATGGTGATAAATGCAGCGGGCCCAACCACATCTTGCCCACACGCGGCGCGGCGCGTTATTCGGGCGGTTTGTCGGTGGGCAAATTTATCAAGACACTGACCTGGCAGCGCCTGGACCGCAGTGCCGGTGGCGCGGTGGGCCAGGTGGCGGCGCGCATCTCGCGGCTGGAAGGCATGGAAGGCCATGCACGTACCGGCGATATACGCCTGCACAAATTTTTTCCTCAACAAAGGTTTGAACTGGGCAGTCTGGACGACTACCCTGCCGAGTCCTGGAGCGGCGCGCAAGCGGCCGACACCGAGCCCGGTGCCTGATGTTTTTTTCCACTCTTTAGTTAACTAAAAAAGCACGCCATGAAACTTTCCAAATTCCCCCGCCTGCGCATCACCCATGGCCCCACCCCGCTAGAGCCCATGCCACGCCTAAGCGCTGCGCTGGGTGGGCCCACGCTGTGGATCAAGCGCGACGACTGCACTGGCCTGGCCACCGGCGGCAACAAAACGCGCAAGCTGGAATACCTGGTGGCCGAGGCCTTGCAACAAGGCGCCGACACCTTAATCACCCAGGGCGCCACCCAGTCCAACCATGCGCGCCAAACCGCTGCCATCGCCGCCAAGATGGGCCTGCAATGCCACATTATTTTGGAAGACCGCACCGGTTACCGCCACGCCGATTACCAGCATTCGGGCAATGTGTTTTTAGACTATTTGTACGGCGCGCATGTGAGCGAAGTGCCAGGCAACACGCCCATGGACGCGGCGATGGAAACCCTGGCTGCGCATTTGCGCGCTCAAGGGCGCAAGACCTACATCATCCCCGGCGGCGGCTCCAATGCGGTCGGTGCGCTGGGCTATGTCACCTGCGCTTTGGAGCTGGCCGATCAGGCAATGAACATGGGCTTGGTGATTGACAGCCTGGTGCATGCCACTGGCAGCGCGGGCACGCAAGCGGGCCTGGTAGTGGGCATGGAAGGTGCGCGCACCCAAATTCCGGTGCTGGGCATAGGCGTGCGCGCGCCGCGCCAACCGCAAGAGGAAAAAGTGTTTGTGCTGGCGCAGCAAACCGCCGAGCTGCTCGGCGTGCCCGGCGCGGTGCAACGCGAACACGTGGTCGCCAACTGCGATTACATCGGTGAAGGCTACGGCATCCCCACGCCCGGCATGATGGAGGCAGTGACCATGCTGGCACAGCTCGAAGGCATCTTGCTCGACCCGGTGTATTCGGGCAAGGGCATGGCCGGTTTGATCGACCTGCTCCGCAAAGGCCATTACCGCAAAGACCAGAATATTGTGTTTTTGCACACTGGTGGTTCGGTCGGCTTGTTTGGCTACCAACACGCTTTCCCCTACCCCGCATGAGCGCGCCTGCCGCCATCGTCCACACCAGCGCCAGTGCGCGCGGGGGGCGCACATGATCGGCGTGCTCGGCGGCATGGGCCCGTTGGCGACGGTGGATTTTTTCGCCAAAGTGGTGGCGGCCACACCAGCACAAGACGACGCCGGCCATGTGCCTTTGCTGATCCACAGCGACCCGCGTATTCCGGGTCGGCCTGCCGCGCTGTTGCATGGCGGTCCCTCGCCCCTGCCTGCGCTGATCGCGGCGCGCGACCGGCTGATTGCCGCTGGCGCGCAAGGCCTGGTGATGGCGTGTAACACCGCGCATTACTGGCATGCCGCTTTGCGCGAGGGCTGCGTGCTGCCCTTTCCTTCAATCGTCGATGTGGCCTGCAACGCAGCCTTGCTGCGCTTTGGCGCAGGCGCGCATATCGGCCTGGTCGCCACGCGCGCCACGCTGGCTAGCGGTTTGTTTGACAGCGCCTTGCAAAGCAGAGGCCTTAGCTGGGTGGCGACACGCCAGAGCGCTTTGGATGACTGGGTATTGCCCGCGATTGCCATGGTCAAGGCTGGTAAGACGGCGCAAGCCGGGCCGCTGCTGGCGCAAGCGATTACACAAATGCAGTCTGATGGCGCCAACGGCATCATCCTGGCCTGCACCGAAGCGCCTATGGCTTTGGCGCACGCCAGCCCCGCCGTACAAGCCATGTGCTTGGATAGCACCCAAGCGCTGGCGCAGGCAACCGTCGCACTGTGGCAGCAGCTTCAACACCAAACCCACAAGGACGTACGCCATGGCTGAGCACAGCACCCAGCCCGCGCGCTTGCAGCTCGACCTGACCTGGCAAGAAGCCGTGCCGCAGGCCGGTGTGCAAGCCGCGCTGGCTTTGATGGAAAGCGGCAAGATGCACCGCTATGGAGAGACCGGCGCCAAGCCCGGCGAGGCCGCGGCCTTGGAGGCTGAGTTTGCCGCCGCGCTGGGCCTGCCTTATTGCGTGGCCATGAATTCCTGCGGCTCCACCCTGTTTGCCGCGCTGCGTTGCAGCGGGGTGCGACCAGGCGACAAAGTACTCAGCAACTGCTTTACCTTAGCGCCCGTGCCCGGCGCGATTGCGCATGCAGGCGCGGTACCGGTGCTGGTCGATGTGACCGAGGACTTGTTGATCGATCTGGAAGACCTGCGGCGCAAAGCCGCGCAGAGCGGCGCCAAAACCTTGTTGCTTTCGCATATGCGCGGCCATATTTGCGACATGGATGCCCTAACGGCCATTTGCCGCGAATTTGGCATCGCATTGATAGAAGACTGCGCGCATACCATGGGCGCTTCCTGGAACGGCAAAGCCACCGGCACCTGGGGCGTGGCCGGCTGCTTTAGCCTGCAAAGCTACAAGCACGCCAATAGCGGCGAAGGCGGGTTGCTGGTCACGGCCGATGCCGACCTGGCAGCCCAAGCGGTGCTGCTCTCGGGCAGCTACATGCTCTATGCCTCGCACCTGGCCCGGCCCGGCCCGGAGGTGTTTGAACGCTGGAAGTACCACACGCCTAACTTCAGCCTGCGCATGAGCAATTTGCCCGCAGCACTGGCGCGGGCGCAGTTGGGCACCGTCTTACAAGACCGTTGCCAGCGCTGGAACCAGCGCTATGGGTGGTTAGCAGGGGCGCTGCAAGGCGCAGCGCATGTGCGCCTACCCCACCGCCCGCCCCAAGAACAATTTGTCGCGAGTTCCTTCCAGTTTTTGCTGCGCGACATGACGCGCGGGCAAATGCAGGCGGTCATCGCCGCGGGCGCAGAGCAAGGCCTGCACATCAAATGGTTTGGCGCTGATGAGCCTGTGGGTTTCACCAGTGTATGGACGCACTGGCGATACTTCGGCCAAGCGCAAGACTTGCCCCAGGCGCAAGCCGTGCTGGGGGCCTTGTGCGATTTGCGCCTACCCCTTTCGCTAAGCCAGGAGGATTGCCTGGCTATTGCGTACACAATACGAGCGGCTGTAAAAAGCGTGTTTTCGTAGGACCGTGCTCTGCATGGATTTTTTTCAACACAAGGAGACTTTATGAAATTGCACAAACGCCAATTACTGGCATTAGCCGCCGGCCTGAGCTTGTGGGGTGGCGCTGCACTAGCCCAGCAAAAAGAGGTGACTTTTGCGCACCAGGACATGCTGGTGCCCTTCCAGGCGGTGATCGAATCGGGCGAGCTGGAAAAAGCCACCGGCTACAAAATCAACTGGCGCATGTTTGGCGGTGGCGGCGACGTCATCAAAGCCATGGCTTCGGGGGATGTGCAAATCGGCCAGGTTGGCTCCAGCCCCCTGACCGCTGCGGTCACCCAAGGCCAGGACATCAAACTGTTTTGGATATTGGACGACATCGCTGACGCCGAAGCGCTGATCGCGCGCAATGGCAGCAATGTCAATGCGGTCAAAGACCTTAAGGGCAAAAAAGTGGCCACACCTTTTGTGTCCACCGCACACTACCAGCTCATGGCGGCGATGAAGCTCGAAGGCCTGAGCGCCAAAGACGTGAACGTTCTGAACCTGCGTCCACCGGAAATTGCAGCGGCCTGGGAGCGTGGCGATATCGATGCGGCCTTCATCTGGGACCCGGTGCTCTCCAAAATCAAAGGTAATGGCAAGTCGATCGCGAGCTCGGGCTCTATCGGGGCAAAAGGCTACCCCACGTTTGACGGCATCGCGGTCAACAGCAAATGGGCTGCCGAGAACGAAGCCTTTATGGTGGCCCTGGTCAAAGCCTTGAACAAGGCCGATAGCGAGTACCGCGCCAACAAAGCCTCGTGGACGCCAGACACGGCCCAGGTCAAGGCGATTGCCCGCGTGACCAAGGCCGATGTGAAAGACGTACCCGCTGCGATGGCGCTGTATGTCTTCCCCACGGCGGCTGAGCAACTTGGCCCCAAATGGCTGGGCGGTGGCGCAGCCAAAGCCATGGCCGAGACGGCCGTGTTCCTGAAAGAGCAAGGCCGTATCCAGGAAATCAAGCCGGATTACAAAGTGTTTGTGACCGATGTGTATGCGAAGAAAGCTGCCAACTAAAACCCGCTAAGTCAAAGCGCAAACCCCCGCCACTGTGCGGGGGTTTTTTTATGGGCTGCGGCTAGGGCTTGCTCTACCGAGACCAGGCAAATCTACAGGCTATCGAGCGCAGTGCGCTTACCGGTGCGTGGCGGAAGACAGGTGAATGTGATCGGCGCGCTGGCGGTAGCCAAAGCGCGCAAAGCGCTATCGGTCTTGCTGCCGCCCCCGCGCATCGCCCAGCTACCGTCGGCCTGCATCAGCGCGCTAAACGCAGTGCCATCAGCACTGCCGCGTGCTTGCAGATCGCATGCTGGCCGGGGCGAAATCACTCGGGCTTGTTGTTGCAGCAACGCAAGGCGCGCTTCCACCGCATCGCTGGCGCCGGGACGCCAGCTCACTTGCTGGCCGACGATGGGCGCGTAGTCCGTGTCAAATGCCAGGACAAAGGACACCACTTGTTTGCGGGTTACATCGGCGGGTGCTGGGAATACAAAAACCGGGTCACTGAAAAAGCTGGTCAAAGTATCAATCGATCCATCATGACCGAAACCAAACCCCCTGACCTGTGCGCCGGTAGACGGGGAACCCGTGTCTACGCTATTGCCGAACATACCTACTTTTTGGTACATGTTTCGCAATTGCGGCACCTTGAAGTTATCAGTAAAGCGCGGGCCTTCAAAGGAAAGAAGCCCGCCGGTGCCAAACTTACCGGCCGCTGCATCCAAGGTATGGCAGTTATTGCACGAGCCCAATCCGGTAATGTTATTGACCTCGTTGTAAATTTTTTTGCCCGCTGCTTGATTGGCATCCAAAGAACCATCCAGCGCGCGTACCGGGTTAGGCGGCAGCACCATCTGCATGGCGAAACGGGTGTATTGCTGCAATTGTTCCGCCGTCAATGCTTCTTTGCGCCCTAGTAGGCTGACAAAAGAATCGTTGAATTCTTTGAACGCAGCGTCTTCGAGAGTTTCGATTTTTCCGCTTACCACAGCAGGGCTAGCCCCCATGCGGTCACCGCGCCAGTGCAAGGGGCCATTGCCTTTCATGCCACGCAGGGTTTGCGTGCTCATGGGGCCTTTGACCGGATGAAAGCGTGCATTGATGCCGCCGGGTGCCCGGTCTAAGGTGGACTGCACATATTTATTTTTGTTGGTCACCGTGTTTTCATCGGGATTACCCAAGTCCCAAGCCAGGTGGTCCATATCACCAAACACATGGCAGCTAGCACACGACGCCGAGCCATTGGCCGAGGTCTCTTTGGCGTCGTACAAAAACTGGCGGCCTTTTTGCACCACATCCGCTTCCGGATTGAACAGGGCCACTGGCGTGCCCACTACCGAGCGGCTGGCGGTATCAATAACGGTGATTTTTTGCTCTATGCGCGAATAGACGTAGAGCCGGGATCCATCGGCATTCAGCGCCAGCCCAGCCGGGCCTTTGGCAACATCGATATGGGTACGAGCATCGGGCTGGAAGCTGCCAGTGAGTCCCGCTGTGGGGATGGCGGCCACTTTGCCCGAGCCAAAAGCGGCGGTGTACAGCACGCTGCCGTCGGGGCTGGTCACCATGGCCGTGGGCTGCGCCAGACTGCGGGCTTTGTCCGTGGACGGCACGCTGTCGCCCGCCAGCCGGAAATCGAGATGCTTATTGAGATGCACCGCAAGAACTGCCTTGGTGCTTGGGTTGATCACGCTGATGCGGCTCTCGGCGATACGCCCACGCACGGTGCTGCCGCTGCTGCGGGCGCCCGTGCCTTCAAAACGTACTTGGTTGACGGAATCGGTGTTACTCACAAACAGGCGTCCGTCCCCGGGGTGCACCGCCATATTGAAAAGCGTGGTGCCTACCCCGCTAAAGCGCGTTCCCGATGCTTTGTCGAACGCGGGGACACTGGCGTTGGCGTCGATGGCGAAAACATCCTCGTCGGGCAAACTGAATTTGACTTTTGCGGACCAGTCTCTTCCGGTTTCGTCGACCCATTTGCCTGCCTTATTGCGCACAATCAGCGAGGTACTTGGCGCAAAAAAGTTATCCTTGCTGCTCGGCGAGGAGGGCTTGTTGGCGCTCACCACATCGCGGTGCAAGGTCGTGCTGGCATTGCCCGAATTAAACACGGCCGCATAAACCGTTGCGCCATCGGGCGTTACGGCCAAGGCGCGCGGCACTTCGGCGGGTAAGGTCAGGATCGCCAGGGGATTTCCGTTGAGGCTGTCGTCTAAGTTGTCGGCGTCAAACACCCACACGTCGCCGCGTCCTACACCGGGCTGCATCAGATAGTCCGCGCTAAAGCCGGGTTTGTTTTGGCCGCGCGCGGCAGCCGTAATAAAGGCGCGATTGCGCTGCGCACCGGCAAACACAATATCGCGCGGCTCGTCGCCCACTTGCAAGGTGCGCAACACGCGCGGTGTGCCGTCCAGACGCACAATGCTGACGGAGTCCGATAAATGGTTGACGACCCAGACTTCGTCGGCATTGCGCTCGGCCACCGCTACCGGCTCCAGGCCGACGCTCAGGCTAGCCGCTAGGGTCAGGGTGTCTGCGCTAACGGTATATATTTCCAGACAATGGGCAGGCGTGTTGGTGACATACAAGCGCTTGCCATCGGCAGATAAGGCCAGGGGGCGCACCGGCCCGCCTTCGAAATCTGCCACCGAACCCTGCGCCGTATCTTCCGTCAGCGTATCGGTACCGGCGCCGCACTGTCGCACCGGCTTTTCCAAGGTGGCGCCCAGAGATTTTTCAATGAGTGCTTTGGGTGCCAACGCTTTCGGACTGGATGGGGGTTGCGGGGTATCGCCAGAACCGGAGCACGCTGCCAATCCAAGACACACGATATAAGTTAAATAGGTTTTCATAGACAAGCTACTTTCAGATTTCCGGTTTTGGCGAACGGCCTAGCCCAGACCCTAGTGCGTTGGCAGCAGCCTGCGCCCAGCGCGAGGCACTGATTTACGTCGTGTTAAAAGTCACTTAACTTTTTGTTAAATGACTAATTTATATTAATTATGCATGTAATTAAACACAAATCCAGTGTAACGCGGGGCAGCTTTCAAGGCTCGGTAGGTCTCATCCGTCCGGCCCAGGCCTTGGCTCCGACGCAAGCGCGCGCTGTTGAAAAGCTTCTCGGATGCGCATCGCCACTTGGCGGCGCATCGATAATCCGCTGGCTTGGTCAGCCCGCCACTGTGATCAGCAAGCAAGGCTGGCAAGCGCCCGATTACCATAGCCATGCGCGCACCGGAGTAACTTTGTTGCAGTGCTTGGCACGCCGGGTGCAGCACCGCGCGCCGTGCGCCAGCGTTTTCACTTCGTCAGGCAGGTCTTCTTTTGACACTACGCAAGCGTCTGCTAAGCCAGTTCCCCGCGCGGACCCCTCTGGACCGGCGTAGCTTGCTGCTGAGCGCTTTAGGCATTGGCTGCGCCAATACGCTGCTGTTTTACTTTCTGCCGTGGTCCGGCTTTGACCGCAATTTGAACTTGCTGGGCTTTGTGGTCTTCCTCTTGCTGGCCGGTGCCGTCTGGTTTTTCAATGCGCTCCAGTTTGCAGCGCATGGCCTGATCGGTCTGGCCTTTGGCATTCTGGTACCGATGGTGAGCCAAACCGGGGGTATCAACTCCCCCAATATCGTTTGGATGCCGGTGTTGTCTATGGCCGCGCTGCTGCTGATCAATGTGCGCTGGTCCTTGACGTGGCTGGGAATTATTTTGTTGCACAACCTGTACCAGTACGTGGCAGTGCAAGAGGCTTGGGTCAGCGGCGTGGTCAATCCAATGACCATGCCTTTGGATTCGGCCCTGCTGACCAAGCTCAACATCCTGTTCTTTTTGTTGCTTGCACTACTTATTTACGACTTGCAGTACCGGCAAAAAATGCAGGAAGTAAGTCTGCGCAATGCGGAACTGGAGACCACGCAGGCGGCCTTGTTGGATGCACAGAACCACAAAGACGAATTCATCGCGTCGGTAGGCCATGAACTGCGCACTCCGATGAATGCCATCTTGGGACTCAACGGTGTGCTGCTGGACGAACTGGCAGGGCAGCCGCAACAGTCGCAGGCCGCCTTGCATATCCGCGACGCCACCGAGCAATTGCTGCGGGTCGTTAACGATATATTGGATATTTCTCAACTGGAGGCGGGGCGCCTGGACTTGCACAACGCCGCTTTTGCATTGGCGCATACCCTGTTGAGCTGCGTCAGTCCTTACCAAGCCAAAGCACAAGCCAAAGGAGTGGCCTTGGCATTCACCTTGGATGTGCCACCTACGCTGTGGGTGCTGGCTGACCGGGCGCGCCTGGTACAAGTCGTCAACCATGTATTGGATAACGCGGTCAAATTTACGGCGCTGGGGAATATCGAGGTACGCGCCAGTTACGCTGGGGGGCAGCTGCGTGTCGAAGTACAAGACAGCGGCCCTGGCGTTGCGCCGGCGGCTTTTGATTCCTTGTTCAACCGATTTTCCAATGGCGGTTTGCACAGCAAACGCGGCAGCGGTGGCGCCGGTTTGGGGCTGGCAGTCAGTTACCGTCTGGTCCAGCAAGCGGGTGGGCGCATCGAGGCTGATCCGAGCTGCACCAGTGGCGCCTTGTTCCGCTTGGAGTGGCCCATGCCTGTGCACGCAGAACACGCGAGCCCCCCGGTGGCCCCACCGCCTGGCGCCCGGCAGGATCTGCGCTTTCTCGTCGTCGATGACCACCCGATGAACCAGATGGTGGTGCAGCTCTTGCTGCGCAAGCACTGGCCCAGCTGCCGGGTGGAGGTCGCCCAAAGTGGCGAAAGCGCCCTGCAACAGCTGGAAGCCTCACCGTGCGACCTGGTGTTGATGGATCTGTATATGCCGGGCTGCGATGGCCTGCAAACAACGTGTCGGCTGCGCGCGCATACCGATCTCAAACTGCGCGCCACACCGGTAATCGGCCTGACGGCCAACAATTTGCCCAGTGATGCCCAGCGCTGCCGCGAGGCGGGCATGCATGCGGTGGTGGGCAAGCCGATCGATGAAGCGGTATTGTGTGCCGCGATCACCCAGGCCCTGCAGGGAGCCGCTGCGGTATGAGGCGCTGGCAGGCTCTTTTTTCCGCTTGGCTGGGACGCATTCTTCACCAGGAGGATGGGCGCCGCGTATTTGGCTATGCGGCCTTGACGCTGGCCGCGCTTTCCGCCTGGTTGGCCGCGACCACCACGCCCCTGCCCATGGTGCAGCTGACCAGCAGCGTCACGACGCTCTTGTGGTTGCTGCTGTTGATCGCGTTTTACCGCGGCTTGTCCACGGTGGGGACTTGCCACTGGGGATGCCTGATATCGCTGAGCGAAAACAATGTGACCGCCTGGTATTCCGGTGGCGTATACAGCAGCGTACTGGCTTGGATGGGTGTGCTGGTGCTGGCCAGTTATTTTGTGGTCGGGCGCAAAGCCGCGATGGTGTGGGTGGGCATCAGCATCGCAGTGCACAGCCTGCAGGCCTTTGGGGCGCAATGGCTAGGGGCAGGCCCCATGGTGGTGGGCATGGTGGCTGAGCAAGCAGGTACTTCTTTGGCTGACTACTCACTCATATTTTTAATCACCATGATGGTGATGCTGTTCTACCAACGCAACGACCAGCAGGCCTTTGAAGAGTTATTGCAACGTCAACAACAGTTGCAATCCAAGCGAGAGGATTTGGAGCGTGAACTGGGCGCTCGCGACCGGTTTATCGCCTCGGTCAGTCACGAATTGAGAACACCGATGAATGCGATTTTAGGCCTCAATAGTTACCTCAAGACCGTGGTAACGGACAAGCCCGGCGCGCAAATGGTTCTGGATCACACGAGCCAGGCGGCAGACCATTTGATGACCATCATCAATGACGTGTTGGATTACACCCAATTTAAATCAGGTCAGCTGCAGCCCCACCTGGACCGCGTGCTATTACGCGATGTATTGGAGGCTGCGTTTGGATTGTTCAAGCCACGCGTGGCTTCCAGTAACTTGCGCTATGTCCTGGAAATTGCACCGGATGTGCCCGTGTGGATGCAAACCGACAAACACCGCCTCACGCAGATTTTGGTCAACCTATTGGGTAATGCCATTAAATTTACTACTGCAGGACAGGTGGTGCTGCGCGTGGCCCGCCAAGGGGAAAGCAGATTACGTTTTACCGTCGACGATACCGGGATCGGTATCTCACCAGAGGACCAGCAGCGCTTATTCAGCCGGTTTTCGCAGGCCAACCCGAGTATTCAAAAGCGATTTGGTGGTTCTGGCTTGGGGCTGCTGATCTCGCAACGCCTGGTGCAGCTGTTGGGCGGCGCCATGGGTTTTGACAGTCAGGCCGGCCGCGGTTCGACGTTTTGGTTCACGCTGCCGCTAGGCGATACCAGCCCGGCGGCACTACAGACAGCTGCACCTTTGCCGCCAGAGCCCAGCCAGTCTCGCGCCTGGCGTTTTGCGATTGTGGACGATCACCCGATTAACCGCCTGCTCCTTCGACAAGTGTTACTCAGCCATTGGCCGCTTGCCACCGTCCATGAAGCGACCGATGGCGCACAAGCGCTAGCCTTGGTAGCGCAGGTTCCGCTTGATCTGGTGCTGATGGATATGGTCATGGTAGGCATGGACGGCATAGAGGCAACCCAAGCGATTCGATCGACCGCAGACGGGGCCAGCCTGCCAGTGCTCGGTTTGACAGCCAATATCCACCCGCCCGATTTGAGCAGCTTTAAATCCGCGGGCCTAGACGAGATCTTGCTAAAGCCTTTCGACCGGACGCAGTTAATTGCCACGCTGGAGCGCCTGCTGGCGCAACATCAAGCCTGACCACGTGAAGGCCTAACCTCATTGAGAGTTCGCCCGGTCCGCCCACGCCAGCGCGGCTCTTACTGTACCAAGGCAACCGCCTGGTCCACGAAGCGGTACACCTCAGCGGGCGTGATGCCGTTAGGCCCCTTGGTTTTTTTGTCGCGCGTCTGGCCGGTGCGCACCACCACCAATTCGAGCGACGGCACCACGATCACATACTGGCCTTGGTGGCCTTGCAAGAAATAAAACGGGTGCTTGTAGGTCCAATCCATCCACAAGGAATGGCCATAGTAGGGCTGCAAATCGGGTTTGCGGATACGCTCGACGAAGGCTTTGTCCACCAAGGGCTGGCCGTTCCACTGGCCATCTTGCAACAGCAACTGGCCGAACTTGGCAAAGTCGCGGGCGGTGGCAAAAATGCAGCAATAGGTGCGCTCCATACCGCCTAGGCTGCCGTCGCGGTCCATGGTGTAAATCGCTTCGCTTTCCATACCCAGGGGCACCCACAGGCTGCGCGACAAATGCCCGCTAATCGTCAATTGCGGCTCCATGGCTTGTAAGGCGCGCTTGAGGAAAACGCCAAGCAACTGGGTGCTGCCACTGCTGTATTCGTACTCGGTGCCCGGTTCACGTTCAAAGCCCTGGCCTAGGACCAATTTTTCGGCGTCTTTGCCGTAATACAGGTCCGTGGTGATGTTGAGTGGAAGATAGTAATTTTCGGTCCAGTCGTGCCCGGACTTCATGCTCGAGAGTTGCGCAATCGTGGCCTTTTGGCCGCGCGGGTCTTGCGCGTATTCGGGCAGGCGCTCAGTCAGCGCGGCGTCAAAGCTGCTGATGGCGCCTTGCTGCACCGCCATTTGCACTTGTAGCGTGGTAATGGTTTTGGCCATTGAAAAAGAGTTGGTACGGCTTTGGGCGGAATAAGCGGCGAAATACTGCTCATGCACCAAAGCGCCCTTCTGAGCCACCAGAAAGGCCGCTGTGCCGTACTGCTGCAAATAAGCCTGCATAGCCGGATCCAGGGGCTTTTGGTTGTAGCGCGCGTCCTTGGGCCAGGCTTGCGGCGTGCCCGCCGCGATGCTGCGCTGCGCAAAATTATGCGCGTCGTCGATATGCGCGGTGCTGTGCCCCTGCAAATAGGTGCTTGCCAGCGCCTTCCAGAAATAGCCGTGGCCGCCGAGCTGGATTGCCGTTGCCACCACTGCCAGCGCTAAGAGAACGCCATAAACCAGCTTTTTCATGTCTGCCCCTATGTTGGACCGCATTCTAGGAAGATCACAGGTGGTCCATGTCAGAGGCGCTGGCAAGAGCCGCCACGCCAGCCCCCACCACTTGCCCCAGCACGCCCCTGGCCGCCTGGCCCCTAGCTCATCGGACGTCCACCAGACTCCTGCGCTGTTGAATAAATACAACAATGGTATGAAAATCCATAAGGTCAAACCATAATTAACATTTTTTATATATTTAATAACATTAAACTTAAATTAACAACTTAATTACTAATTACGCCTAGCGCAATTACCCCCCGAAATTCTTGTCTCAATGCTTCAACAGACCCACAGTAGTGTGAACTTGGTGCGCTGGCCGCGCCCTGCAGTAAACCTGCTGGGCGTCAGCCCAGCGGGCTTGCGGCGCGTGCTTTTGCAAGCGGTGGGGGGCGCGGCATTGCTGGTGTGGGATGTGCATTCCGCCTGGGCCGCCTGTAGTCCTGCAGCGGCCAATAGCGTGGTGGCCATATGCTCGGGCGCCATCTCCAGCCAGTACGGCAGCGGTGTGGAAACTGGCGGCGACATTACCGTGGATGCAGGCACGAGTTGGAGTGTGGCGGGCAGTTACGCGCTTTATTTTGGCTCGCTCACCAATGTGGCTAACAGCGGGACGATAAGTGCCACAGCGACCACGAATACCAGCGCTTATGCCATTTATGCCGCCACAACGGCCACCGTCAATAATTACTCAGGCGCAACGATCGGTGCCAACAGCAGCGGCACAGGCGCAGCGCATGGGGTGTATGTTCGCGACTCGACCGGTACCATTAGCAGTAACGCGGGCACGATTTATGGCTCCGCTGGCACAGCAAGCGCCTATGGGATTTTCGGTCTGATGACAGACGCTAATCTCATCGTAACAAGCAATACTGGCGATATTCGTGGCGTTTCGAGCGGAACCGGTGTTGGTACCGGTGTCTACGCAGTCGCCTCTAGCGTCGTCATTGGGACGAATACTGGAACGATAACCGGAACCAGTGCCACGGGCAGCGCTCGCGGCGTTTTGGGAAATACATACGTCTCCATCACGAATAACAGCGGCACCATCAAAGGGCAAACCAGTGGATCAGCTTCGACAACTTCAGCGTACGGAGTAGCCGCAGCCTATTCCGACATTACGGTTGACAACAATTCCGGCTTGATAAGCGGCGCCAGTACCAATACCAGTGGCACTGGAGCCGCTTACGGTCTGTATGCCATCAGAACGGGGGTCAATATCAATGCGAACACGGGCGTCATCAGTGCGGCTGTTTCCGGCTCTGGTGCGGCCTATGGACTATATGCGGCGGGTTCCACGGCCACGATCTACAGCAACACTGGTACGGTGTACGGTTTCTCAGCGTCGGGCGCCGCCTATGGCCTTTACAGCGCAGGCGCGTCCGCCAACATTACCATCACTACCAACACACAAGACATCTACGGAACTAGCCTTGGAAATTCCCGCGGTGCGGGTATTTATGCGGTCGCGTCTAACGTGACGGTCGGGTCTAATTCGGGCAATATCAACGGTAGCAGCGCCACGGGCAACGCCTTCGGCGTTAGAGCCAGTACCACTGCCACCATCAACGCGAACAGCGGGATCATCAGCGGTTCGAGCGGTAGTAGCGGTCTGGTCTACGGTGTATACGCTGGGACTGCGGCTTATGTCACAAACTCAAGCAACGGAGAGATTTCTGGAACAAGCTTAGGATCCGGCTCGGCCTATGGGACATATGGTGCCGATTCGGCAACTGTCAGTGGCAACAGCGGCACGATCAAGGGTACCAGCGCCACCGGCAACGCTTTTGGCGCCTATGCGGCCGCCTCTGCCCTGACGGTCATTTCCAATGGCGGTAACATCAACGGAATAAACACTGATAGTGGCAGTTCGGGCTCAGCTAATGGCCTTATGGCCTTTAGCACCTCCGCCACCGTGGGCGCCAACACCGGAACCATCAGCGCATCCGCTGCGGGCTCAGGTGCCGCCTATGGCGTGAACGCCGCCACCTTCGCCGACATCACCAACAGCAGCGGCGGCACGCTGAGCGGCGCCAGCGGATCGGGTAATGCAACAGGCGTCTATGCCGGGACTTACAGCACCATCAGCAACGCCGGTTCCATCACCGCTTCAGTGACCAGCGGCGCGGGCCTCGCCTATGGGGTGAACACCACCACGACTGCCAGTATCAGCAATACCAGTTCGGCCTCGGTGATTTCGGGAACCGCCAGCGGCACCGGCGCCGCCTATGGCGTGTACGCCAGCACAAGCACCAACACGATCAACAGCAATGCCGGAACGATTTACGGATCCGCCGCTTCAGGCGCGGCCTATGGTGTGTATGGCTCGTCATCGGCGGCCAACATCATCGTCACCAGTAACGCGGGCGATATCTACGGCTCAAGCAGCGGATCGAACAACGGCGCGGGCCTCTACGCTGCTGCTTCGAGCGTGGCTATCGGCAACAACGCGGGCGCCACCAATAGCGGCAACATCTATGCAAGCAGCGCATCGGGCGCCGCCTATGGCGCGTATGCCAGCACCAGCGCCACGGTAAATGCCAACAGCGGGACCATCAAGGGAACTAGCGCCACAGGCACAGGCTATGGCGTCTATGCAAGCGCATCCGATCTCACCGTCACCACCAATTCCGGCACCATCGAGGGCCTGAGCACCGGCGCTGGCGGCTCGGGCGCCGCCTATGGCCTTGTGGCCTTTAGCACCACGGTCTCGGTAGCGGCCAACGCAGGCACTATCAGCGCATCGACTGCTGGCGCGGGCGACGCTTTTGGGCTCATGGCAGCAAGCAACGCGACATTGAATAACGTCGGCAGCGGTACCGTCTCGGGCCAGGCTACGGGCACGGGCGCCGCCTGGGGCGTGTATGCCGACGCAGTGGCCGATGTGACCAACGCGGCCAGCGCTTCCATCACAGCCAGTGCCAGCGGCAGTGGCGATGCCAGCGCCGTCTACGGCGCCAGCGCAGTCGTCGTCAACCATGGGCTTTTGAGCGCCACCGGCACCAATGCCTTTGGGGTGCAGTCCTATGGCGATATCAATTTGAGCAATGACGGTCAAGTCTCCGTGACCGCAGGCACGGGCGCGGGATATGGTGTACTGACCGGAGTCGGCACGGCGACGCTGGACAACGGCGGCACCATCGCGGTGTCCGGCCAGGGCGCAGTCTATGGGGTGTCCTCGGGCATCGCCCTTGTGAGCAATACCGGCACCCTTAGTGCAAGCGGTCAGGGCCTGGTTTATGGGGTGCGGGCCGATACAAGCAGTGTCACGAATTCGGGCACCCTCACGGCCGCCAGCGGCGCGGGCGGTGCAAGCTATGCCGTCTGGGGTAGCGATACTTCGGTGACCAACACGGGCACCCTGGGCGCCACCAACAGCACGGGTGGCGATGCCTATGGCATTTATGGCACGAACACGGCCACCGTGAGCAATGCAAGCAACCACAGCATCAGCGCCTCCACGACCGGCGCAGACGCCTGGGCGGTGTATGGGGGCTCTAACGCCACGCTCACCACCAACGCCGGCACCATAACAGCCAGCACCGATGGCACAGGCGCAGCCTATGGCGTGGCGGCACCTGCGTTGGGCGATGTACTGATCAGCGCTAACACCGGTACCCTCAGTGCCACGGCCAGTGGCTCGGGCCATGCCTACGGCCTGCAGGCCGATAACGTGGCTACGGTGGGTGCGAACAGTGGCACCTTAAGTGCCAGCAGCGGCAGCGGCACCGCCTTTGGCGTATATGGCGCTGCCGTGGCCAGTGTGAGCAACACCGGTGCGATCAGCGCAAGCAGCAGCAGCGGGTCGGCATATGCCGTTTATGGCGGTTCTGACGCCAACGTCAGCGGGTGGCGGGCCTCGCCCACTTCTTACCGCGCAGATGCCACGCTGGACAATAGCCTGAACGTGAGCGCCAGTGCAGGCGGCACAGGCGCCGCTTACGGCCTGTATGGCGGCACCTACGCCGTGCTCACCAACCGCGCCGGTGCCAGCCTGTCGGCCACAGCCAACGGCAGCGGACCTGCCTATGGCATGCAAGCGGGCACCTACGCGACGGTGAGCAATGCAGCGACCGCCAGCATCAGCGCGACCAGCGCCTCGGGCAATGCCTATGGCGTACACAGCAACGACGCCAGCACCAGTATCAACAACAGCGGCTCCATCAGCGCCACATCCGCCACTGGCTTGTCTTACGGCCTGTACCTCTCTGCCGGCGCGGCCAGCCTGACCAACAGCGGCACCATCAGCGGGCAAACGGCAAGTGTGTATGCAGGTGCCCAGGTAGCCAACCTGCTCAACTGGCAAGGCGGTAACGCCGCAGACGCCAAGAGCAGCGCCCTCCGTTGGAGCGGCACCCTGCCCGGCCAGTACACGCTGGGCGTGGTCTCACCCACGCGCTATGGGCAGATTTGGTTTAACAACCCAAGCGGCTCCATGGCTGTCAACCTGGACAGCAGTTCCGCTCTGGCCCTGGGCAGCTATGCCAAAGCAGTGACCGGCGTGACTGCCTCGGCCATTACCAGCGCCAGTGGAACGCTGGGCTTGTTCAACTGGCAACTGTCCTTGAGCGACAGCAGCAATCTGTACTGGGACTTGCTGGTCACGCCTAACGGCATAGCCACCGGCCAGACCAAAGCAGCCAGCGCCTTGAACCAGAGCTTTATGCCCTACTTTTTTGGCGGGACGCTGCAAATAGACAGCAACTACAGCACCTTGAGCGACAACTTTGTGCTCGATAGCACCAGTACCAACAGCGTCGCCCTGGGAGGCCATAGCGCCACCTTTAGCGGCACCTTTTCCAATGCAACGGGCAGCGCCGGATACATTAACTTTGACGGCATCGGGACAGCGATCTTGACCGGTAGCAACAGCTACACCGGCGGAACCGGTATCGGCAGCGGGACGACTTTGCAAATCGGCAATGGCGGCAGCACCGGTAGCCTGGGCAGCGGCGCTATCAGCAACAACGGCAACTTGGTATTCCATCGCGCAGATGCCTACACGTTGGCCAACGATATATCTGGCAGCGGCAGCCTGAGTCATACCGGCAGCGGCACCACGACCTTGACCGGCACCAACACCTACACCGGCAGCACCACTATCAGCGCCGGTACGCTGAAGGTGGGCAACGGCGGCAGCGCTGGCAGCCTGGGCAGTGGACAAGTCATCAATAACGCCGCCTTGGTGTTCAAGCGCAGCGGGAGTTTGAGCCTCAGCGCCGACATCAGCGGCAGCGGCAGCCTGAGCCATACCGGCAGCGGCACCACGACCTTGACCGGCACCAACACCTACACCGGCAGCACCACCATCAGCGCCGGTACGCTGCAAATTGGCGACGGCGGCACCAGCGGCAGCCTGGGCACAGGCCTGGTGGTCAACAACGGTGTCTTGCGCTTTAATCGCTCCGATGCCATCACCATCAGCAACATGATCAGTGGTAGCGGCACGCTGGTGCAACAAGGCAGCGGTGCCCTGACCCTAGACGGTCTTAACAGCTACGCCGCCGTTGACAACCAAAGCAGCATTGCCAGCCTGACCAATTACAAGGGCGGTCTCACTACCAACGCGCTGAACTTCAGCGGTGCGCTACCCACCAATTACTTCACCTTTATCAGCTCACCAACACACTATGGCCAACTCAATGTAGCCGCTTACTCGGGCAGCATGCGCTTTGGTATCGCCAGTGGCTCGA
>CANFVA010000045.1 GCA_947450255.1 Comamonadaceae bacterium
CAAACCCTTGCCCAGGCCACCGGTTTGTCGCTGGCCACGGTGTCTCGGGCACTCGCTGGCAGTCCCCAGGTGCTGCCGGGTACGCGGGCGCGGGTGCTGGAAGCGGCCAAGGCCCTGCACTTTGTGCGTGACCGGGCGGCGGTGCGGCTCAAAACCGGCAAAACCCATGTGCTGGCGTTTTTGGTAAATCGCTCAGACGCGAACCAACCGGCGTTCAAGGACTTGATGCTGGGCATTAGCGACGCCTTGCAGGACACGGACTACCACCTCATCGTGATGCCTGAAGGCACTGAAGCAAACCGGCTAAAGGCCTTGCGCTATGTCGTGGAAAACAAATTGGCAGATGGCGTGGTGATGACGCATACCCAGCCCGACGATGCGCGCGTGCGCTATTTACAGCAGGCGCCGCTGCCCTTTGTGACGCATGGCCGCACCCGTATCGTGCTGGAGCACGCCTATGTCGATTTTGCCAACGAGCGCTATGCCTTTGACGCGGTGCAGGCCCTGCACGCCCAGGGTCGGCGGCGGCTGGCCATCTTGCTGCCCGAAGCAGGCGGCACGTTCTGGGGTTTTTTGGCCGACGGCTTTCGCCAGGCCTGCGCGGACCTGGGGCTCGATGGCCGGGTGATTGAGGACATGGACCTAGACCAGAGCCCGGAAAAAATATACCAATGGACCCGTGCGCATGCGCCCCGTTTTGACGGTTTGGTGTTGACCCGCGAAGCGCCGGTGATGGCCCTGACCACGGCGGTGCTCGATGCCGGTTTGCGCCTGCGCCAGGACCTGGATTTGGTGGTCAAGTACAGCAGCCATTTGCCCCGCTATGTGCGCCAGCCCTTGCTGGGCTGCTTTGAAGATATTTACCTGACCGGCACCTCACTAGGCGAAAGCCTGTTGCACCAGATGCGCAAGCCCGGCAGCGCGCCACAGCAAATACTTTTTCAACCTCCACCGATAGAAAGCTTGTATGAACCCGACCGCCGTTGACACGCAAGACCCCAACGCACCGTACCTGGAAACCATACGCCAGACCAAGCGCGCATTGCGTGCAGCTATGCCGGATTTAAAAGAACGCTTTGCAAGGCTTACAGCGCATATTGAATCGCAGGTGCAGGCGATTGAGGCCGAGCGCGCTGCCGGTCAATCGCCCGTACCCGCCATCAACGCGGCTGATTTAGACCACCTCGATGTCGCCACATTGGATCGCGTGCGTCAGCGTGGCTGCGTGGTCGTGCGCGGGGTGTTCGAGGCCGGTCGCGTGCAGGCCTGGAACGCGGAGTTGGCCGACTACCTGGATCGCAATAAATACCTGGAAAAGGAGGTAAGTAAGCGGGGCATCGACAAATACTTCAGCAGCTTGGCCAGCGGGCGTCCGCAAATTTTTGGCGTCTATTGGTCGCGCCCGCAAATGGAGGCGCGCCAATCCCCCGAGTTGGCCCGGGTACGCCGCTGGCTCAATCGCTTGTGGGCGTTTGAGCATGCGGGCAAGCACGTGTTCAACCCGGATGTGGAATGCACCTACTCGGACCGCGTGCGCCAGCGCCAGCCGGGCGATAAGACGCTGGGCTTGTCGCCGCATACCGATGGCGGCTCGATTGAACGCTGGATAGACCCCGGTTACCAGCAGGTCTACCGCCATGTGTTCGGCGGCGACGTGCGCCAGTACAACGCTTTTGACGCGGCGTTCCGTACCGAGACACAGGAGATTCCTTCGCCTGCCGTGTGTCGTATGTTCCGCACTTTCCAGGGCTGGACCGCCCTGACTGCGCAAGGCCCGGGTGATGGCACATTGCGCGTGGCGCCGATCGCCGATGCCATGGCCTGGGTGCTGCTGCGCGCCCTGCAAGACGATGTGCCCGAAGACAGCTTGTGCGGCGCCCGTGCCGGGCGCGCGCTGGGCGTCAACGCCGAGTTTCATAGCCTGATACTGCGCGCTTACGGCCCGATTCCCAAAGTGGAGCAGGGCGATACCGTGTGGTGGCACCCGGACGTGATCCATGGCGTGGAGGACGAGCATTTGGGCAGTGGCTCGAGCAACGTGATGTACATCGGCGCCGCGCCCGACTGCGAAAAAAACCGGGTGTTTCAGGCGTTGCAAAAACCGGCGTTTGAAGCTGGTTTGTCTTCGCCGGACTTTGCGCCGGAAAATTATGAAGTGGACTTTGAAGGTCGCTTCACGCCAGCTGATTTATCGCCGCTAGGTTTGCGGCAGATGGGTTTTGCCAGCTAATCGCGCATCGCGTCCTAGGTGGTCTTCGCCCGGCGCTGCGGAGCAAGATCAGTTCAAACGCTCGCCGCTTTGGGCGTCAAACACATGGATTTTGTGGGTTGCTACCGTCATGCGCAGGGCATCGCCTGGCGCATAGCTGGCGGCACCGGCCATGCGCAAGGTGCATTCGCCCATGGCGGTGCGCACCAGCACATAGCTTTCGGCGCCGGTGGGCTCTACCAGCGTGACCGTCGCTTGCAGGGTGCCTGCCTCGCTGACCACCATGTCTTCGGGGCGTATGCCGATGCGTACACGCCTCCCGGCCAATGCAGGCAAAAGTAAGCCGCTGCTGTCTTGGCCCAAGTAGATGTGCCCATCGCTACCTACTTCGCCCTCGCTCCAGTTGATGGCGGGCGAGCCGATAAATTCGGCAACAAAAGTATTTGCCGGTCGCTCGTAGAGTTCCATGGGCGTGGCCAGTTGCTGAATGCGCCCGTCTTTGAGCACCGCAATGCGCGTGCCCAGCGTCATAGCTTCCACTTGGTCGTGGGTGACGTAAATCGTGGTCACGCCGGTGGCCATGTGCAATTTTTTCAGCTCTGCGCGCATGTCCACGCGCAGCTTGGCATCCAGATTGGACAGCGGCTCGTCAAACAAAAACAAAGACGGCCTGCGCGCCAAAGCACGGCCAATGGCGACCCGCTGGCGTTGCCCGCCCGACAACTGGCGCGGCTTGCGTTGCAGCAAATGGCCGATTTGCAAAAGCGCAGCCACCTCATCGACTGCGGATTGGCGTTCGGCCACCGGCACTTTGCGCATTTCCAGGGGAAAAGCGATGTTTTCGGCCACCGTCATATTCGGGTAAAGCGCATAGCTTTGGAACACCATGGCGATGTCGCGGGTGTCGGGCGCTTCCTTGGTGATGTCGCGGGTATCCAGGCGCAGGCTACCGGTGCTGGGCTCTTCCAGACCGGCCACGATGTTCATTAAGGTGCTTTTTCCGCAGCCCGAGGGGCCAACCAATACCAAAAACTCACCATCGGCCAGGTCCAGGTTGATGTTTTGCAGCACCGTGGTGCTGCCAAAGCTTTTGGAAATATCTTTGATCGTCAGCGTTGCCATATGAATCCTTAACCTTTGACCGAGCCTGCCATGAGGCCGCGTACAAAATATTTACCCGAAACCACATACACCACCAGCGTGGGTATGGCGGCGATAAACGCCCCGGCGAAATGCACGTTGTATTCCTTCACCCCGGTCGAACTACTCACCAGGTTGTTGAGCGCCACGGTCAGCGGGTAGGACGAAAAGTCGCTAAAGGACGCGCCGAACAAGAAGTCGTTCCAGATATTGGTGAACTGCCAGATGATATTGACCACGATGATGGGCAAGCTATTGGGCAGCAGCAAGCGCCAATACAGTACAAAAAAGCCAGCACCGTCCATGCGCGCGGACTTCACCAGCTCGTGCGGAAATGCGGTGTAAAAGTTGCGGAAAAACAAAGTGCCAAAACCGATGCCATAGACGGTGTGTACCAGAATCAAACCCTTAACCGTACCTGCCAAACCGAGCTCGCCCAAGAGCTTGGCCATCGGGATGAGAACGATCTGAAAAGGGATAAAAACCGAAAACAACAGGGCGCCAAACATGAGGGTCGCGCCGCGCATCTTGAACTGTGTTAGCACATAGCCATTGAGCGAACCGATCAGCGTGGAAAACAGCACTGCCGGTATCACCATCAAAAACGAATTCATGAAGTAGGGCCGCAAGCCGGTAGGCTGCACGCCAATTTGCGCCTTGCTCCAGGCTTGCAGCCAGGGCTCTATGGTGGCCGCTAGCGGCAGGCTAATCAGGTTGCCGCCGCGGATTTCTTCCAGGGGCTTGATGGAATTAACCACCATCACATAAATCGGCAGCAAAAATACCAGTGCCAAAAACGCCAGCACCACATACAGCAGCACCCGCTGCACCAGGTCGGTCGTGCTGCGGGTCATGGCTGTGCCTTTTCCCGCAGTTCGCTGCGCACATAGGGAATAACGACAATACTTACGGCGATCAGCATCAGGACCGCGCTGGCGGCGCCCAGCGCCATTTCGTTGCGGGTAAAGGTGTATTGGTAAACAAACACCGAGGGCAACCAGGTGGCGCGGCCCGGCCCGCCACCGGTCAGCGCAATCACCAGGTCATAGCTCTTAATGGCCATGTGCGCCAAAATCACAAACGATGAAATAAAGCTCGGTCCCAGCTGCGGGATGACGATGCGCCAGTACATATTCCAGCCCTTGGCGCCATCGACGCGGGCGGCGTTCATCACCTCGGTATCCACCCCGCGCAAACCGGCCAAAAACAAGGCCATCACAAAGCCCGAGGTTTGCCACACGGCGGCTATAACCACGCAGTAAATCGCCATGTCGCCGTCTTTGATCCAGTCGAATACAAAATCCGGGAAGCCCATCAAATGCACGGTGCGCTCAAAACCGATGCTGGGGTCCAAAATCCATTTCCACGCGGTGCCGGTCACGATGAAGGACAGGGCCATGGGGTACAAAAAAATGGAGCGGAAAGCGGTTTCGCCGCGAATCTTTTGGTCGATCAAAATCGCCATCAGCATGCCCAGCAAGAGGCTCAGGCCAATGTACAAAACGGAGAACACCCCCAGGTTTTTGGCCGACAGCGCGAAGGTGCTCAGGCGAAACAGGCGGTGGTAGGGAATTTCGTCGGCCAGCTCGAACTGCGGCATGAGCGTCGAGGTGGTGAAAGACAGGTAAATCGTAAAGGCGATAAAACCATAGACGCATGCACCCACCAGAATCAAGCTAGGCGTCAGGGTGAGCGCGGGTAACCAGCGATTTTTCATAGCTTAAAAAAACAGGGGAGGGGCAAGCCCCTCCCCTTATTTGCAATGCACCACGAGGCGCTTTACTCGGCGGCGGCGACCATGGCCTTCACCGCAGCGGCGCTGTCGAGCTTGCCGTTGAAGTGTTGGGTGATTACGTCATAAAAGCCGTTCTTGACCGAGGCGGGTACGGCGTGGCCATGGGCCATGGAGCCGACCAAAGTGCCTTTGGAATTGGCCTCTGCCAAGTCTTTCATGCCCTTTTTGCCGCAATCGTCAAAAGCTTTGTCCGACACGTCGGTACGCGCAGGCACCGAGCCCTTCACCACGTTGAAAGCGCTCTGGAAAGAAGGGTTCATGATGGCGCTGGCCAACTTGGTTTGCGCTGCTTGTGAACCAGCGCCCACTTTGAACATACCAAACTGGTCGGCGTTAAAGGAGACCATGCCCTGGGTGCCAGGAACGCGGAAGCACAGGAAGTCTTTGCCCGGTACTTTCTTGGCATTCAAGAACTCGCCCTTGGCCCAGTCACCCATGATTTGGAAGCCGGCTTTGCCTTCGATCACCATGGCCGATGCCAGGTTCCAGTCGCGGTTAGAGAAGTCCTTGTCCACATACTTGCGCAGGGCAGCCATGCGGTCAAAGGATTTTTTCATGGTGTCCGAACCCAGCGCAGCTTTATCTTTATTGATAAAGGCTTTGCGGTAGAAATCGACACCGCCGGTGGCCAGCACCACGCCGTCAAACACGGTGGCTTCCTGCCAGGCTTGTCCGCCATGCGCCAGGCCGACAAAACCGGCTTTTTGCACTTTGTCCAAAGCGGCCAGGAAACCGTCGAAGTCGGTGGGCATGGTGGTCACGCCGGCTTTGTCCAACACAGCCTTGTTGGCCCAAACCCAGTTGGTGGAGTGGATGTTGACAGGGGCGGCGACCCATTTACCTTGGTACTTGGAGAACTGCTGCAAGGCCAGCGGAACGGTTTTGTCCCAGTTTTCTTTTTGTGCCAGGGCGTTGAGATCACCCAGTGCGCCTTGCTTGGCCCAGTCCTGGATGTCAAAGCCGAGCATTTGCACCGAGGTCGGTGGGTTACCGGCGGTCACGCGGGCGCGCAGTGCGGTCATGGCGGCTTCGCCACCGCCACCGGCGACAGGCATGTCATTCCACTTGACGCCTTGGCCTTCCAAGTCTTTTTTCAGAACACCCAGAGCAGCAGCCTCGCCACCCGATGTCCACCAATGCAGAACCTCAACAGATTCCTGTGCCAAAACCGGCGAAGCAAGCGCAATGCTCACCAGACCAGCAATAATCGTACGCTTCATGGTTGTCTCCTAGTTGATGCTCAACAAATCGTGTTGACGCATGGCGGATGATAACGTTTACATATGCACAGGGACCTACGGATTTTCCCCTAGGTGACATCGGAAAAAACGGGGCGGGTACAGGATTAAGCGCGCTATGGTGGAGTTGCAGTCCTTTGAAAGCGGTACGCAGAAGTGGTAACGCCGAAGTCACTCGATCGGCCGCTTGGTCGCCGTGTCGAATGCGTCCGCGCCTCAAGTCTTGCGCACAATGACGCTACCGATGGAATAGCCCGCGCCAAAAGAGCAGATCACCCCGGTGTCGCCGCTTTGGATGTCGGCCTTATTGCGGTGAAAAGCAATGATGGAGCCCGCCGATGCGGTGTTGGCAAATTCATCCAAGATGACGGGCGCCTCATCGGCGCTGGCGTCGCGACCGAGCAGGCGGCGGATGATGAATTGGTTCATCGATAAATTGGCCTGGTGCAGCCAAAAGCGCCGCACCTGCGCGGGCGTCAAGTCCAGGCTTTGCAAATGGCCCTCGATGTGCTCAGCCGCCATGGGGCAGACTTCTTTAAATACTTTGCGGCCCTCCTGGCGGAACAGCTGGTCGCGGTCGTCCGGGTCGCGGTCTTCAGCGCGGGACATAAAGCCTTGGTTGTTGCGGATGTTGTTGGAAAACGTGCTCAGTAAGCGCGTACCCAAAATCTCAAAAGCCCCTGCGGGTGCCAAGTCCAGGCGCTCGACCAGGATGGCGGTACATACGTCTCCAAAAATGAAATGGCAGTCGCGGTCTTTCCAGGCCAAATGGGCCGAGGTGATTTCCGGGTTGACTACCAGCACCGCGCGCGACTGCCCGGTGCGCACCGCGTTGTAAGCCAGTTCTAAAGCGAAGGTGGCCGAAGAGCAAGCCACATTCATATCAAAGGCATAGCCTTGGACACCCAGCGCGGTCTGAATTTCTACGCCCATAGCGGGGTAGGGGCGCTGCATATTGGCGGCGGCGCAAATCAGGCCATCCACATCGGCCGCGGTCTTGCCAGCCGCGCTTAAGGCGTCCTGGCAAGCCAGCACGCCGATTTCAGCCATCATGGAAATTTCGCTGTCCGGGCGTGGCGCAAAGCGCGGACGCATACGCTGGGGGTCCAAGACGCCAAGTTTTTCCATGACGTAACGGCTTTTGATGCCCGAGGCTTTTTCGATGAACTCCACGCTCGATTCAGTCAGTGCGCTGTGCGTGCCTGCGGCAATCGCCTCGGCATGGCGGGTGTTTTCCAGCGCAGCGTAGTCGTTATAGGCCTGCACCAACTCTTCATTGCTGATGGTGTGCGGCGGGGTAAATAGGCCGGTGCTGCTGATGGCAACGCGATGCATAGGGTTTCCTTAATCTTCGGCGCTTGCCGCGCCTGAGCGACTTTAGGCCAGGGCGTGGCGTACAAAGTCCAGCCGGTCTTGCCCGAAAAATAGGTGGTCGCCCACGAACATCGAGGGCGCGCCAAACACGCCGCGTGCCACTGCTTCGTCGGTGTTGCTAATGAGTTGGGCCTTCACTTGCGGGTCGGCGATCAAATCCATAAATTCCTGCGCGTCAAACCCGGCAGCGCCCAGCACTTGCGCCAGCACCTGCGGGTCGCCCATATTGCAGGGCTGGACCCACATGGCCTGAAACACCGCATCGACATAGCGCCCCAGCGCATCGGGGTGGCGCATTTGCATGCCGCAGGCGCCGCGCATCAGCGTCAAGGTGTTGATGGGGAAATGCGGGTTGAACGCAAAGGGCACGCCGTAGCGCTCGGCCCAGCGCTGCATGTCCGCCCCCATCCAGCGACCCTTGGCCGGCACGGTGACCGGGCTGGCATTGCCGGTGGCCTTGAACACGCCGCCCAGCAGCATGGGCCGGTATACCAGTTGGGCGCCGCATTCCTGCGCCAATCGGGGTAACTGGGTGTTGGCCAGGTAGGTGGTGGGGCTGCCGAAATCAAAAAAGAATTCAATGGTTTTGGACATCGCGGGTTCCTCGAATACTGAAATGCGGGTAAAAGAACAGGCCTCACACCGATGTCAGCCGTGGCGCTGGCGCGCCAATTGAGCCCCCTGGGCCAGGGCGTAGAGCTTGCGCGTGGCAATGCTGCGGTCCATGGGCGCCATGCCGCAGTTGGTGCAGGCGGTGAGCTTCATTTTGGGCACAAATTGCAAGGCGCGGCCAATGGTGTCGGCCACTTCCTCTGGTGTTTCCACCACATCCGAGGCCACATCAATCACACCCACCATGACCTCCTTGCCTTCGAGCAAGGCCATCAAATCCATGGGCACATGCGAATGCGCGCATTCCAGGCTCACTTGGTGGATGCTGCTCTTGGCAAGTGCGGGAAACACTTTTTCATATTGGCGCCATTCGTGGCCCAGGGTAGTTTTCCAATCGTTGTTGGCTTTGATGCCGTAGCCATAGCAAATATGCACCGCGGTTTTGCAGGTCAGGCCTTGGGTAGCGCGCTCCAGGGCTTGCACCCCCCAGTCGGCGGCCTCGTCCATATAGACATTAAAAGCCGGTTCGTCAAACTGCACGATATCCACGCCATCAGCTTGCAGCGCCAGCGCCTCGGCATTGAGCAATTCGGCAAAGGCAAAGGCCATTTTGATGCGGCCTTCGCGCCCGCCGCCGTAGTACTGATCCGCCACGGTATCGACAATCGTCATGGGGCCGGGCAGGGTGAACTTGAGGGTACGTTTAGTGTGCGCGCGGGCCAGTTGTGCTTCCATGGCGTGTACCCGGCCTTTGAGGCGCAGCGGGCCCACTACCTGGGGCACCATGGCGTCATAGCGGTTGTCGCGTATGCCCATGCGCACTTTGTTTTCAAAGTCGATGCCCTCGACCTGCTCCACAAAACCATGCACAAAATGCTGGCGGGCCTGCTCGCCGTCGCCGATCACGTCCAGGCCTGCGTCCTCCTGGGTCTTGATCCACAAGAGCGCGGCGTCAGCCTTGGTCTGGGCCAGGGCTTCGCCGCTGGCGCGCCATTGGGGCCAGAGTTTTTGCGGCTCGGCCAGCCAGTCGGGTTTGGGCAAGCTACCGGCGATGGCGGTGGGGAACATAGACTTTTCTCCTGCGATGCGATTTTTTGGATGCCCCGCCGCGCACGCGTCGGGGCTGCGCCCTAGGGTTTTAGATTTTTCCGAGGTAGTCGCGCTTGCCGACTTCCACGCCATTGTGGCGCAAGATGCCGTAGGCCATGGACACGTGGAAATACACATTGGGCAGGGCATGGCCGAGCAAAAACTGCATGCCTTTGTAATGGGTTTCGGTATCGCCGCGCTTGGTCACGATGTCTTTGTCCTCGGTGCCGTCGATTTGCGCCGGGGTGAAGCTCTCGATGAAGGCGATGGTCTTGGCGATGCGCGCTTGCAAGTCCTCGAAGCTTTGTTCGGTGTCCTCGTACGCGGGGATGTCCACACCGGCCAGGCGGGCCATCACGCCTTTGCAGGTATCGCTGGCGATCTGGATTTGGCGCTTGAAGCTCAGCATATCGGGGTAGAGCCGGAAATCGATGATGGCGGCGGGGTCTATTTTTTTGGCTTGTACATGCGCCTGGGCTTTGGTCAGCAGAGTGGACAAATTGGTCAGGGCATTGGCCAGGCGCGGCGCGCTGGCGTGGTACATAGAAATCGTCATGGGAGGTATCTCGGGTAATAAATGGCTTGCGCCGGTTTGGCGCGGCGCTATCTTAGCGACCCTCGTGCCGCGGGACGAGCCTGGCGTTATGCTTGGCACTCTTGGCTTTACGTACCCCAGATTGGAAGGATTTCGGCTATGAACGCACCTCTTGTCGCTGCTTCGCTCATGCCCTCGATTGCCCAACGCGCTATTGCCCCCGCGTTTTTAGAACAGTTGCAAGCCCGCTTTGGCCCCCAGTGCTCTACCGCCATGGTGGTGCGAGAGCAGCACGGGCGCGACGAATCAGCCATGCAGGCCCCGCCCCCGGTGGCGGTGGTGTTTGCAGAGTCCACCGACGACGTGGCCGCTGCCGTGCAACTGGCCGCGCAGTACCACGCGCCGGTCATCCCCTTTGGCGTGGGCTCCTCGCTGGAAGGGCATTTGCTTGCGGTGCAGGGCGGCATCAGCCTGGATGTCAGCCGCATGAATAAAGTGTTGTCTATCAATGCGGATGATCTGACCGTCACCCTGCAACCCGGCGTTACCCGCAAGCAGCTCAATGAAGAAGTGAAATCCGCCGGTTTGTTTTTCCCGATAGACCCGGGCGCGGACGCCAGCTTGGGCGGCATGTGCGCCACCCGCGCCAGTGGCACAAATGCAGTGCGCTACGGCACCATGCGCGAAAACGTGTTGGCCCTGCAAGTGGTGACCGCCAGCGGCGAAGTGATACGCACCGGCACCGGCGCGAAAAAATCGTCCGCCGGTTATGACTTGACCCGCTTGATGGTGGGCAGCGAAGGCACGCTGGGGGTGATCACCGAAATCACGCTCAAGCTTTACCCCTTGCCCGAGGCGGTAATGGCGGCCACGTGTGCGTTTTCTTCGCTGGCTGACGCGGTCAACACCACTATCCAAATTATTCAGCTGGGCGTGCCGATTGCGCGCTGCGAATTGCTGGACGGCAATACCGTGCGCATGGTCAACCAACACTCCAAGCTGGGCCTGGCCGAAGGGCCGATGATGCTCATGGAGTTTCACGGTTCACCCGCTGGTGTGCAAGAGCAAATTGCTACGGTGCAAGAGATCGTGAAAGACAACCATGGCCACGGTTTTCAATGGGCTGATACGCCCGAGGAGCGTACCCGCTTGTGGACTGCGCGGCACAACGCCTACTTTGCCGGTGTCCAGTCGCGGCCCGGCTGCCGCTGCATCACCACCGATACCTGCGTGCCTATCTCTAAATTAGCCGATGCGTTGCTCGACTCGGTGGACGAGGCCAATGCGGCGGGTATTCCTTATTTCATGGTCGGCCATGTGGGCGACGGCAATTTCCATATGGGTTATCTGATCGACCCGGACAACGCGCAGGAGCGCGACACCGCTGAGCAACTCAATGCGCAACTGGTGGCGCGCGCTTTGCGCCTGGGCGGCACCTGCACTGGCGAGCACGGCGTAGGCCTGCACAAAATGGAATTTTTAGTGCACGAAGCCGGAGCGGGCGCAGTGGCCATGATGCGCGCTATCAAACAAGCACTAGACCCGCACAACATCCTCAACCCTGGGAAAATTTTCGCGCTGTAACAAGCGTCTTGCATGCGCGCTATTCCTTGCGCTCGCGTGGTGTAAAGCCTTTATGGCACAGTGAGCCCCATGACCTCGTACCGCACACTTGAAAACCTCATCGGAAACACCCCCTTGGTGGCTTTGCAGCGCATAGGTGCAGCCGCCAATCAAGCGCGTAACAATATTATTTTGGGCAAGCTCGAGGGCAACAACCCGGCCGGTTCGGTGAAAGACCGCGCAGCGGTGTCCATGATCCGCCGCGCGCAAGAGCGCGGCGACATACGCCCCGGCGACACCTTGATTGAAGCTACCTCGGGCAACACCGGCATTGCCCTGGCCATGGCCGCAGCCATCATGGGCTACCGCATGGTACTGATCATGCCCGAGGACTTGTCGATTGAACGCGCCCAGACCATGAAGGCTTTTGGTGCCGAACTCATTCTCACCCCCAAAGCGGGCGGCATGGAACATGCACGCGATCTGGCCGATCGCATGCAGGCCGAGGGCAAAGGCCGGGTGCTGGACCAGTTTGCTAATGGCGACAACCCGCGCATCCACTTTGAAACTACCGGCCCCGAAATTTGGCGTGACACGGCGGGGGGCATTACCCACTTTGTCAGTGCCATGGGCACGACCGGTACGATCACCGGTGTGGGGCGTTACCTGAAGGAGCAAAACCCAGCCATCCGCATCGTCGGCGCACAGCCGTCCGAAGGCTCGCGCATCCCGGGCATTCGCAAATGGTCGCCGCAATACCTGCCCAAAATTTATGACGCCAGTTATGTCGATGAAATTCGTCTGGTGAGTCAGCTAGACGCCGAAGACATGGCCCGGCGCATGGCGCGCGAGGAGGGCATTTTTGCCGGTATCTCCGCCGCCGGGGCTTGCTGCATTGCGCAGCAAATCGCCGGCGAAGTGCAGGGTGCGACGATTGTCTTTATCGTCTGCGACCGGGGCGACCGCTACCTGTCGACCGGTGTTTTTCCCGCTTGAATTGAATCGCTGCCCATGACCCACGCCTATAAATTTTGCCCTCTGTGCGCCACACCGTTGGCCTGGGTCACACAGGCCGAGGACGGCGGTGACAAATCCCGCCTGCGCTGCACCGCCTGCGCATTTACGCATTGGAACAACCCCACGCCGGTGCTGGCCGCAGTCATTGAAATCGAAGGCCGCATATTGCTGGCGCGCAATGCCGCCTGGCCCGGCAAAATGTATGCGCTGATCACCGGCTTTATGGAAGCGGGCGAAACCCCGCAAGAAGGCATTGCCCGCGAGATCGCCGAAGAAACTGCGTTGGCCACCGACGCGCTGAACTTGATCGGTGTGTATGACTTTCAGCGCATGAACCAGATCATCATCGCCTACCACGCGGTCTGTCACGGCGAAGTGCGGCTGTCGCCCGAACTGGTGGACTACCGCATGTATGCGCCGCAAGACCTGAAATGCTGGCCCGCCGGCACTGGCTATGCGCTGGCCGATTGGCTGCGCGCACGCGGGCACACGCCCCAATTTATTGAATGCGCCAAGCGCGACGACAGTGCAGGCCCGCGCATTGACATCTAATTTAGCAAGGCCACCATGAGCACCGAATACACCATCGCCAAAGAAGTGGACAGCCGGGGCCTGAACTGCCCCTTGCCCATCCTCAAAGCCAAGCGCGCACTGGCCGATATGCAAAGCGGCGAGGTGCTCAAAGTGATAGCTACCGACCCCGGCTCGGTGCGCGACTTCCAGGCCTTTGCCAAGCAGACCGGCAACACCTTGCTGGACCAGCAAACCGTGGATAAAGAATTTATCCATCTCATGCGCAGGCGCTAAGAGCGGGCGCTAACACGATGCACCCCGCATCCGAAATTGCTATGCCCACCGCACAGTCCGCCAATTTTTCGATATGTGTTTATTGCGGTTCGCGCCCTGGCGCCGATCTGCGCTTTGCGCAGTCGGCGCGTGATACCGGCGCTTTAATCGGTAGCAAAGGCTGGGAATTGGTGTACGGCGGCGGCAAAGTGGGGCTGATGGGCATGGTGGCCGATGCCACGTTGGCCGCAGGTGGCACGGTATACGGCGTTATCCCGCAAAACCTGAAGGACAAGGAAGTGGGTCACACGGGCCTTACGCAACTGCACGTAGTGGACAACATGCATACCCGCAAAACCATGATGTTTGAACGCGCCCATGCCTTTGTGGCGCTGCCCGGCGGTATTGGCACGTTTGAAGAGCTGTTTGAAATATGGACCTGGTACCAGCTTGGCATGCACCACAAACCCTTTGGTTTGCTAAACGTCGCAGGCTATTACGACCCGCTGATCGCCATGCTCGATAGCATGGTGGCGCAAGGCTTTCTTAACCCTGCGGTGCGCGCCTTACTGCATGTGGGGGTGGATGCGGGGGAATTGTTGCAGCGGCTAAATGGCTTGGTGGGGAAAATATAGCCCATACTTCGGTGTCAGACCGGTGTACTTCGCGTGGAATAGAAAAATCAATAAACCAAGCGCCTGCGATCCAGCGCCCACCATGACACAAGCAAGCATTCGTATCTCCGAGACAGCCTAATCGGGGTGGGACGCCTCCTCGGTGGTGACGACAATCCCCATACTGGCCGCCAACAACTCCAAGGCCCTGAGGCGCAGCGCTTCGTCTTGGCAATTGCGGCAGGTTTGCATGAGTTGCTCCACCAGGAAAAGTTTAGCTTTTGCCTCAGTGCTTGCATGCTTGGATTCACGCGATTTTTGAGCCACCATAGTCTTGATGGCCGCAACTATTTTTGGATTTCGCATTAACTCATGGGCACTCACGCTCACAACTTTGTCATTTGCTTGCGTGGCATAAGAAGCCCGATATGCTGCTACCAGGCTCTTGCCATCGGCGACACCGGCAACAAATTTACTTTGCTTGGCAGTTAGCTTGATCTGTCTTGGTAGTACGCCCAATAGTTTTTCAGTAGCTATCGCGGCTATCCCGCCGCAGGTGGTTTGCATCAGCATGGGTAATTAGGAAAGCTATTGGAAATGGGGCGGGATGCCAATGGCAAACCCACAGGCTGTGAATATGCGAACAATTATTTATTGCCCGAGAAACCAATTACATTGTTATTTGCCGCGTTTTCAGTAAACACCGTAAATTCATTTCCAAGCAAAATGCCAATACCTGAGGTGCTACTGGTGCCAGATGGGCAATCATTGCCTTGCGCATTGAGCGTCACATCAAAAACATTTTTACCCGATGCACGCGGTGCAGCCTGCCCTATTACAAAACACGAACTCGCATCGCCACCGCTGATTTTTCCTCTGCTATCGATGCTAACGTCAACATCTAACGCTGCATTATTTTTGCTGATGACATTGCTGCTGTAGGTGCCTGCTAAATCGCTAAGGCTGGCCCTCGTCGCGTAGGCATTGTTATAGGTGGTTTGTAACGGTGTGTCGCCAGTGAAATTAAGCGTTGCTTTGGATGTGTAATTTCCGCTGGTAGTCCAGGTGGTAATCGTGTCTTTATCGGAGAAGTACATTCGCATGGTGGATGAAAATGAACCATTATTGGGCTGAATATTTCCATGCATAACACCACCGGAGCTTGTTGCGGCAGTAACCTGTATTCCCCACAACTCACCATTTTCAAGTGCCACGAAAAGGACATCCGTCATATGGCCGGCGCTGTCTTTGGTGCTGCCACTCCATATCCCCTCCGTAGCATTGGCATTTGCGCTCTGTTCGTTAACGCTGCCGCCCCCGCCACCGCCCCCGCCACCCCCTCCACAACCAAGTAGTGTGATGGCGAGCGCACTTAGTGTGATACATGTTTTCATTTGTAATTCCCTTTAAGTTATGACGTGCAGTAGCCCGGCGGGTGAGCAAATTGCATAGACCATATTTGTCCGGTATCGGCATACTGGCTTAACGCCACCGGCTTTCCCTGACCGGGCAATTCTCAAGGTCAATCGGTAGATAAACATTAAAACTTCTTAATAAATGCTAAATAATATTAAAAAATGATATAAAAAATAATGGCTAATTTAATATCGGAGAAACATATGAGGATATGGCGCGTGGGTTCGATAGAAATTTTTCCAGATACACGGCGCGTTTTGCTAAACGGCCAGCCCATAACCATCGGTTCACGCGCCTTTGATTTGCTCTTCTTTCTGGTGCAGCATCGCGATCGTGTGGTGCCCAAGGCCGAGTTGTTTCGCGCGGTCTGGCCCGGCATGGTGGTGGAGGACAACAACCTCACAGTGCAAATTTCAGCGCTGCGAAAGATCTTCGGTACACAGGCGATCCGCACCGTTGCGAGCCGGGGGTATCGCTTTGTGGCCGAGGTAGAGGCCATCGCTTTCGAAGATGGAAAAGACCCGACAGCATTGTCAGAGCGGCCCATGGGCCCTCCAATACCAAGTACCCGGTTTTTTGGCCGTGATCAGGATGTACAGGACATCAGTTTGTTGCTGAGCGAGGGCCGGCTGATTACCTTGATCGGTTTGGCAGGGTCAGGTAAAACAAGACTTGCCATCGAACTGGGCCGGCATATGCACCAGGGCTTTGTTGATGGCGTTCTTTTCTTAGAGTTGGCTGCGCTAGAGCCAGACAGTGCCATCGAGGCGGCTTTGGCCTCTGCATTGCATATTGCCCAAAAGGTGGGGAAGACTTTGATGCAGACGCTACGCGAGGCCTTGGGCCAAAGGCATATGCTGCTGATTTTGGATAACTGTGAGCATGTGTTACCCGCTGCGGCCAAATTGACACGCGAACTTTTGTCTAGCTGTGCCGGACTGCGGGTTCTGGCTACCAGCCGCGAGCCTTTGCTGGTGGAGGGGGAACAAAGCTGGCCGGTCACGCCGCTGAGCGTGGAGGCGGGCCTGGACTCACCCGCTGTACAGCTTTTTATGGACAGGGCACGCGGTGTCGCACCGCATCTGAGCTGGGATAACCAGGCCCAAGTGCTGGTCGATATCTGCCAACAACTAGACGGCTTACCGCTGGCCATTGAGCTCGCTTCTGTGCGTACGCGGTCTATGACCGCCAGTCAAATCAGAGACCACCTCACCACCCGTTACCAACTGCTCACGGTTGGGGTGCGAGGCGGGGTGGACCGGCATCAAACCTTGGACAAAGCGGTGCAGTGGTCTTACGATCTGCTGTCGGCGGCTGAGCGCTGCGTGTTGTTGCAGGTTTGCGTCTTTGCCGGCGGTTTTTATGTGGAAGCGGTACAAGCCGTCGTGGGCGCTGGCCATGCTCCCCCGCTTGGCGTGCTGGATTTGCTCGATTCGCTGGTGCGCAAATCGCTTTTGACTACCGACCATTCAGGCTTGCAGGTGCGCTATGGGATGCTGGAGACGATACGCCAATTTGCGCACGCACAATTGCTGGAAAAGGGCCAACTTGGATCGGCGCACGAGGCGCATGCGCATTATTTTCTGGGGCAGGCAAAGCAGCAATTTACGCTCTGGCGCAGTGCCGATGAACCATCGGTTTACCGCTGGCTTGACGAGGAGGCTAGCAATGTGCAACTGGCCTACAAATACCTCAAAAGCCACAACCAAATGGACAGCGCCATCGAGTTGGTGGCCTATATTTGCGAAATTGCCCGCAGCAGCGCGCATGAGTTTGCAGCGGGTTGGGTGCAAGAGGTGGTGGATGAGGCCAAGCAGCGCCAGCACCCCTATTTGCCTGTGCTACTGTGCTGGGCATCCAATAGTGCCTGGGCGGGGTTTAGGTTTGACGCGGTGCGGGGCTACGCACAGGACTCGGTGGCCTTGCTCGGCCAGTCGGGCTTTGTGCCCATTGTCTGGAGCTATATCCAACTGGCCTATTTAAATTTTTACCAGGGAAATTTCGACCAGGCGCTGGCGCTTGCCAAAACTGCGTCCGAACACCCCAGCGACGCACACGACCGCTATTGCCTGGGAAATTATGTGGCTTTAGCGGGCATGAGTGGGAGCAGCGACGAAGCCTTGGCGCTGGCTACACGCGCACTAGATTTGCTATCGGTCGATTCGATGCCCTGTGCTCAGGCATTGATCTATATGGGACGCGGTGCAGCGTTAGAAAAGACCGATCCTGCTGCCTGTATCGCCGATATTGAGCGCGGTGCGCTCCTGGCGCGGGCGGTGGGTAACCGCTTGATCGAATCATTTATTGTCTTGTGGCTGGCCGCCACCCAAGCGCGCAGTGGCACGCCATTGCTAGCTTTGCAGGCCTTTTCGCGGGCCTTGCAGTCCTACGCCCAGGGCCGCAACCTGAGTTTGATTGCGGCATGGAAGGCCGCCTTGATTGTGGTGTTTGAGCGTTTGGGTTACGCTGAGGCGGCGGCCGTTGTCCATGGTGGTATGGCGTCCGATGCCACCGCAGCCACGCTTATTCCGGATTTGCACGGTGCGGTGGCGCGCTTGCGCAAAAGTTTGGGAATCGACGGCTTTAAGCTAGCCCAGGCCCGTGGTGCTGCAATGCCGTGGAGCGAAGCGGTGGCCTTTGCGCAAACCCATATCCAGCAGGCCATAGCCCAACTGGAAGAGAGCGGCGCAAGCGCGGTTTGATTCCGCTGGCGGGCAGGTATCGGTCAAGGCGGTGTAGCGCAACGCCTTAGGCCAAGCGCCCCAACTGCCCCTGCACTTTCTGCAATGTGCTTTCAAAATCCGCCACCCGTTGCCGCTCTTGGGTAATCACCGCAGGTGGCGCTTTCGCGACAAAGGCTTCGTTGGAAAGCTTCCCTTGGGCCTTGGTAATTTCGCCTTCCAGGCGCGCGATTTCTTTGGACAGGCGCACCTTCTCTGCCGCCACATCCACTTCAATAAACAAGCACATGCGGATGTCGCCCACCACGGCCACCGGTGCGGCTTGGGCTGCGCTTTGCCAGGCGGCTTCGTCGTCAAACACTTTTACATCGCTGAGCTTGGCCAGCGCTTGCAATACCTTGGCATTGGCGCGCATGAAGTCGGCGTTGCCCAGGGCGAACAGCGGCATTTTGGTCGCCGGTGACACATTCATCTCGCCGCGCAAATTGCGGCAGGCATCGACCAGGGCTTTGAGCTGGTTGACATTGGCAATCGCTTGCAGGTCCACCTTGCCCAGCTGCGCTTCGGGGTAG
>CANFVA010000046.1 GCA_947450255.1 Comamonadaceae bacterium
CGGTTCTTGTCCATCGGCTCGCGATTTACGCTCCACGCTTCCTTCCCACGCTCGGTCGCCATCACGCAGTTGCGCTTCACTTTGCTCACTGTGACCAGCTCGCAGCGGGACTTGCACCCGCAGGTGTGCGCCCATGCTGGGCGCACCAACAAAAAGGGCCGCATGTAGCGGCCCTTTTGGGATGGTTTGAAGCAGACTTAGAAGGATAAGACCAGCGAAGTTGCCATTGATTGCTTGTCTTTGCTGTAGGTCACGCCATCAGTATTCAGAAAGTTATAGCCGCTCGATTGGTCTAAACGAAACTCGGTTTTCCACTGGGTCGTGGAATTGACTTGGTAGTTGGTACCTAAGGTTAAACGCATCAAGTTCGCGCCTTTGGTCGCCAAGCCGGTGTCAGCGTCGTAAGCGAAGCTGCCGTCGGACGCGCGCTCCGGGCCTAAGCCGTTACCGTACACGCCCCCGTTATCGTAATACGTACCGCCACCGTTCTCGCCGTTCATCAAGTAATCTGCACGTGCCAGCAATTGCAGGCGGGGCACAATTTTGTAACCCACCAGACCCGATACGCCCTGCCAGCTGGTACCACCGCCGTTGGCACCGGCGCGGTCCATACGGCCGATACTGAATTGCCCGTTGAGCTGCCAGTCACCCCGTGTGATTCCGCCATCGAGCGCCATGATGTCAAATACCCGGTTTCCCCGTCCATGCAGGCCGGACAAACCGACATAGGTCGTATCGTTGACATACCAATCACCGCGGTAAGCGAAAACAGTGGTTTTGGGAGTTGAATTGGAAGGATATATCTGATCCTCCTCGGTTGCCGATCCAGAGGTCAGTGGCGCCATCTCACCAGAAATTGGGTCAAGTACCATTTTGGCGCGCGTAAATCCTTTGATGTCACCATTGGCAAAGTCGCCTTTGCCTGTATCCGAGGCCCCGTCTGCATTTCCTACCACCCACTTAAACGCATACTTGCCACCATCGAGCGTATAGGCCATTCCAACGCCGGTGTAGGAGGTGGCACCTGCCAAATCGTACAAAGCGTTGTGGGTGATTAGCTGGTTGCCCAATGTCGGGTTGGCATTCGGGAACACATATTCATAGCCTTGAAAATCGGGTATCAGGCCGGCGATGATGCGTGTGGTTTTGTTCAAAGGAATCGATAGCGAGGCTTCTTGCACCAGCGGGTCGCCGCCCGGCAATAAGCGCAGCGTCCAATCCACACCTTCGCCGTCTTGTGATTCTTTGGTGATCTGGACCATACCGAACTCGCCTACCCCATAACCTGCGCTAGCACCAAATTCATGGCTGGCGTCAATCGTGTTGCGCTTGTAGGCGGCCTCAATCACACCATTTATTTTCAGACCCTTAAAGCCAGATTTTTCGGTCTCGTCCTCACCCAAGTCCAAACGCTGCTCCAAGCGGTTGACCTGCTGCACCAGCGGGGTAGCCTCGGGCTGCGCACTCATCGCCTCCACCTTTTTTTGCAAGCTCTGCAATTGCGCTTTGAGGGCTTCGATTTCTTTTTGCAAGTCGGCCGCTGATTGGGCATGCGCACCGGCCCAGGGGAGTACGCCGGCCAAAGCCACGATCCACATTTTTTTCTTCAAGTTCATTGCACACTCCTTTAAGTCAATAAATCGGTTCGCGCCCGGTGCATCCAGGCTAATCCACTTTGCGGTACGCCGCTGCCATTTCCTGCGCCCTGCGCCTCTCAAGGCGGGACATCCACACACTCGCCGCGAGCACGCCGAGGCTCACCACCACCACCGTCAGCGTGGCCACCGTGTTGACGCTGGGGTTCAGGCCCAGCCGGGCACGGCTAAATATCGTAATCGGCATGGTAGTGGATCCAGGTCCGTTGAGAAAGGCCGAAATTACCACATCATCCAGCGACAAGGTAAAGGTCAGCAGCCAAGCCGAAGCCAGCGCCTGCGAAATCAGAGGAAGGGTGATGAGGAAAAACACTTGAAGCGGCAAGGCGCCCAGGTCTTGCGCCGCCTCTTCCAGAGAGGGGCTCATTTCCTGCAAGCGCGAGAGCACCACCACGGTGGCGTAGGCCATGCCCAGCAAGGTATGGCCAAGCCAGATGGTGCCAAAACCCCGGTCCGGGAAACCAAATATTTTTTGTACCGACACGAGCATCAGCAGCAAAGACAGCCCGATGATGACCTCGGGCATCACCAGCGGCGAATTGACCATGCCCGCAAACAAGGTGCGACCGGGAAAGCGCTTAAAGCGGTGCAAGGTGATGGCCGCCAAGGTACCAAGTAGCACCGACGAACAACCGGTGGCAAACGCGATCTTTAAAGACAACTTGAAGCCATCAATGATTTCGGCATCTTGCATCAAAGCCTGGTACCAACGCAGCGAAAAACCGCCCCAGTTCGTCACCATGGGGCTGGCATTGAAGCTAAACAGCATCAATGTCACGATAGGCAGGTACAAAAATACATAGACCCCGCCCATCCATGCCACTGCGGTGCTGCGGCCCAAGGCGCTCATGCGCGGCCCCCGGCCGTGCTTTCGGCCTGGTGTTTGTTAAACAGGGCGAGCGGGATGATGATGAGCCCGACCATGACCACGGCTACGCTGGCGGCCATGGGCCAGTCGTTGTTGCCGAAAAACTCGTCCCACAGTACATGACCGATCATCAAGGTCTCGGGACCACCTAGCAACTCCGGAATCACAAACTCGCCGACGCAAGGGATAAACACCAGCATGGAGCCGGCAATGATCCCGCTGGCCGACAAAGGCACGGTGATGCGCCAAAAGGCTTGCCAGGGCGTAGCGCCCAAATCCAGCGCAGCTTCCAGGAGGCTTAAGTCCATCTTCACCAAATTAGCGTAGAGCGGCAAGATCATGAATGGCACATAGGTGTAGACCATGCCCAGCACCAGCGAAAAAGGGGTGTTCATCATCTTGATCGGCGCAGCGATCAAGCCCAGTGCCATGGCAAGGTTGTTGAACACACCGGCGTCGGCCAAGAGCATCTTCCAGGCATACACGCGCAGCAAAAACGAGGTCCAAAACGGCAACATCACCAGCATCAACAAGGCCGGACGGCGATCAGCGGGGCTGCGTGCCAGAAAGTAGGCAAAGGGGTATGCGATGAATAAGCAAATCGCCGTGGTGATGGCCGCAATCTTGATAGAGCTGAGGTAGGCGGTGAGGTACAGCGCATCTTGGGTCAGACTGATGTAATTGCCAAAGCGCAAGGCCAGCACCAGCGCATCGTCTTTGATGCTGAGCACGTCTTTGAAAAAAACCGTATCCATCTCGGACACGCTGATTTTGAAGACCACCAGAAACGGGAGCAAAAACACCAGCAGCAAAAATACCATGGGCACGCTGATCACCGCCACCCGGCCCCAGCGCCCAAGCCAATGGGCGTAGCCAGGATGCGAGGTGGCGATTGCGCTCATGGCCTTAGCGCGTTAGCACCACCACGTCGCTGCCGGACCACCAGACATAGACCGCGTCACCCCAGGTCAGCGAGGAACTGCCGTGGCGTGCATCATTGGTATGTGTCACCTTGACCACCAGGCCGCTGGCAAGTTTGACGTGGTAAGTGGTCAGGCTGCCCAAGTAGGCCAATTCGGTAATCACGCCCTGCGCAAGGTTGCAGCCCACTTCGGCAGCCAGTTCGCGCTGCGCATCCGTGACCGGCTCGCTTTGGATGGACATTTTTTCGGGCCGCACCGCTACATGCACGTCCATCCCCTGGGTGCCGGTGATACCGTGGCTGACATAGTGTTTGCAATCGGCCGAACCAATGACGACATGGTCAGGCTCATCTACTTCCACCGCGCCTTTGAAGATATTGACGGTGCCGATAAAGTCGGCGACAAACAGGCAATTGGGCGTTTCGTATATCTCGGCTGGTTTGCCGATTTGCAAAATCTTGCCCTCGCTCATCACGCCAATACGCGTGGCCATGGTCATGGCCTCTTCCTGGTCGTGGGTCACCATCACGCAGGTCACGCCCACGCGCTCAATGATGTCGACCAATTCCAACTGCGTACGCTGGCGCAGCTTGGCGTCCAGTGCGCCCAAAGGCTCGTCCAGCAATAGCAGCTTGGGACGTTTGGCCAGGCTGCGCGCCAGCGCCACGCGCTGCTGCTGCCCACCCGATAGCTGGTGCGGCTTGCGCTTGGCGTATTGCTTGAGCTGCACCAGGTCCAGCATCTGCGTCACCCGCTCTTGGATCTGGTCTTTGGGCATGCCATCGCGCTTGAGGCCAAAGGCGACGTTCTCCCACACCGTCAGGTGCGGGAACAACGCATAGCTTTGGAACATCATATTGATGGGGCGCTCGTAGGGTGCCAGGCCCACAATGTCTTGCCCGGCCAGCAGGATCTGGCCCGAGGTCGGCACCTCAAAACCGGCCAGCATGCGCAGCAAGGTAGATTTACCGCAGCCCGACGAACCGAGCAAGGCAAAAATCTCGCCCTGCGCGATGTCCAGGCTCACATCGTCTACCGCAAACACATCGTCAAACTTTTTGACAATGTGTTGGATTTGTAAAAACGGTGCTGGCGGTGCAGCACGCGTTAAAGCATCGTTCAGTGCCACGCGAAGTTCCTGCCTGGGGTTGGGGTGCGCTTAGATACCAGTTTTGAAGGAAGTGTAAGCGCGCGTAGCCAGACGGCGCACATCATTGCTCAAAGCCTTGGGCGCCACCATGGTCGCCATCTCGGCACTTGAGGGAAATACCGACGGGTTCTTGGCGACCTCCGGGTTGATGAACTTGCGTGACTCTTTGTTGGGATTGGCGTACTTCACCTTGTTGGTCAGGCCGGCATGCACCTCGGGACGCATGATGTAGTTCATAAACTTCAGGGCGTTTTGCGGATGCGCGGCATCCGCTGGAATCGCCATCATGTCGAAAAACAGTACCGCACCCGTCTTGGGAACCAAGGCCACCACGTCCTGCCCGGTTTTGCCTTCGATGGCGCGGGCGCGCGCAATATTGATATCGCCGTTCCAGCCCAAGGCCAGGCAGATCGAGCCGCTGGCCATGTCATTGATATAGCCCGACGAGCTAAACAGCGTCACATACGGGCGCACGCCCTTGAGCAAGGCCAGCGCCTCTTTGTAGTCCTCGGCGTTTTTGCTAAACGGGTCTTTACCCAGGTAGTGCAGAGCCGCGGGCAAGACTTCGGTCGCGCTGTCCAAGGTGCTGACACCACAGCTTTTGAGTTTGCTGGCGTATTTGGGGTTGAAAAACAGCTCCCAGACATTTGCGGGCATGGGTTCGTTACCCAGCGCTGCCTTGACTTTGGCGGTGTTGATTCCGATGGTGGTGTAGCCCCAGAGCCAGTTCACCAGGTATTGGTTGCCCGGATCGATGGTGGCGATTTGGGCCTGGATATCCGGGTCCAGGTTTTTCAGATTCGGCAGTTGCGATTTATCCAGTTTGGCGAGTAATCCGCCATCGATTTGTAAACGGGCAAAGGTGGAAGACGGCACCACGATGTCGTAGCCAGTTTTACCGGCGACCAGCTTGGCATGCAGGATTTCGTTGTTGTCGTAGGTGTCGTAACGCACCTTGATGCCGGTCTCTTTTTCGAAGTTGGGGATGGTGTCTTCTGCAAGATAGTCTGACCAGTTGTAGATGTTGAGGACTTTTTCCTCCTCAGCCTGGGCAGGCATCGCCGCGGTGAACAGGCTGCAAGCCACGGCCAGCCCCATTGTCAGTTTGCGCCCGAATGCGAAATCACGATGTGTAGCCACGACCATCTCCTTTACAACAATCAAAAACTGAACAACACAGGCACAGGCCTGACCCCACGCCCTGCCATGGTAATGCGGTTTGGGCTAAGGCCAAGGCTATTTGGCTGGCCGCCGTCGCCGCAAATTCCTGTTGCGTGCCCATCTTAAACCGGCGCCACCACTTCGGAAGACGCCTGCTGCGCCTCCAGCGCCCGCCGCCGCGCCTGGCGCGCCACCTGCACACTGTAAGCGATGACCGCAATCGTGATCACACTGATAAGTAAGGTGGCTGCGGCGTAAATCGTCGGATTGATACCTCTTCTGGCGTATCCGAAGATGACTTGCGGCAAGGTGTTGACGCCCGGTCCAGACAGGAATTCTGAAATCACTACATCGTCGAAAGACAAGGTAAAGGACAGCAAAAACCCGGCAATGATGGCCTGGGCGATATTGGGCAGAGTGACCAGAAAAAACACCTGCGCCGGGCGCGCGCCCAAGTCCATCGCAGCTTCTTCAATCGAGCGGTCCACTTCCAGCAAACGCGACTGCACCACCACCATGGCATAGGCCATGCCCAAGAGCGTATGACCCAAAATAATGGTTAACAAGCCACGCTCGGGCCAGCCAAACACGTTTTGGATGCCCACCATCAGCAGCAGTAAAGACAGGCCGATGACCACCTCAGGCATCACCAAAGGCGCGTTAACCATGCCCGAGAACACGGTGCGCCCGGTAAAACGCTGGTAACGCACCAGCACAAAAGCGGCAAAAGTGCCTAATACCGCGGACAAAATTCCGGTCGCCAATGCAATCTGCAAGGACAGTCCAAAGCCCTCGACAATTTTGTTATCGCGGCCCAGCGCCTCGTACCAGCGCAGCGAAAAGCCGGTAAACACCGCATCCTGGCGGCTGCTATTGAAAGAAAACACCACCATGAACAACAGCGGCAAATACAGGAACAGAAAGATCAGCACCATCCAAGCGCGGCCAAAATACTTTTGAAGTAGGCGGTACATGGCTGGGCTAGGCCTTGTGCAGCGAGGACTGCGCGGCCGAGCGGTAATACAAGGCTAGCGGCACCACGATCAGCGCAATCATGCTCACGGCCAGCGCGCTGGCACGCGGCCAATTGTTACTGGTGAACATCTCATCCCAGACCACGCGGCCGACCATGATGTTCTCCGGCCCGCCCAACAAGGATGGAATCACAAACTCCCCCACCGCCGGGATGAATACCAGCATAAAACCAGCGATGATGCCTGCGCGCGATAGCGGCACGGTTACCAACCAAAAAGCTTTAAAAGGCGAGGCACCCAGATCGTGCGCTGCTTCCAACAAACGCATGTCCAACTTGACCAAGGTGGCATACAAAGGCAGCACCATAAAAGGCAAATACACATAGGTCATACCGACCAACATAGACACATTGGTATAGAGCATTTGCACCGGCTCGTGCACCAGGCCCAGGGCCAGCATCAGGCGGTTGAGCACGCCTTGGTCGGCCAAGATGCCCTTCCAGGCGTAGACCCGCAATAAAAACGACGTCCAAAAAGGCAGCATCACCATCATCAGCAGTGCCGGGCGCACGGCCGGCGCGGAGCGCGCGATGGCGTACGCAAACGGGTAGCCCAGCAAAAGACAAAAAACCGCAGTGCACAAGGCGTACGCCAAAGATCGTAGATAGGCCTCGACGTAAATGGTCTGCACCAGCCCGCCGCCTTCGGCACTGGAAAAAATACTGCTGTAGTTCTCGTACTTCAGGCGCAGCACGCCTGCTTGGGCGTCCCACAGCGGCTTAAAGGGGTGGATGTCGTTGCCCATATCGACAAAGCTGATGTAGAGCAAGACCAAAAAGGGCAGCATGAAGAAAAACAACAGCCACGCCATGGGCACGCCAATAACAAAACGCCGGCCCGGTGCGGGCAAGCGCTTGAATCGATCAGAGAGCAGTCGCATGGCGAGGCAATCAGGCTGCTGGCAATAAAAAAGGACTGCTCACGCTATGCATGGAACAGTCCTCCTGCCTAAGGCGCTTAGGTTTACTTGCCTTTTTTGAAGCTGGTAAAAGCGTTGGCCATGCCCTCGCGGCCTTCGTTGGTGAACTTGCCGGGCTTAACCATTTTGGCAGCCACCGCGGGTTCGATGAAAATGGTTTTGTTGCCAGAGACTTCGGGCTTCATTTTTTCCATGGCGGCTTTATTGCCCGTGGGGTAGCTCATTTCATTGGACACCTGGGCGCCGCTTTCGGCGCGCAAATAGAAGTCAATGAAGGCATGCGCATTGCCAGGGTGCTTGGCATCTTTGGTAATGGCCATGGAGTCAAAGAAAATCATGCCGCCGGTGCTGGGCAACAAGGCTTCGATCACGTCTTTAGAGCCGTTTTCCTTGGCGCGACCGGCAGCGATATTGATGTCGCCAGACCAACCCACTACCGCGCAAGCTTTGCCACCGGCAATGTCGTCGATCATGGTGGAGCTAAAGATGCGGATGTCTTTACGCACTTTGGCCAGCATGTCCACGGCGGCTTTGTGGTCTGCCGGGTCATTGGAATATGCGTCTTTGCCGATGTAGTGCAAAGCGGGCGGGATGATCTCGGTGGGCGAGTCCAGGTAGGCAATGCCGCAGGACTTGAGCTTGGAGGTGTACTCCGGCTTGAACACCAGGTCCCAGGCGTTTTCAGGCATAGGCATCTTACCCAGGGCTTTTTCGGCTTTGGTGCGGTTGATACCTACGGTGGTAAAGCCCCAGGCCCAGGGGACGAGGTGTTTATTGCCGGGATCAGCATTGGCCAAGGCCGCCATGATGTCGCTATCCAAATTGCCATAGTTTTTCAGCTTGGCGCGGTCCAGTGGCTGGAAGAAGCCGGCTTCGACCTGGGCGGGGCTGAAGGCGGTGCCGGGCACTACGATGTCATAACCAGTGTTACCAGCCACCAACTTGGCGTTGAGCGCCTCATTGGTTTCAAAGGTGTCGTAATTAACCTTGATGCCGGTCTCTTTCTCGAAGGCGGCGATCATGCCCTCCGGAATGTAATCGGGCCAGTTGTAAATATTCAGGACTTTTTCCTCCGCTGCCGCGCTGGCCACCGGGGCTGCCGCAGGCGCCGCAGCTTCTTGTTTTTTGCCGCAAGCAGCAAGCGCCAGCGCCACCAGGCTCAGGCTCAATACGTATTTAGACATCAGGAAAACCTCCACTTTTTAGCGTTGAAAAAACCAGACAGTACCGAGGCGGCAGACGCCCTCAGCGGTAGAAAACCGAAATTATAGTTTTGGCTACATCCAGCCCGATCGCCTGGCATCGGCCAAGGTTTTATCCAATGCCAGCCGGATCAAACCCATCATTCCGTCGATTTGCGCGTGGGTAATGGTCAGGGGCGGCGCAATAATCATGCGGTCGCCCACCGCGCGCATGATCAGGCCATTGGCAAAACAGTGCCCACGACACACCATGCCCACCGACAAGTCCGGCGGGAACACCGCATTGGTCGTCTTGTCCTTGACCAATACCAAGCCGGCCATCAGACCACAGGTTTCCGCCTGCCCCACCAAGGGGTGGTCCAGCAAAGTCGCAAACTGCGCGGCCAAATAAGGGCCCACATCCTCACGCACCCGGCCCACCAGGTTTTCGCCCTCCATGATGTCCAGATTGGCCAGCGCCACCGCGCAGGCCACCGGGTGGCCGCTATAGGTGTAACCGTGGTTGAACTCACCGCCCTGCTCTATCAAGACCTTGGCCACACGGTCGCCCACCATGACGCCGCCCAAGGGGATGTAGCCACTGGTCACCGCCTTGGCAAAGGTAATGAGGTCGGGACGGTAGCCAAATTTTTCGTACGCAAACCAGTGGCCTAAGCGTCCAAAGGCACAAATCACCTCGTCGCTGATCAGCAAAATGCCGTATTGGTCCACGATACGCTGGATCTCGGGCCAGTAACTGGCCGGCGGGATGATGACACCACCCGCACCCTGTACCGGCTCGGCAATAAAAGCCGCTACTTTTTCCGCACCCAGCGCCAGGATGCGCGCTTCCAACCACCCAGCCGCGCGGATTCCAAAATCATGCGCCGACTCGCCAGGCTCTGCGTTCTCGAAAAAATAGGGCTGGCCGATGTGGCTGATGTTGGGAATGGGCAAATCGCCCTGGGCGTGCATACCGCTCATACCGCCCAAAGACGCGCCGGCCATGGTGCTACCGTGGTAGGCATTGGTGCGGCTGATGATGATTTTGCGCTCGGGCTGGCCCAGCAAATCCCAGTAGCGGCGCACCATGCGCACATTGGAGTCATTGCTCTCGCTGCCGCTGGAAGAATAAAACACATGTTCAAAACTGCGCCCGCCCAGCGTGGGCGCTAGCGAGGCCAGGCGCGCTGCCAAGGTAGCCGCAGGCACATTGGTGGTTTGAAAAAAACTGTTGTAGTAAGGCAGCTTACACATTTGCGCATGCGCGGCATCTGCCAATTCCTTACGTCCATAGCCCACATTGACGCACCACAAACCGCTCATGGCATCTAAGACGCGCTTGCCTTCAGAGTCCCACACATAAATATCTTTGGCCTCGGTCATGACACGCGCGCCACGCGCATGGAGGTCCTTGAAATCGGTAAAAGGATGCAAAAAATGCGCGCTATCGAGCGCCTGGATATGGCCGGTATCGACAAGTGAATTCATGGCAGTGGGTAGGGACAATAATGGACGCTCAAAAATATCAAGGGGCGATAGCCGCAACGCAATCGAGGGCTTAGACATGCAGCAGCAAGTGCTCGCGCTCCCACGGGGAAATTACTTTCATAAACTCTTCAAATTCCAGTTCTTTGATTTCGGAATACACCGTGATGAACTCTTTGCCCAGCACGTCGTGCAAGTCAGACTCGCGGCGCAACCAGTCCAGCGCTTCGCCCAGGCTGCGTGGCAGCGCGTAGGGTGACAAATAAGCATCGCCCTTCATTTCGGGCTTAGGCGAGATTTTGTTTTTGATGCCCAAATAACCGCAAGCCAAGGTCATGGCCATGGCCACATAGGGGTTGGCATCCGAGCCAATCACCCGGTTTTCCACCCGGCGCGCCGAGGGCGCAGAGATCGGCGAGCGAATGCCTACCGAGCGGTTGTCGTAGCCCCATTCAATATTGATGGGCGCTGCCGAGTGGCGGGTCAGGCGGCGGTAGCTGTTCACATAGGGCGCCACCAATGCCATAGCCGCTGGGATATAGCGCTGCAAGCCGCCTATGTAGTGCATAAACATGTCGGACGCACTGCCGTCCTCTTTGCTGAACACGTTTTTTCCGGTTTGCACGTCCACCAAACTCTGGTGCACGTGCATGGCACTACCCGGTTCACCGGCAATCGGCTTGGCCATAAAAGTGGCGTACATATCGTGGCGCAAGGCCGCTTCGCGTACGGTTCGCTTGAAGAAAAATACCTCGTCGGCCAGGCCCAGTGGTTCGTTGTGGAAAAAGTTGATCTCCATTTGCCCGGCGCCCACTTCATGGATCAAAGTATCCACATTAAGTTCCATCTTGTCGCAATAGTCGTAAATTTCTTCGAACAGTGGGTCGAACTCATTAACCGCGTCGATGCTGTAAGCCTGGCGCGAGGTTTCGGCGCGGCCGCTGCGGCCAATCGGCGCTTTGAGTAAGGTATTGGGGTCGGTGTTACGCGCCGTCAGGTAAAACTCCAACTCCGGCGCCACGATGGGCTTGAGCCCCTCGGCGGCAAAGAGCTCACACACTTTGCGCAAGACGCTGCGCGGCGCAAAAGGCACCAGCTTGCCCTGGTGGTCAAAGCAGTCGTGTATCACCTGCGCTGTCGGGTCGGTCGCCCAGGGGACGATGCGCACAGTAGACGGATCGGGGCGCAATTGCATATCCCGATCGGTGGGCTCAATCACATCGTAATAGGGCCCGCTTTGCGGAAATTCTCCGGTCACGCCCATGGCCACAATGGCCTGGGGCAAGCGCATGCCCCGGTCTTCGGTGAACTTGGCGCGGGGCAAAATTTTGCCGCGGGCGACACCGGTTAAGTCAGGGACCAGGCATTCCACCTCGGTGACGCGGCGCTCATTGAGCCACTGCTCGAGGTCATTGAAAGACATATTTTTAGGTTCGGACATGGTGTAGTGCCTCCACTGCAGCGGGTCGGGCCAGAGGGCCGGGCCACGCTCCTGTTTTGATGCGCCATTGTGCACCCGATTAGGTCAGCCTTAGATCCAATCGCGCAGCCGGTGGTAGAGCATGCCCAGCACCAGGACCGGGGCGCGCAACAAGGCGCCACCCGGAAAGTTACGGTGTTGCAGGCGGGAAAACAGTTCTAAGCGCGAGGCTTCGCCGGCGATGGCCTGGGCCACCAGCTGCCCCGCCAAGCCGGTCAGCGCCACGCCGTGGCCGCTAAAGCCTTGCAGGTAATAGATATTCTTGCCCAAACGCCCGAAATCGGGGGCGCGGTTCATGCTGATGTCGACGAAGCCGCCCCAGGTAAAAGCAATCGAGGTGTCACGCAGTGGCGCAAACACGGCCGCCATACGCGAGGCCATTACTTGCTGCAAACGCGCCGGTGTGCGGCTGGAGTAGCTGACGCGTCCACCAAACAGCAAGCGCGCATCCTGGCTGAAACGGAAATAGTCCAGCACCACATTGTTGTCACAGACCGCTGCGCCGCTGGGCAGCAGGCGCTGCACCAGTGCCGGCTCCAAGGGTTCGGTGGCCACGATATAGGTGCCCACCGGCATAATGCGCGCCGCTATCGCAGGCGCCAGCTGCGGCCCGAAGGCGGACAAAGTGCAATTGCCTGCCAACAACGCATGGCTGGCACGCACTGCACCGTTGGCAGTGCGTACCACGACGCCGCTGCCCTGCTCTAGCGCCAGCGCGGGCGTGCCCTCAAAAATCTGCACGCCCAGCGCCAGCGCGGCGCGCGCCAAGCCCAGCCCGTATTTCAAAGGGTGCACATGCCCCGAGCGCTTTTCATAGGCGCATGCCGCATAGCGCGGGCTGTCGATAAAGGCGCGCACATCGGCACCGTAAGCGCGTTGGGTGGGCAGGCCATACGTCTTGTCCATCGCGTCCATTTCAGCGTCCAGTGCGCGCGCTTTACGCGGGCCGTCGGCTACATACAAATAGCCGTTGCGGCGCTCGCAGTCTATGCCCCATTGGGCAATGCGCGCATCCATCAGGTCGATGGCTGCCAGCGATAACTCCCATAGTTGGCGCGCCGCGGGCATACCCAGTTGTCGCTCCAACTCGCCTTGACCGCTGGCATAGCCCACGATGACCTGACCACCATTGCGCCCGGATGCGCCGCCGCAGACCCGATCGGCCTCGAGTACGACCACTTTAAAACCGCGCTGTGCCAATTCGATGGCGGCCGACAAACCGGCAAAACCGGCGCCCACAATCACGACGTCCGTTGGGACCTCGCCCTCCAAAGGCGGCAGCGGCGCGGGACGGACAACGCTGGCCTCGTAATAGCTACCGCGCGTGAGCCCGGAGTCCGTTTGCAGCAGCGAAGACATGGCTAGTTTGTTCTGCGTGGGGTCTGCGGGCGCGGCCAAATCAAAGAAGGCCCTGGCGCTTGGCTACCTGACCGCACACATACGTCCACACCATGGTGGCCGCAGCATGGCTGGTCAATTCCGCGTGGTCATAGGCCGGGGCCACCTCCACGCAGTCCATGGCAACACAGTCAAGACTCGCCAGCGCTTCCAACCAAGTGAGCAACTGGCTGCTGCTCATGCCCCCCGGCTCGGGCGTGCCGGTACCCGGTGCAAACGCAGGGTCCAGGCAATCAATATCCAGCGTCAAATACACGGGCATGCTGCCGATGCGTTCGCGCACCTGGCTGATCAGGGGGCTCAGGCCTTCGCCGTCCAGGCCACGCATGGCGCGCGCGGTGATGATCATTCCACCCTGGTCGGCCACATACTGGCGCGCTGCCCGTTCGCCCGAAGAGCGCAGGCCGATCTGCACCGTGTGCTGCCGGCTGACCAGGCCTTCGTTGATGGCCTCGTAGGTCCAGGTACCGTGCCCCGAGGGCTCGCCGAAATGGTCGGTCCAGGTGTCGCAATGCGCATCGAAATGCACCAAAGCCAATGGCCCAAAGCGTGCCTTCGCGGCGCGCAGCAACGGCAGAGTGACCGAATGGTCGCCGCCCAAAAAAATGCAATGGTGGTGCGCGAAAAAGGGGCTGACTTGCGCTTCAATACTGCTGCGCACTTGCGCCAGCGAGGTGGCATTGGGCAAAGGCATATCACCCGCATCCCCCAGCAGCGCCCCGGGCGACACCTCAAAATGCGGATGGATGCCGTCGCACAGCATCAGACTGGCGCGGCGGATTTCCTGGGGACCAAAGCGCGCGCCGGGCCGGTTGGTGACGGCGCCGTCAAAGGGAAGACCGATGATGGCAAAGGGATGCTTGCCCAATGCTTCACTGGCCAAAAAGCGATTCGTGTTGCTGGCGTATGCAAACTGTGCCGTGCCCATCGGTTAACCTCCAAGAGACGGCATGGTAACCGCCACCGGCGCGGTAGGCCGTCTGGCCTACCGCGCCGACCCCTATTTCTAGACCATCGACTGGTACCTCGCGTGACCCACCGCTTTCAAAAACCCCTGGCCTATGCCAGTCTGGCTCTGAGCATGACCCTGGTGGGCGTGTACGTGGCACTGTGCAAGCCCCTGGTTGCGGCGATCCCGGTATTCCTGTTGGCGTGGATGCGCTTTGGTATCGCGGCAATCGCCATGGCCTCCTGGATCAAAAAACCCGCCGATGAAGCGCCCATCGACCCGCGCACGCGGGTGTTTTTATTTCTGGAATCTTTTTTAGGCAATTTTTTGTTTTCGATTTGCATGCTCTACGGCGTGAGCATGACCAGCACCGTATCGGCGGGCGTGATTTTGTCGGCCATCCCGGCCAGCTCGGCCTTAATGGGATGGTATTTTTTGAAAGAAAAAATGCAGGCCCGCATGTGGCTGGCGGTGGCGCTGGCGGCAACGGGATTGGCCTTGCTGACCCTGTCCAAAGCGCCTGCGCAGACGCTGGACGCCGCTGCCCCGATCCCCCCAGCGACCATGCTCTTGGGCAATTTACTGGTGTTTGGCGCGGTGCTGTGCGAATCGGCTTTTGTGGTGATCGGCAAACGCTTATCCGCCACCATCAGCCCCAAGCGCATCGCCGCCATCATCAACCTCAACGGCTTTTTCTTGTCCACGCCGCTAGGCCTGTATGTCGCATGGCAATTTGACTTTGCGGCCGTCAGCATGAGTGCCTGGGCCTTGCTGGTTTTCTACGCTTTGGCCGCCAGCGTCTGGATGGTGTGGCTGTGGATGAGCGGGCTCAAAACCGTGCCAGCCTCGCAAGCGGGCGTGTTTGCGGTGATGCTGCCACTGACCACCGCGCTGATCGGTGTTCTGGCCTTTGGTGAACGCTTTAGTGCTTTGCAAGCCTTGGCCTTTGCGCTGGCGCTACTGAGTTTGTTACTGGCCACCCTACCCGCGCGCACCCAGGCCATTTCCGGAGTTCAATCCGAAAGCGAGACCGCCTGAGCGCAGACCACTACACCATCTTCATCAGCGTATAGCCACTGGCCCGGCGTGATGCGTACACCTTGCACCTGCACCGGTACATCACGCTGTCCGGTTTGACGCTTTACGGTCGGCAATGGCATCAAGCCCAGCGCACAAATACCCACATCCGCCGCCGCTAATTCGTGTACATCGCGCACACAGCCATCGACCAACACGCCCGCCCAGCCATTGCGCGCAGCCAAGGCTGCGATATTGCCGCCCACCAAAGCGCGACGCAGCGAGGCACCACCGTCGACCACCAATACCTGGGCCACGCGGCCTTGGGCGCTGTCCACCCAACCAGGCGCTTCCAGTGCCACTTTGACCAAGGAATTGTCCTCAAAACACTGGACGGTGCGCACCGGTCCCCTGAACGTTTTACGCCCGCCAAAGTGCTTAAAAACCGGCGGCAAAACCGCAAAATCGGCGTGCGCATGGCGCATCAACGCATCACACACGTCGGTCGTGGAAAGAACTTGGGACATGAAATTCCTGTTTTTACGCGCTAAAAAAAGGCTGCGTCAGGTCAAAAAATAGGGTGAAATAAACCGCATCGGCGCAAAAAATTCAGTTTCCCCCTTGGAAAGGCCCATTTTCTCCAGTAGCATCCACCCGCCTGACGTAAAGTTTACCGTTGGCAATCAACTAACCCCCTGAAGGACCACCTCACAATGGCAACTGCAAAGAAAGCGCCCGCTAAAAAAGCGGCTCCCGCAAAAAAAGCAACTACGAAATCCGCTCCAGCCGCAAAGAAAGCGGCTCCAGCTAAAAAGCGCGCCGTGAACGCCGCATTCATGAAGCCCCTGACCCCCAGCCCCGCCTTGGCTGCCGTGGTGGGCGCCAAGCCCCTGGCCCGTACCGAAGTGGTCAGCCAACTGTGGACTTACATCAAGAAGCACAAACTGCAAGACGCGACCAACAAGCGCAACATCAATGCAGATGCCAAGCTCAAAGAAGTGTTTGGCAAAGCGCAAGTGACCATGTTCGAAATGGCTGGCCTGATCGGCAAGCACCTTTCGTAATGTGAACGGTGCGAAGCCATTCGCACCTTGCTTTGGCCAACAAAAAAGGCCGGTGTTACCGGCCTTTTTTGTTGGCTGCTTCGCGCTCAGTGCAAGCGCACACCTTGGCGCACAAGCTCGAGCTGTACAGCGGCAATATCCACCTGCGCGGTGCTTTTCCCTTGCTGGATGGACACCGCCGCCGCTGCGCCTGCGCCCTGGCCGGTGACGGTGCAGGCCATCATATTGCGCATGGCGGCATGCGAAACCATGTCGCCCGCGACACAGCGCCCGGCCACCAATAAATTGTCCACTTCCAAGGGCACCATGCAGCCGTAGGGCACCTCGAAATAGCGCCCGGTTGTCGGCAAAATCAAGATGTTGTAGCCATCGATAAATTCGGGGAAGATGCCAATGCTGTCGTCAAACTTGGCCTGGTTGCGCACGTCCTCGCTGGATAAGTTGTAGCGTCCCACAATCTTGCGCGAATCGCGCACGCCCAGCGTCATGCCAAAGTTGCGCAGCTTGGCGTTTTCAAAACCGGGCACGACTTTTTTGAGCGCCACCAAAGCATGGAGCGCCTCCTGGCGGCCTTGCATTTCGGCACGCGTCAGGTCCATCACGTCAGTGGGGTCAAAGCCGTACATATGCGCCAAATTCAGGTTGGTGGCCTCGCCCGCAGGCGTGAGGGCCGACCACGAACCGCCAATATTGGTGCTGGCTGCCGGTATCACGCCCAGTTCGCGGGCGGTATCAAATTCCTTATCCAAATAAGGGCTGCGCAGCGTGTCTTCTTTGCCCGTGGTTTCTTGTGCCCAGGTGCGACTCCAATCGGCATAGGTGGCGGGCTGGCTTTCGGTGTAGTCCAAAAAGGCCTGCGTATCTACGCCCGATGCGTTAAACACGGTCGTCATGCCCAGCATCTTGTCTTTGGGTGTTTTGCGGTAGCTGGCCCCGGCCAGGTGGGCGATATCGGCGTCGCCCGAGCAATCAATAATCCGCTTGGCCAGCACCACCTGGCGACCCGATTTGCTTTCGGTGACGATGCCGCGCAAGCGCTTGCCGTCGTCGTCAAAAATTACATCCACCGCCAGGCAATGCAAGATGGGCCGCACGCCCGCTTCGGTAATCAAGTGGTCGGCCACGACCTTGAAAAAATCCGCGTCCAGACATTGGCTGTCGTTGTAAGGCCATTTGATAGCGCCACCCATTTGCGCGGCAATACGTTCCATTTCGATGCCGATGCCCTCGCCCTCCACCGTGCCTTCGTAGCGGTACCAGGCCAGGGTTTCCATGCCCACCGTGGTGATCACACCACCCAGGCACCCAAAACGCTCCAGCAACACCGTATCGGCCCCGGCACGGCGCGCCGCCAAGGCCGCGGATAAGCCCGCAGGCCCGGCGCCCACGACCAGTACGTCGCAGGTGGTCAGCACCGGCAAGGCTTTGGCCGGTTCGTGGTAAACCTGTTGTTCCGCATCGAGCGCACCCACCGCAGGCGCCGCATGGCGCAGCACCTCGCCCTCAGCGGTTTCGCGGCGGCTGACCGGCATGCGCTGGCCGGCCCAGCGGGTGATCATGCGCTGGGCGCGCGCGGCGTATTTGTCTTCATCGCTCATGGAGCACTCCAATTCATTGGCGCTGGGTGCGCTGGACGCATTGTCAAAGCGCGGCTTTCAGGCAATTTATTAAATTGCGCCTCCCATTGGCGCAGGCGCGGCACCTTGGCCCTGGCTAAGACACCGCATCAGCCGCCCGCAGTGGACGCGAGCGCAAGCACTTTCGCTCGGACACCTGCGCGCAGCCGTGCTTGAAAGGCCTGGTGGGTGCGCCTTGCCATGTTCGTCGAGTGCGGGAGGCAGCGGCCAGGCAGTCGCCGCAGCAAGCCCGCCCCGCCAGAGGGAACTGCATAGAATTGCCCGGCACGTCCGAGGGCCGCATCCAAGGCACCCGGCCGGGCTTGCAAACGCACATTCCTGCATCGGTATTACGCGGAGACACCCCACATGACAGAAGAAGCAACAGCGCCCAGCTCGCCGGCACGACGTCGCGCGGGTCGCGGCAGCGGCACCATCCGCGTTGC
>CANFVA010000047.1 GCA_947450255.1 Comamonadaceae bacterium
CAAATGCCCAAAATGAAGACCAAGAGCGCGGCGAAGAAACGCTTCCGCGTCCGTCCCGGTGGAACCGTTAAACGCGGCCAAGCCTTCAAACGTCACATTCTGACCAAGAAGACCACCAAAAATAAACGCCACTTGCGCGGTTCGGCAGCTGTCCATGAGACCAATATGGGTCACATGGCACAGATGCTTCCCGGTCGTGGTATTTAATTAACGACGAACAAGGAGTACTACCATGCCTCGCGTCAAACGTGGTGTAACGGCTCGCGCCCGCCACAAAAAAGTTCTCGCCCTTGCCAAAGGTTTCCGCGGTCGCCGCGGTAATGTCTTCCGCGTCGCTAAAGAAGCGGTAATGAAGGCTGGGCAATATGCCTACCGTGACCGCCGTACTAAAAAACGTGTATTCCGCCAGTTGTGGATTGCCCGTATCAATGCGGCAGCACGCCAATGCGGCATGACCTACAGCCAATTTGCCAACGGTCTGAAAAAAGCGCAGATCGAGATCGACCGCAAGGTGCTGTCGGACATCGCAGTGCACGATATGGCCGCTTTTGCCAACATCGTGGAGCAGGTCAAGGCCAAGCTCGCCGCTGCATAAGGGTTTAATCGGCGCGCTGCCCCCATCGGGCAGACGCCGATACCGCCCGCAAAACCGGGCTAGCGCTTACCCCAAGCACTAGCCCGTTTTTCATTGAATAACCGCCACGAATGCCATGAACGAACTCCAAAGCATTGTTGCTGCCGCCCGTACCGCGTTTGAAGCCGCATCGGCCAGCGCTGATCTGGAAAATGCGAAAGCCCAATTTTTGGGTAAATCGGGCCGCATCACCGAGCTGATGAAGGGCATGGCGGCGCTCAGCGTTGAAGAGAAAAAAACCCAGGGTGCGTCGATTAATGTTGCCAAGCAGGATATCGAGGCGGCGCTGCAAGATCGCCGTCAGGCGCTGGCCGAAGCGCAATTGCAAAAGCAATTGCAAGCCCAGGCCCTCGACGTGAGCCTGCCGGGCCGGGTGCGCGGGCAGGGCAGTTTGCATCCGGTGTCGCTGGCGCAGGAACGCATCGAGCGCATCTTTGCGTCCATGGGTTTTGATGTGGCCGACGGCCCCGAGATCGAGAGCGACTGGTTTAGCTTCACCTCGCTGAACAACCCGCCCAACCATCCTGCGCGTTCGATGCAGGATACGTTTTATATTGATACCAAAGGCGCCGACGGCGTCTATTACAACTTGCGCCCACACACCAGCCCGATGCAAATCCGCTACGCGCAAGCGCACGTACGCAAGCATGGTGGTGATTTTGATGTGGCAGCAGGCCGCCTTTTTTCCGGCGACATGCCCGAAATTCGCGTCATTGCGCCAGGACGCACTTTTCGCGTGGACAGCGATGCCACGCATTCGCCCATGTTCCACCAGGTCGAAGGCTTGTGGGTGGGCGAGGACATCAGCTTCAAAGATTTGAAGTCGGTGTACCTCAGTTTTATCACCAGTTTTTTTGAAACCGATGCGTTGCAACTGCGTTTTCGGCCCAGCTATTTTCCGTTTACCGAGCCCAGCGCGGAGATCGACATCATGTTTGAAACCGGCCCATTGCAAGGCAAGTGGCTGGAGGTGTCCGGTTCGGGTCAGGTGCACCCGCAGGTGATTCGCAATATGGGCCTGGACCCGGAGCGCTACATTGGTTTTGCTTTTGGCTCGGGCATCGATCGCCTGGCCATGCTGCGCTATAGCGTCAACGATTTGCGCATATTCTTTGAAGGGGATGTGCGCTTTTTGTCCCAATTTGCCTGAACCATTTGTCCTGACGCTTTAGCTCTGACGAAACCTTTGGTCACCTGATCCCTATGCAATTCCCTGAATCCTGGTTGCGCAGTTTTTGCAACCCACCCCTTTCCACCCAAGCGCTGGCGCATACGCTGACCATGGCCGGTTTGGAAGTCGAGGAACTACGGCCTGTGGCGCCTCCTTTCAGCCAAGTGGTGGTGGGCGAAATTGTGGATGCGGCGCAGCACCCCAACGCGGATCGCTTGCGCGTGTGCAAGGTCGACGTGGCCAGCGGCACTTTGCTGGAAATCGTGTGCGGCGCGCCCAATGCCCGCGTGGGTATCAAAGTGCCTTGCGCTTTGGTGGGCGCGCAATTGCCGCCCGGTGAAGACGGTAAGCCTTTTGTCATCAAGCTGGGTAAGTTGCGCGGCGTGGAAAGCCAGGGCATGTTGTGTTCGGCCAAAGAATTGCAGCTAGACGATGACCACAGCGGCTTGTTGGAATTGAGCCAGGACGCTGTGCTGGGCCAAGACATCCGCCGGTACCTCAACCTCGACGACACTTTGTTCACGCTCAAGCTCACGCCTAATTTGGCGCATTGCCTAAGTGTTTATGGCGTGGCGCGTGAAGTGGCCGCGCTCACAGGCGCGCCCTTGTTGCCATTGGATGTGGCCCCCATCGCAGCCAGCAATGCGCAGGTACTTCCCGTCAAAGTGTTGGCTCCCGAATTGTGCGGCCGCTTTTCCGGTCGCGTCGTGCGCAAGCTCCACACCCAAGCGAAAACACCGGCCTGGATGGTCGAGCGCCTTGCCCGTTGCGGGCAACGCAGCGTCAGTGCTTTGGTCGATATCTCTAACTACGTGATGTTCGAGTCCGGCCAGCCCACGCATATTTTTGATCTCGACAAAATCGCCGGAGGCTTGACGGTGCGCTGGGGCCAGGCGGGTGAAAAGCTGGAACTGCTCAACGGCAATACCGCCGAAGTCGACGGTGCCGTGGGCGTGATTGCAGATGAGGCCCAACTAGAGTCGCTGGCCGGCATCATGGGTGGCGCGGCCAGCGCGGTGTCCGACACCACCGACAGCGTCTATGTGGAAGCAGCTTTCTGGTGGCCGCAATCCATCGCTGGACGCTCGCGCCGTTTTAATTTTTCTACCGATGCCGGCCACCGCTTTGAACGTGGCGTGGACCCGGCCTTGACGGTGCAGCACATCGAACGCATTACGCACTTGATTCTGGAGATTTGCGGCACGCCAGAAACTACCTGCGGCCCGATAGACGACCAGACCGTGCATCTGCCTGCGCCCCAAACCGTAGACTTGCGGGTGGCACGTGCGGCCAAGGTAATCGGCATGCCCTTGACTCAGGCCGATTGCGCTGACGCTTTGCGCCGTCTGGGCTTGGCCTTCACCGAGGCGCCCGGCGTGTTGACGGTGACGCCGCCTTCTTACCGCTTTGATATCCACATTGAAGAAGACCTGATCGAAGAAGTGGTACGCATGGTTGGCTTTGACCAGTTGCCCAACACGCCGCCGCGCGCGCCGGTTTTCGCCAAGGTCGGTTCGGAAAGTCGGCGCAATCCTTTTGCCGTGCGCCGCCAATTGGCTGCCTTGGCTTACCAGGAAACCATTAATTTCAGCTTTGTCGACGAGCGCTGGGAACATGAGTTGGCCGGTAATGCCGATCCGGTGCGCTTGCTTAATCCGATAGCCAGCCAAATGAACGTGATGCGCTCATCCTTGATTGGCTCCTTGGTGCAGGTGCTCAAGTTCAACCAGGATCGCAAGGCCTCGCGGGTGCGGGTGTTTGAACTCGGGCGCGTGTTTTTCCGCGATGGCTCCGTGCAGGACGGCGAATCCACCGTGGCCGGATTTCACCAGCCCATGCGCGTGGCGGCCCTGGCCTGGGGCAGTGCCGATGCGCTGCAATGGGGCCGCAAAGACAGTGTGGTGGATTTCTACGATATCAAGGGTGATGTCGAGGCCTTGTTCGCGCCCGCCACCCCGCAATTTAGCGCGGCAGCCCATCCGGCGATGCATCCCGGACGCTGCGCGCAAATCTTGCTCAATGGCAAAGTGGTCGGCCATGTGGGTGAGTTGCACCCGCGCTGGGTGCAAGCCTATGGACTGACCCAAGCGCCGCAGGTGTTTGAGTTGGAGCTCGAAGCCTGTCTGGAAAAAGCAATGCCGGTGTTTGCGCCAGTGCCACGTTTTCCCTCGGTACAGCGCGATCTGGCCCTCATGGTGGACGACAGCGTGCACCACGACGCCATCCTGGCGGCGATCCACGGCGCGCCCACCCAAGGCTTGTTGCAAGACGCACGCGTGTTTGACATCTACCGCCCCTTGGCCGAGGTTGCGGGGCAGGGAGCTGGTGAGCACAGCGTGGCGCTGCGGTTGACCTTGGGCAGCTTGGACGCCACCTTGACCGAAACGCAAATTGAAACTACTGTTGCGGCCGTCGTGGCGCAATTGACCGCGCAGCTGGGCGCGCGCCAGCGTGCCTGAGGCAGCTTTGTTTTTTCAGCATTGAACTTGTCGGATCCGGATTCTTCTTATGCAAATTTCTGTTGACAGCCTGGAAACAGCCGCCGTAACCAAGGCCTATCTGGCCGACATGTTGTTCGACCAATTGGGTTTGAACAAGCGCGAGTCCAAGGACATGGTGGATGCGTTTTTTGACCTGGTTTCTGCGAAACTGGTGGACGGCACGGATGTGAAAATTTCCGGTTTCGGCAACTTCCAGATCCGCACCAAAGCGCCCCGACCGGGCCGCAATCCGCGCACCGGTGAAGCCATCGCCATTGAGGCGCGCCGCGTGGTGACTTTCCACGCCAGCCATAAGCTCAAGGACCAGATCCAGGCGCCATTGCAGAAAAGCTAGGGTATGCGCGACGGGGCGGGATGCGCCGCCATAGGCCTTCTGTATTTCCCCGATTGCTCTTCATTCAAACTTAGAGTAATCTCTTCACTTTTCCCTCTAGCACATTGTTTTTCATGGAAAACACACTTCCGTCCATTCCGGCTAAACGGTACTTCACGATTGGTGAAGTAGGGGATTTGTGCGGTGTGAAGCCCCATGTGCTGCGCTACTGGGAGCAAGAATTTACCCAGTTGCGGCCCATGAAGCGCCGGGGTAACCGGCGCTATTACCAGCACCATGAAGTTCAGATGATCCGCAAAATCCGCGACCTGCTGTATGAGCAGGGCTTCACGATCAGCGGCGCCCGCAACAAAATGCAAGAGATTCAGGAGTCTGAACGCGAGAAAAAGCGCCACGCCGATGGCCCACACGAACGCGAAGGCGAAGGCCTGGCGCCCAATGCGCAAGACGAGGATTCCCGTTTTTCGTCGCCGGCCGCCTCGGGGCAAGCGCATTGGCACGAAGTGCGGACCGAACTGCTTGAAATTCGTGCTTTGCTAGCGGCAACATAGGCCTTTGCATCGCTTGCGCGGGCTATAATTAGGGGCTGAATCGGTGTGTGGCGCAGCCTGGTAGCGCACTTGCATGGGGTGCAAGGGGTCGAAGGTTCGAATCCTTTCACACCGACCATATGAATCAAGGACTTAGCCTCGAAAGGGGCTAAGTCTTTTCTTTTTGGTGCACGTTTGCAAGGGCCTACGGCACGAAAGACGGGACCCTAAATAGGGGCTAAACTTGCCTCATTCCCGTTTTCGATTTGGCAGCAGCTAAATTAGGTTATTTAATTGTCACCAAAATAACGCGATAAATCCGCGGTGCGCCGGACGGCGCGGCGATTAACGGCTTAAGCTCAATGAAATAATTCGCTTGTAATCTTAGACATTTCCACTAGGATGTAAAAGATATTTATTGAAGGACCAAATTATGGCGAGCTACACCTACACCATTTCGCTTGGCACTGATTTGTCTTCCTACGGTTTCACCAGTAGTACGAGTTGGTCGGGTTACCTTGATTATTTTAATGATTGGTATAGCACACAGCGCTCAGTTAATTTATCGTCCGCCTCAGGTTCATGGGCCATCAACACCCTGCGCTTTACTGGCAACGCCAGGGTCTCCATTTACGATACTGACACCACAAGCACAAGCTACGCAAATATTAATTATTTGCAAATGGGAAATGGAACTAACAGCGTCACCCTAAATTATTCCCATATTGATAATTATTTTGGGGGTTCAGGTGCTGATGTATTGCGCCTAGCGACATCGGCCCAATATATCGGCACCGGTGCGGGCGATGATGTCGTACTTTTGGGGAATAACGCCTGGGTAAATACCGTGAACTTGGGTGATGGGGCCAATCTTATTTCGGTAGGCAGCTCGGGGGCGGAAACGATTACTGCGGGCTGGAATAGCGCTAACAAGGTGTATACGGGTTCGGGCGACGTCACCTCAATACGATTGGGCAAGGGTCCCAATTGGATAGAAACTGGTGCCGCTTGGGTGGGCAATGTCCAGGCTTTTAATGGAAGCGATGTGCTCATGGTTGGTACCGGCGATTCCACCGGTTGGGCTATCGATAACATCAACCTAGGCAGTGGAGACAACACCATTGTCACCAGCACCGGTGCAGTCGGGTCAATATATACCTTCGGCGGAAATGACAAGGTAACCCTCAACGGTGACGGCACAAGTTGGGGCAGCGCCGCCGACGTGGTTAACCTCGGTAATGGCAATAATACGGTGACCACCGGAGCAGGTAATGTGGGACACATTCAGACCTATGGTGGCAACGATACCGTTACTGTGGGCAATGGAAGTGCGAAAAATGGTGGATGGGCGGTTGATGTGATTGACCTTGGCGGAGGAAACAACCGCATAACTACCAGCGCTGGCGGTGTCTCCAGTATTCGAACCCTCGATGGTGATGACACCTTGGTAACCGGGGACGGATCGGCCAACAAATGGGGGACTGCGGTGGATACGGTCAACCTTGGCAATGGAAACAATACCATCACTACTGGCGACGGCTGGGTAGGCACCATCGCGACCTATGGTGGTAATGACGTGCTCACGGTTGGCAATGGTCGTACCGGCGGCGGTTGGGCGGTCAATGCCATTGATTTGGGCAGCGGGAATAATACGATTACGACCAACGCAGGTTGGATCGGCTCCATCCGAACCGGTTCGGGCAGTGACACGGTTACCTTGGGCAGTTCATCTGTTGATCAAATCAGCCTTGGCGGCGGCGACGACACACTTGCTTTTACCCAAGCCCTGAAAATTGGTAATGATGGTACGTCTGGCCAAGGCTCGGTCTGTGCCCAAAGTGGCAGCGGCGTCGATACCGTGGACTTTTCGAGCTTGAGCAGCAATCTGACCATTAAGCTGAATGCTGGTTATATCTATTCTGATGGTTTGGGCTACGTTAATCTCGGGCACTTTGAAGTGTTGAAAGGTGGTTCTGGTAATGATTTACTGGTTGGTACTGCCGACAACAATGAAACCATTTCAGGTGATACCGGCAACGATACTTTGGATGGTGGCGGAGGCAAAGACATACTTAACGGCGGAGATGGCACGGATACTGCCTACTTTGCCGGCAGCCGGGCAAATTACACCGTCAGGAGTTCGGAGGTAAATGACGGCCGTTCAACTATCGCGACCCTCAATAACATTGAAGTACTGAGTTTTGACGACGGCACCGGGTCAGTGTTGGTCGCTGACCTAGGTACGAGCAATGACATGTATACAGTGTCGGCCGAGCAAGTTGCCGCCTACAGCACCTCGATCATCAGCGCCCTGACCACCTTGCAGGTGCTGGCACTGGGGGCTACCAAACTCGGTACGCTCAGTGGTGCCCAAATCGCTGCAATGACCACGGCGCAAGTGACGTCCTGGTCGGCAAGTGAAACGCTTGCGCTCAAAACCTCGCAGATCACCGCCATGCGCACCAGCCAGCTGGCAGCGTTGGACAGCAAACAGGCCATGGCTTTGGGCAGCGTGCAAATCAAGGCCTTGAGCACCACCCAAATCACCGTCTTGACCACCCGCACCCTGGCTGCCTTATCTGCGGCACAAGTTGCGGCTTTGGGCTCCAGCGGATTGAATGCGCTAAGCACGGCAGGCTTACGGGTCCTAAGTGGGATGGCAATTGGTGCGCTGAGTACCAGCACGGTTGCGGCTCTGACGTCGGCGCGTGTCAATGCCATGGCGACCAACCAGATCGCAGCCCTTACCAGCGCACAGGTGGGTGGATTCGATGCCAATAAGCTCAAAGGCCTTGCCTCAAGCGCTTTGGGCGCCTTGAGTGGTAATTTCATTTCTGCCTTAAACACCACGCAGCTTGCAGCCCTGGGCACGAGCGGCCTTTCGGTGATGCGGGCGAACGCCATCAGTGGACTTTCCACCGGGCAATGGAGTGCATTGGGTACCAGCGCCTTGTCAGTGCTAAGCTCAAATGGCTTGTCGGGCCTCAGCACAGCGGTCATCCAAATGCTGAGCACTACGCAGATGGCAGGGCTTAGCACCACACGTATCAATGCGATGACCAGCGCGCAGTTTGCGTCATTACAAACTAAGCAGATCGCCGCGCTCAGCTCGGCGCAGCTGGGTAGTTTGAAAACCGATTCGGTATCGGCCTTAGGCAGCAATCAAATCGCCGTACTCGGCTCCGCTGGCATTGCCGCTCTCGGGACCGCGGGTCTGCCAGCCATCAATACCGGTGCGCTGGGCGCATTGGCGACCCAAACCATCGGGGCGTGGGGCAGTGCAACGCTCAATGCACTGACAGGTGCGCAATTTGCGGCGCTGCGTACCAGTCAAATCGCCTGCCTGACGAGTGCCCAACTGTATGCCTTGGCTTCGCAGAGCGTTGCGGCCTTGAGTCCATCGCAATTTTCAGCATTGGGGGCTAAAGCCTTTTCTCTGGCGTCATCCAATTACCAGGCTTTAAGTACCGCCGTAGTCCAAGCTTTCTCTACGGCTACCATCGCGGCTTTGGGAACCAGTAGTCTCAACGTTTTTGGGACGAAGCAATTCGCGGCTCTGGGGACCTCGCAGATTGCTGCCTTCAGCGCCGATCAAATTGCGGCTTTGGAAACTGCGGATTTCAGCGCACTCAGTGCTTCGCAAATCAACGCGATGGGCACTTCAATTTCAAATTTAAGCACCGCCCATATCAGCTCGCTGCGTAACGATGTCGTCCAAGCGCTCAAGCCCGCAAGTATTACGGCTTTGGGAGCCAAAATAAATGTATTTTCCAGCGCACAGTTTATGTCGATGACGACGGCGCAGACTGTCTCCTTAACTACTGCCCAAGTGGCCGCTCTAACCTCTGTAGGAATTAGGTGGTTGGGTTCTGACAATGTCGCCGCGTTTTCCACTGCTCAAGTGCGCGCTCTCAGCCCGACGCAGATCGACTTTTTAACGCCCTCCGAGAGTATTCGGCTTTCGTCAGACCAATTGCGCGTGCTCACCACGGCGCAAGTCGATGCCCTGAAATTTCTCAAAGACGAGCAGGTGGCGGCGCTAACGACAGATCAACTGGCAGTTTATGTCACCCCCATCATCCTAGACCTCAACGGCGACGGGGTACAGACTCTAAGCCTGAGCCAAGGCGTGCGGTTTGACATCATGGCAAGCGGGCAGCAGACCAGGACCGGCTGGGCCAGCGCCTCGGACGGTATGCTGACGATGGATAGAAACCACGATGGCAGGATCAACGACGGCTCTGAGCTGTTTGGCTCTGCCACGCGGCTTGCCGATGGCACCAAAGCCCGAGACGGTTACCAGGCGCTGGCGCAACTGGACAGCAACCATGATGGCAGGATCGATAAAGAAGACACCGCCTTTGGTGCTTTAGGCGTATGGGTGGATGCCAACTCGGATGCGGTCAGCCAGAGCGGGGAATTGCATTCGCTGGCCTCATTGGGTATCGCATCGCTGTCATTAAAGACGAGCCAAGGCGATGGGGTGAACCAAGGCAACATTGTGGGTTTGAACTCTAGCTACCAAAGCAGCGATGGCAGCAGCCATGCTGCAGCTGACGTCTGGTTCGCCGTGGCGCCGGTAGACCGTTTGGCGCCCCGCGTGGGTGCGCTGAGCCAGGCCATTGGCGCCTTTGATGCGGGGTCAGCTGCCGCCACGTCGACCACGGGCAAAGCACCGAGCGCGGGCACCAGCGAGAACGCTGCCCTGGCCAGCCCGGTCCTGAGCTTGGTGCAGGCCATGCAAAGCTTTAATGCCTTGAGTGGCCCAGGCGGATCTGCCAACACAGCGTTGCGCTACAGCGCGCCGCCCAGTGCGCAGCTGACGCTTTTGGAGCCTGGCAATCAACGCCAGGCGGACACGATGGGCTTTTTGGGGAATTCGGGGTCAGCGAAGTAGCCGACTGGGGGCAGCAACGCGTGGGCGTGGAAGTGTGAGACCTTGTCAACGAAGAATTTGTAACCATTGCGGTAGACAAACGGTTGACAAGTCGTATTTGGAGACAGCGGTATCGCGAGCCCTTTTGCGCATAGAGGCAAATTCATTGGGGCGCGTAAGCATGGACACAACCTTTTCCACTAAAGCCTTGGAATCGAAAAAGTCGAACAGCAAGGCTTGATTCTGATCTTCAACCACCTCCTGTACCGGAGCGGTGTTGGAGGCGACGATGGCGCAACCAACAGACATTGCCTCGAGAAACGACCAAGACAAGACGAAGGGGTAGGTCAGATAAACATGCACCGACGATATTTGTAAAACCTTGAGGTAGCTGGCGTAAGGCAACTTACCCAAAAAATGGACCCTGCTCCAGTCCACGGAACCATTTGCTGCTTCAATATATTTTTGTCGGTAGTTTTGGCCTTCTGGCAATTGCCTGCCGTAACTGACGCCGTCGCCGCCAACGATCAACACCACTGCATTGGGACGCTGCGCTAATAGGGTGGGCAGGCTTTGCATAAACACGTGAAAGCCTCGATAAGGCTCTAGGTTTCTGGCAACATAAGTGATAATTTCTTGACCGGCGTGGAATTTATTATTTTTCCAGATTAGTGCAGCAGCTGGATCGGCGTGTATTGCAGTGGTATCAATTCCTTCATGCAGCACCTGAATTTTGTTGATTAAATCATCTGGGTATTGTTTTCTTTGCCAATGGGTTGGCGAGACGCCCATATCTGCACTGATTAGTGCGTGTAACTGTGCACTGTTGCGGATACGAAGTTTCAGTAGATCGTCTATGGATGAGGGCATCTGCGGATCGAAGTTAACGTCCGACCCTTCGCTGCGGTAATAGAACTCAAAGTAACTAATATGTTTCGCTTGCGGGAAAATATCTTTCAGAAATAATGCCTCTCCCCAGCCTGGATGTGCCAGCACTATTTCTGGTTCAAATCCTTTTTTCTTCAATTCAAGCGCAAGGCGCGCAACGGCTTGTCCGCGGGCTATCTGTAATTCAAGCCCGAGTAAATAGGGGTGGGTATCCGACTGCCCCTTTTTTTTCAGACCATAGCCGTAAACGGAGATTCCGGGATGATAGAGCGGGCGCGCACTCAAATTCGCCTGGTCTGCAATGGCTACCACACGATGACCAGATTGATTGGCCAAAGCGCGCGCTATGTGTAGAAACTGCCCAGGAAAGTTTTGGTGTACAAAGAGATAATTCATTCAAATATTTGATGTCAAAATTTTATGATTGCAGACGCATATTTTTATAAAAAATACCAATCTCATCGGATTATTCTTGCAAATAATAATTTATATATTTAAATTCTGCGCTCCGTTGATTTAAAGCTTGCTTTACTTTTAATTTAATGTATTTTGAGGTTGATAATTTTAGAATATCTAATCTAAGGGCGGTGTTCTATTATTTACGCATTGACTTGGACACCGCTGTGCTTTAGACTCGGCACACGTTGGTTGATTAGGTTGAACTCCCTTTGTCGGTATGTGTTCGGCGTGCCGGTTTTTTTGTTTGTAATTATTTCATAAATAATAAAATAGTAAAAAAAGTTAATTATAACGGGTAGAGCAATGAAATATTTCAAAACGCTTTTTGCAAATTTATTTATTATTGTCTCTCTTGCGAATTTGGGGGGGTGTGGGACCAAGAATGTTGCAGACAGTGGTGAGGCGCCTGTCGCGAACGATGCGAACAATGCTTTTGCTTCAAGTGGGCAAGTTAACACCGCCCGACAGACCAGTGTAATTTCTAATTTTGCGGCTGCTCGTATGGCGGAGCAAGCCAGTTTTGGCGCAACGCCCGCGTTGCGTAAAGATATTCAGGACCGCGGTTTTGAGGGCTGGATCAACAACCAAGCTGCATTACCTGTTTCGCAAATGCAAGCACCGTCCTGGGTTATCGACTTTAACGATAGTAACCAAGCCGAACGTGATCGCACCTGGCGCTGGATCTCCAGTTCCCTGATGCAGTTCCCTTTGACTGGAGAGGACCAACTTCGGCAACGTGTGGCCTGGGCTTTGTTGCAGTTTGTGCCTGCTAATAAAACCAATGCCTATGGGCAAGCCGAGTATTGGAACTTGTTGCAGCGCCACGCACTTGGCAACTATGGCGAATTTTTGCGCGCCGTTTCGGTACACCCGGTGATGGGAAATTTTTTAGACAACGTCCAAAATCGGCCGAAATCATCGCAGTGCCCAGCTTGTGCCCCTAACGAAAATTATGCTCGCGAACTGATGCAGCTTTTTAGTTTAGGCGTCGTACAGCTCAATCCTGACGGCACTACGAAGCGGGACGGCAATGGTAAGGCCTTAGAGACTTATGACCAGGACGACGTCGAAGGTCTTGCACGCGCCTTAACGGGATGGAGTTTTGCTCCAAGTTCCACGCCTTTGGGACAGAACTGGCTCAATGCCGGCAAACCCATGGTTCCTGATTCGTGGTCGGTGGCCCATGATCGCGGCGCAAAAACCGTGATGGGAACTAATTTCCCCGCAGGCAAAGAAGCGCCCGAAGAGCTCGATGCCGTCGTATCCATGTTGATGAAACATCCTAATATTGCGCCCTTTGTCAGTCTGCGTCTGATTCAACATTTAGTCACCAGCAATCCTTCCCCGCAGTACATAAGCCGTGTTTCCGCGGTTTTTCGGGATAACGGAAAAGGCGTGAGCGGCGACATGACGGCGGTGGTCAAAGCGGTGTTGCTGGATTCTGAAGCGCGTCTTGGCGATGTGCCTGCCGCTGATAGGCGAAGTTTCGGAAAAATACGTGAACCTTGGCTCTGGTTTATGGCAACGCTGCGCGGGCTGGGCTGCACCAAGCCCCTGGCCTATCCCGATGGTGGAATGACGCAACCCAGAGTTCAATTTCCTTTTAGCGCGCAAACCGTTTTTAGTTTTTATTTACCGACGGACCGGGCGCCAGGAAGTAATTTGCTGGCTCCTGAGCAGAAGCTTCTAAACACCGTTGAACTCACTGCAAGGCTCAATCAGCTTCAAGATGCATTGATGCGCGCCGATGTGGGAGCGGCTGCCGGCTGCCAAATTCCATTACTTTCGCAGAGCTATGCCCAGTCACCAAAAGCTTACATCGAGGAACTCAACGGACGTTTTTTCCGCGGAGCGATGCCGGCGACCTTGCGCGCCAACCTGCTGGAACTTGCTGCAGCGCAAGATACTTGGTCCTGGGCACCAGCCGCCGACCGCCCCACTGAGGGTGCAGTGGTCTTATTGCATTACGCACTTAGCAGTCCATTTTTTGGGGTTATGAAATGAAACGTCGCACCTTTTTGGGCCTAGGCGCCAGCGTGCCAGCGTTAGGCAGCATCGGGGCTGCAAGCTTACTGAGTTCATTAAGCCTTCCGGGAAGCGCAGCGGCCAGTGATTACCGCGCATTAGTGTGCGTCTACCTCAACGGCGGTAACGATGGCAACAATTTATTGATTCCAAGCGATGGCGCATACAACGATTACGCCGCTGCAAGGCCGGACCTTGCCATACCTAAAGACAGCTTGGCCACATTGAATGGCAGTAGCATTGGCCATACGTTTGGATTGCATCCGGCTTTAGCACCAATGGCTGCGCTCTACAACCGAGGGCGCGTGGCGGTTGTCTCCAACGTGGGCCCGCTGATTGTCCCTGCGACAGGGCAGCAAGTGCGTGACAAAGCGGTACCGATACCGCCTTTTTTGTTGTCCCACAGCGATCAAACCGATATGCAGCAAGGTTGGATGGGCGATTCGGATGCCAGCGGTTGGGCCGGCAGGTCACTGGAGATGTTACCCACCAACCTGAAGCACGCACTAAGCGCCGTGACCATGGACAACAGCAGAACCTTGGTGCTAGGTCGCCATTCGGGCGTTGCGTTTATGCAAGGCGGCGACGGTGCACGCTGGTGGGGGAGGGCTGATTTAGCGCAACCTGGATCTTATTGGGCCCAATCTATTAATCGGATGTCGCACTGGCAGTTTTCTAATGATTACGAGGCTGAATTTTCCCGCAGCTTCAATGGCAGTGTGACTGAATCGACCATCTTTACCAAGGCCTTCATGCAAGCCCAAGTCCCACAAGGCGACTTTGGAAATAGCTATTTGGACACGATGCTGCGGTCCCTGGCGTCCGTGCTGCCCGTGTTCAAGTCAATGGGCTATCGACGCCAAGTTTTTCAGTTGAATTGGGGCGGTTTTGATACCCACTCTGCCCAGCGGGGTACCGGGCCCAATACACAGGATAGTCAATTTGCAGTGCTCGCAAAAGCCTTGGCTGCCTTTGATCAGGCCAATCAAGCCTCGGGCCTTAATCTGGATGTCACGACGTTCACCATGTCAGACTTTGGGCGTACTTTGCGCCAAGCCTCGGGTGGGGGGACAGACCACGCGTGGTCAAGCCATTGGTTAATGATGGGCGGTGCGGTTGCGGGTGGGCAGGTGGTTGGTCGCTTTCCTGCGCTGGTCTTGGGTGGTGTGGACGACGCAGATCGCGGTAGTGAAGGGCGTTTTGTGCCTGCCGTATCTACCGATCAGTTTGCTGCGACCTTGATGCAGTGGATGGGTTTGCCTAGCGCTGCACTAAATGAAGTGTTTCCCAACCTCCATAACTTTCGGCAAACCAACCTCGGGTTCATGGCATCATGAGCACCGTGAACGGCACCTCGGGTAATGATTCCCTGGTCGGAACGAGCGGTGACGACAGCTTTAATGCGTCGACCGGTTCAGACCGCATCGATGCCCAAAGCGGCAACGACACGATCTCGATCACCGATGACGGTTCCACAGACACGATCGATGGCGGTTCGGGTTGGGACCACTTTAATTTGCGTTTGACGTCCAGCCAGTATTCCATTGGATCGAACAGCAATATCAGAGGCATTGACGCTTATTACCTCGATGCACAAAGCATCTCCGGTGCAGTGACTGCATTGATATTTGACAACGTTTTTTCACTTGCCAATACAGGTTACATCTATGTCGGTGGCGGTGGCGGTACCACTGCCTTCAATTTCGATGCAAGTCGCGTACTGGCTGGGCACACGGTCAGTTTGAATGGCTCTTCATTCAACGACACATTGCTGGGGGGCGCAGGTAACGATAACCTGAACGGCGGTTTCGGTAACGATTCATTGGTGGGGGGCGCTGGCGACGATTCGGCGTATTACAACTTGGGACAACAATCGATGGCCGGACTCACCCTGGTCAGCGAAAGCGCTGGTGTCTGGTTGCTACGGACTTCGACAACGCAATTAATGCGTTTGCGCGCCGATATGGTGTCCGGAAAGTGGACGGTAACGGACCTGCGATCTACTGCTGCTCCCAATAGCAATTTGGCTGGCGTAGACCAATTAGAGTCGATTGAGTCCATTGCCATTGATGCGCAAGATAGTGCGGGCTCCGGCTTTCGTGCTGCCAATCTGTATTTAGGTGGTACGACGGTATCGCCCACCTTAAGCTTGCGCGATGTAGCAGGTACCACGGGCAATGACACCATGGCCGGAACCAGTGCGAACGATCAAATTAACGCGCTCAGTGGGTCAGACCGGATTGATGCCCAAGATGGCAATGACAATATCACGATCACAGATGACGGTTCGACAGACACCATCGATGGTGGCCAGGGCTGGGACCATCTGAACTTGCGATTGGCTTCCATGCAATTTACCGTTGGATCGAACAACTATATTAAGGGCATCGAAAGCTATTACTTGGATGCGCAAAGCCTTGCGGGCACGGTAACTGTTTCCATAACCGATAACGCTTTTTCACTGGCTAGCGGTAATAACATCTATGTGGGTAGCGGTGGCAATGCCGCAGCCTTTAAGCTTGATGCGAGCGGCGTACTTGCTGGGCACACCGTAAATCTTAATGCGGGTGGATTGAACGACACATTGCTTGGCGGCGCGGGTAACGATTCGTTTAGCGGTAGTAGAGGACGGGTCAGTATTGAGGGCGGGGCGGGCGTGGATACCTTGCGCCTGAATTGGCAAGCAGGTGACCCGACGGATCTGAGCAACTACAAAATAGTGGTTTCGTCCGACGGTTTAAAGGCCAGCATCGATTCAATAGCAAACCCCAGCTTGCATTTCGATATCAGTGGCGTAGAAAGACTTGAGTATTACGATAACGTCGGCAATATGACGCATGGTTTTTCGCTTGCTTCTTTTCTAGATCCAAAGACTATGGCGCAGCAGGCATTGGTGGGAACTGATGCACAGCGGTGGAACGGCACCAAAGCCTTGGGTACGGCGGTGACCGTTAGTTTTAGTTTTGTACAGACACAACCGCAAACCTATCCGGGCAATTCCGGTTTTAGAGCCTTTAGCGATTCGGAAAAGCAGAAGGTGCGAGATATTCTTGCGCGTACCGCTGCCTATTGCGGAATCAATTTTTCGGAAGTAAGCGAAGCCGGTGGCAGCCAAGGCCAAATCCGGTTCGGAGTCAGTCAACAGTCGGCGACCAAAGGGGTCGCCTACGCGCCAGACGTTTCAGTTTCTAATGTTTCTGCTGGTGATGTATGGATGGATGTCGAGTCGATGGCTAATTTGAGCCAGGGTAGCGAAGGGTACGCCGCGCTGCTTCACGAAATTGGCCATGCGCTGGGACTGCGTCATCCGCGTAATGTAGATCCTGGCGATGCCTGGGCTCAAGTCCTGCGCGCAGAAGATGACGCTAGCAGTTTGACCGTGATGTCGGGAACCGCCTCCTGGGATGGCCTTTATCGCTCTGATTGGGGTAGCTTAGACGTAGCGGCTCTTCGGTATTTATACGGCACCAAATCGGTGAACGTGGCCGACAACAGCTACCTGTACAGTGCCAGCAGCGTTCAGGCACAAACCACGCTCGTTGATGACGGTGGTAATGATCGTATTGACGCCTCCGCGGTTTCTGTGGGCGTACAGGTGGATTTGACGCCTGGGCACCTCAGTAGCATAGGCTTGACCGCACAGGGCACCGTTGCAATCGATAACGTCGGTATTGCGCCGGATACCTGGATCGAGGCAGCTACAGGATCCCAATACGATGATGTGTTGATTGGCAATGCCCTCGATAACCAATTGACCGGCCTAGGAGGCAATGATTGGATCGATGGCGGCAGTGGTGTGGACACGGCGATTTTTGCTGGTAACCGTAAAGACTACTTTATTACGACAGGTTTTGGGAAGATATTCGTCGCCGCGCGTGATGGCGCCAGTGGCTTTGACACCTTGGTCAATGTGGAAAACCTGCAGTTTTCTGATCTAACGTCGCCGGTTGCGGGCAGTGCACTGGGCGCGGACCTGGCTGTAAAGACCAATCAAAACGCCAGTTTCACCGGTACCCTGCCTGACCCTAGCGATCAATCGCGATCGTCGGTATCTTTTTCGTTGGTTGGTACGCCTGAGCATGGCAGTGTTTCGATCAATACGGATGGCAGTTATACCTATATCCCTTTAGCCAACGATACCCGACCTGATAGTTTTTCCTACAAACTTGTTGATAGCCAAGGAAAATCTAATACGTATCTGGTATTTGTGGAATTGGTGTCGGACGATACTTCCGCCCCGCTGGCAATGTCTTATAGCCCCGCTGATGGGTCTACTACTGTGTCGACCAGCGCCAATATTGTCATCAATTTTAATGAATCGATCAAAAAAGGTACCGGTTTTATTTACCTTAGAACAGGGTCTTCTACTGGAGCAATTGTTGAAAAATTTGATGCCGCGACCAGTATGCAACTTGGCATCAATGGCCTTAGTCTTACGATAGATCCTAGCGTCACTTTGTCTAGCGGTACCCACTACTACCTGACATTTGATTCCGGCGCAGTGCAAGACTTGGCAGGTAATGCGTACGCTGGCGACTCTTCTTACGACTTCACAACGTCACCACAGTCCTTAATCCTTCGCGGCAGCGCTGGCAACGACACATTAAACGGTGGAGTTGGAGCGGACACGCTGTATGGCGATGGTGGTAGCGATCTGCTCAATGGTGGCAGCCAAATGAGCCTGAGCTGGCGTTTTGGCGTTTCAAACCTTCCCAACGACTGGG
>CANFVA010000048.1 GCA_947450255.1 Comamonadaceae bacterium
CAGTGGCGTGAGTTTTGGCAAGCCGCGCCAATTGGGCAACAGGCTGTTGCCCAATTGACCGCCATTCCCTGGGGGCACAACCTGGCTATCCTGTCCAAGTGCAAGCAGCACGACGAGGCCACCTTCTACTTGCAAGCCACCCTCCACAACGGTTGGAGCCGCAGCGTGCTCACGCACCAGATTGAAAGCGGCCTGTGGCAGCGCGAAGGCCGCGCCATCACCAACTTTGCACAAACCCTGCCCGCACCCCATTCAGACCTGGCCAGGCAGGTGCTCAAAGACCCGTATGTATTTGACTTTTTGAGCCTGACACCCGAGCACACCGAGCGCGAGCTAGAAACTGCACTGATTGAACACGTTACCCAGTTCTTGCTGGAGCTGGGGGCAGGCTTTGCCTACCTTGGGCGGCAAGTGCCGCTGCAAGTGGGCGAGCGAGATTTCTTCATTGACCTGCTTTTCTACCATGTGCGCCTGCATTGCTATGTGGTGGTGGAGCTGAAAACCGTGGACTTTGAGCCCGAGTTTGCAGGCAAGCTCAACTTCTACCTCAAGGCCGTGGACGCGCAAATGCGCCAAGACGGCGACGCTCCCGCCATCGGCCTGCTGCTGTGCAAAAGCAAAGACCGGCTGGTGGCTGAATACGCCCTGAGCGACATTCAAAAACCCATGGGCCTGTCCACCTACACCCTGTCACACACCCTGCCCGAAGCCTTGCGCGGCAAGCTGCCCAGCATTGAACAGTTGGAGCAGGAATTGGGGCAGGGGGAAGATTCGGGTTCGGCAGAAGCTGGGGGGCTGGGGTATGAGTTCTGAGTGGCGAACCTATTCCGTTGAAGAATTAGTTGAGCAAGGAGTTTTGGCAACACCTCTCGACGGTAATCATGGATCGATTCACCCAAAAGCGTCTGACTTTGTTCCAGTAGGTGTTCCGTTCATCATGGCCTCAGACATGAAAGACGGAGTTGCTGATGTAGTTAATTGCACATTCATCTCGGAGCAACAGGCGAACTCTTTGCGCAAGGGCTTTGCAAAGTCTGGAGATGTATTGCTATCCCACAAAGCCACTATTGGCCGCACAGCGTTAGTTGGTGAAATCGGAGTCAAGTTTTTGGTGCTCACTCCACAAGTGACGTATTACAGAGTGCTTGATTTCACCCGCTTAAATAATCGGTATCTGAAGTATTACTTCGATTCGGCACCTTTTCAGCAAGTTTTAGGCGCTTGGGCTGGAGCCGGTTCGACGCGGGCGTATATTGGAATAACAGCACAACGAAAACTTCCAATTGTGCTTCCACCTATCAAAGTACAGAACGAAATTGCGAGTGTTGTAGGTGCACTCGACGACCGCATCACCCTCCTGCGCGAAACCAACACCACCCTTGAAGCCATCGCCCAAGCCCTGTTCAAGTCCTGGTTCGTGGACTTCGACCCCGTTCACGCCAAGATGCAAGGTCGCGCCCCCGAAGGCATGGACGAAGCCACCGCCGCCCTGTTTCCCGACAGCTTTGAAGAGTCGGAGTTGGGAGCTGTGCCGAAGGGGTGGAGATCTTCAACTCTGGGTAAGTCCTTTGATTTGACCATGGGGCAATCCCCACCTGGTGATACCTACAACCAATCTGAAGATGGATTGCCTTTTTATCAAGGTAGAACTGATTTTGGTTTCCGCTTTCCAACCAAAAGAATTTTTTGTAATGCACCAACTAGATTGGCGGAGATCGGTGATGCGTTGGTTAGCGTTCGCGCGCCGGTCGGTGATGTGAATATGGCAATTGAGCGCTGCTGTATAGGGCGAGGGGTTGCTTCTGTTCGGCATCAAAGTGGCCGCGTTGGTTACACCCTATATGCAATGAAAAACTTAGGGGCCCACTTCAAAAATTTTGATACAGAGGGAACCATCTTTGGATCAATCAACAAAAAAGACTTTGAGGCACTGCCTGTTGTTGTCCCCAGTCAAGGTGTACTGGTTGCATTCGATGAAATTTCAAAAGCACTTGACGGAAGCATTGAAATTAACGAGCAAAAAATCAGGGTGCTACTGGAAATTCGCGATACATTGCTCCCCCGCCTAATCTCCGGCCAACTCCAATTGCCTGAAGTCGGCCAATTTTCAGAATCCTTGCCATGAAAAAGCCACTCAGCAAACTCGAACGCGTCCCCCCTGCGCGAAGCCCGGAAGCACGAAGCCAACGACTTCACGCCTTGGCTGGCCGAAGAGGACAACCTCAACACGCTAGCCGATATGTTGGGCTTGGCTGACCTAGAACTGGTCGCCACCGAGCATTGGGTCGGCGAGTTCAAGCTCGACATCTTGTGCACCAGCGGAGATGACCAGGTCATCATTGAAAACCAATTAGAAAAGACCAACCACACGCACCCGGGCCAGATCCTCACCTACGCGGCGGGCACAGGGGCCAAGAAGGTGATTTGGGTGGCCGAGTCTTTCCGGCCCGAGCATGTGGCCGCGCTGGAGTTTTTGAACCAGAACACCACCGAAGAATTGAGCTTTTTTGCGGTGGAGGTGGAGCTGTGGCGCATCGGAGATTCGCCTTTTGCGCCCAAGTTTGAAGTGGTGGCCAAGCCCAATGATTGGGCCAAATCGGGCCGCGAGCAAACCAAGGCCGCCGCCAACGCCACACCCGCCAAGCAGCGGCAGCTCAAGCTGTGGACCGAGCTGGTGGCCAAGATGGCCACGGCTGCGCCACAAATCAAACCGCAAAAGCCACGGCCTCAGCACTGGTTGAATAATTCCATTGGCTGCGCAGGTTTTGCCCTGAACCCCACCGCTAACCACCGAGATGACCGCTTGGGTGTGGAGGTTTACATCCACCACGCCGAATCCAAAAAGATGTACCAAGCCCTTTGGGCGCAACGTACCAGCATCGAGCAGGCCCTGGGTTTTGAGCTGGACTGGCAAGAACTGCCCGAGGCGCACGCTTGCCGCATTGCCACTTGGCTTCAAGACAGCCCGATTGAAGACGAAGCCCAATGGGGTGCCTATCTCGACTGGTTTGTGCAACGCATCGTGAAGATGAACGCGGTGTTTAGGCCGGTGATTCAGGGATTGTGACTATGAAGCTGATGTTCCTGGATGAGTCCGGTGATCACAACTTGTCTGTGATTGATCCACAGTACCCACTGTTTGTATTAGGTGGTGTGATCATGGAAGCCGATTACGTCCGGGACGTGGTGACACCGCGCATGTTGGCGTTCAAGCGTGAACTGTTCGGCACTGAGAAGCTGGTGCTGCACACGGCAGATATCGCCCGTAACCGGAACGGTTTTGAGCGGCTCAAGGATGCGGGTTTCAGGGCGGCGTTTTACACACAGCTCAATACCTTGATGGCGGAGCTGGACTACCAAGTGGTGGCGTGCGCCATTCGCAAGGATTGGCATTTGTCCCGCTACGGCATGGCTGCACTGGATCCTTATTTGATGAGTCTGGACTTGTTGGTTGAGCGCTTTTGCATGGACGTAGGCGATGTTGAAGACGGCGGCATCATCGTGGCTGAGAAAAGAGGCCCCACGCTGGACCACGAATTGGAATTGGCTTGGCTGAATTTAAAAATTCAGGGAACCCGATTTGTACGGGCCAAGCATGTGGAGCGCCGCGTCCAGGGCCTGAGCCTCAAGGGCAAGGATGCCAATTTGGCGGGGTTGGAGTTGGCTGACTTGGTGGTGACGCCCATCGGCCGACATGTGCTCGGTAAGCCTTCCCGTGAGGACTACGCTATTGTGGAGAGCAAGTACCGCAGAGCGCCGTCTGGCCGCATCGATGGCTATGGCTTGATGGTGTTGCCCAAAGAAAAAGGGCCGAACCCCGCTACGCAGTGAACAACCCATAGCGCTTATTCTAGTCCCAATTGATAAACCTGCCCATGAAAAAGCCTCTTTGCAAACGTATTCGATCACGACATGTTCTTCAGATGTGTCGATTTCCATCGTAAAAATCGACACGTTTTAAGGATGTGTTTAATCAATGAACATGACATAACTGGCTGTACATCCAGTTATGAATGCTCAAAAACCTCGATTTTTGTGCGTTTGCAGCTGATTTCGCCCAAAAAACAGGCTTTCCGAACATAAGCTAGTTGTAGGAACTGATTATTTCTAAATTTAAATGACCGAAGACCAACTCGAACAAGAAGCCCTCGGCTGGCTGGCCTCGGTGGGTTACACGCCACTGAATGCCCGCGACTTGGACCACCTGGACCCGCGCTTGGCCCGGGCCAGCACCCGCGAGGTGGTTTTGGCTGTCAGTCTGCGTGCGGCCATTGACCGACTAAACCCGTCCATCCCAGCAGCCGCACGCGAAGACGCTTGTCGGCAGGTATTGGACATGGGTCAGCCAGCACTGCTGTCGGGTAACCGGGCGTTTCATCGGTTGTTGGTGGCCGGTGTGCCGGTGCAATACCAAAAAGACGGCGAGACGCGGGGCGACTTCGTGCGCCTGATCGACTGGCACAACGCTGCGGCCAATGAGTGGCTGGCTGTGCAGCAGTTCACCATCAAGGGGCCACGCCACACGCGTCGGCCCGACATCATTTTGTTCATCAACGGCCTGCCGCTGGTGCTGATTGAGCTAAAGAACCCGGCCGATCTGAATGCCGACATTTGGAAGGCTTACGACCAGATTCAGACTTACAAGGCTCAAGTGGCCGATGTGTTTACCTACAACGAGTTGTTGGTGATCTCGGACGGCACCGAAGCCCGCATGGGTTCGCTGTCGGCCAATGCCGAGCGCTTCATGCAGTGGCGCACCATTGACGGCGTGGCCCTGGACCCGCTGGGTAAGTTTCAAGAGTTGGAGACTTTGGTGCGTGGCGTGCTGGCCCCCGCCTACTTGCTGGACTACTTGCGCTACTTCGTGTTGTTTGAAGATGACGGCACTTTGGTCAAAAAGGTGGCGGGCTATCACCAATTTCACGCGGTGCGCGCTGCTGTTGAGCAAGTGGTGACTGCCGCCAGCACCATTGATGCCACGCGCCGAGGCAAGGGTGGCGTGGTCTGGCACACGCAGGGCAGCGGCAAGAGCATCACCATGACTTGCTTTGCGGCACGCGTGATGCAAGAGCCCCGGCTGGAGAACCCGACCATCGTGGTCATCACCGACCGCAATGATTTGGACGGGCAGTTGCTGGGCGTGTTCAGCCTGAGCCAAGACCTGTTGCGCGAACAACCCCAGCAAGCCACCACGCGCCAGCGGCTGCGCGAGCTGCTGGACAACCGGCCCTCGGGCGGCATTGTGTTTGCCACCATTCAGAAGTTCATGCCGGGTGAAGACGAAGACACCTTCCCGTGCTTAAGCCAGCGGCGCAACATTGTGGTGATTGCGGATGAAGCACACCGTACGCAATATGGTTTTGAGGCCAAACTGAAAACCCACAAGATGAAGGGCTGGGCCAGCCTAGGCTCAATTCCTGCCACCGTTCTTGCGACAGGCGATGGAAAGAGCGTGGCCAGCCGTGCTGAATTTGTGCCCCCCGAACCCATCGCCAAATACCAAGCGGGTTATGCGCAACATTTACGTGATGCCTTGCCTAACGCGACGTTCGTGGCCTTTACCGGAACGCCTGTCAGCAGCACCGACCGCGATACGCGCTCGGTGTTTGGCGACTACATCCATGTGTACGACATGCAGCAGGCGCAAGAAGACGGCGCAACGGTCGCCATTTATTACGAAAGTCGCTTGGCCAAACTGGGTTTGAAGGAAAACGAACTCAGCCAACTTGACGACGATGTGGACGAGCTGGCCGAGGACGAAGAGGAAAGCCAGCAAGCCAAGCTCAAGAGCCGCTGGGCCGCTTTAGAAAAGGTAGTGGGCGCCGAACCGCGCATCGCCAGTGTGGCCGCAGACCTGGTGGCGCATTTTGAGGAGCGCAACAACGCGCAAGACGGCAAAGCCATGGTGGTGGCCATGAGCCGCGAGATTTGCGTGCATCTGTACAACGAGATCACCCGCCTGCGCCCCGACTGGCACTGCGATGACCCCGAACACGGTGCCATCAAAATCGTGATGACGGGCAGCGCAAGCGACAAGGCTTTGCTGCGGCCCCACGTGTACAGCGGCCAAACCAAGAAGCGTTTGGAAAAGCGCTTCAAAGACCCGGCAGACCCATTCAAGCTGGTGATCGTGCGCGACATGTGGCTTACGGGTTTTGATGCGCCATGTGTGCACACCTTGTATGTGGACAAGCCCATGAAGGGCCACAACCTAATGCAGGCCATAGCCCGCGTGAACCGCGTGTTCAAAGACAAAAAAGGCGGCCTGGTGGTGGACTACATCGGCATTGGTGAAGACCTCAAAGCCGCTATGAAGGAATACACCGCAAGCAAAGGCCGGGGCAAGCCCACCGTGGATGCCCGCGAAGCGTTGGCCGTGCTGCTTGAAAAGCTCGATGTTCTGCGCGCCATGCTGCACGGATTTGACTATTCCGGCTTTTTGACAGGGGGGTACAAGACCCTGGCGGGCGCGGCCAACCATGTCTTGGGCCTCAAGTCAGACAAAGAAAGGGATGGCAAAAAGCGCTTTGCCGACCATGTGCTGGCAATGAGCCACGCGTTCAGCCTTTGCTGCACCTTGGACGATGCCAAGCAACAGCGCGACGAAGTGGCCTTCATGCAGGCCGTCAAGGTGATCTTGACCAAGCGCGAAGCCAGTGCGCAGCGCAAGACAAACGAAGAGCGCGAATTCGCTATTCGCCAGATCATCGGCTCCGCTGTGGTGTCTGGCGAAGTGGTGGACATTTTTTCGGCGGTCGGTCTGGATAAACCCAATATTGGTTTGTTGGATGACGAGTTTTTGGCGCAGGTGCGGAACCTACCCGAGAAAAATTTAGCCGTCGAGCTGCTGCAGCGTTTGTTGCAAGGCGAAATCAAAAGTCGCTTTGCCAGCAACGTGGTGCAGGACCGAAAATTTAGCGAAATGTTGGCTGATGTGATCCGCCGTTACCAAAACCGCAGCATCGAAACCGCGCAGGTGATGGAAGAGCTCATCGGCATGGCTAAGAAATTTCGCGAGGCGGCCAACCGAGGTGAAGAGCTGGGCCTGCGGGAGGACGAGGTCAAGTTTTACGACGCCCTTGTGAACAATGAGTCAGCCGTTCGCGAGTTGCAGGACGAAACGCTGAAGAAGATCGCCCAAGAGTTAACCCAAAGCCTGCGCGAGAACCTGACGGTGGACTGGTCAGAAAGAGAAAGCGTTAGGGCCAAACTACGCTTGATGGTCAAGCGTATTCTTAAGAAGTACAAATATCCACCAGACCAGCAAGACGATGCCGTTAAATTGATATTAGAACAGGCCCAGGCCTTGGGTGAACATTGGGATGGTGGGGACTACTGACCAGCGGGAAAGCTAATTTCTTGTTGGTTTTGCGATCTACTATTCAGTGCCTTGACGTAAGTGGCATAGTTTCCGGTGCTGCCTACAAAGTCTTGCAGGCATCCTGCAAAAACCGCAAATCGTCACCCTGCAAGTGCGGGCTCAGGCGTTCCAACACCGTGGCGTGGTAGCTGTTGAGGTAGGCAGTCTCCTCAGCGCCTAGCAAGTCTTTGCGCACCACCCGCGTATCAATGGGGCACAGGGTCAAGGCTTCAAAGCGGTAAAACTTGCCATGCTCGGTAGCCGTATGGTCTTGGCATAGGAGGATGTTTTCGATGCGAATGCCGTAGCGGCCGGGCAGGTACACGCCGGGCTCGTTGGTGACCACCATGCCGGGCAGGATGGCCTGGTCGATCATGCCGGTGCTGATGCTGTGCGGGCCTTCGTGCACATTGTTGAAATAGCCCACGCCGTGGCCGGTGCCGCAGGCGTAGTTCACGCCTTCGTTCCACAGCGCCTGGCGTGCCAGCACATCGAGTTGCAGGCCGCGCGTGCCGTGCAAAAAAATCGCGGCGGACAGGCGCAGCATGCCTTTAAGCACCAGGGTGAAGTGCCGCGCCTGGTCTTCGCTCACCGGGCCGCAGACAAAGGTGCGGGTGATGTCGGTAGTGCCGTCGTCGTACTGCCCGCCCGAGTCCAGCAGAAAAAATCCTTCGGGCTTGACCGGTGTGTTCACGCCGTCTTTCAGGCCGTAATGCATCATGGCCGCATTGGGGCCGTAAGCGGGTATCGAGGTGAAACTCAGGCCGCGAAATAAATCGAGCTTGGCACGCTCGCCGTCGATACGGTCAGCGACGATGCGCTCTGTCAGTTGCCCGCTGCCCACGTGCTCGTAAAACCAGCGCAAAAAGCGCACCATCGCTACGCCGTCACGCACAAAGCAGTTTTTCCAGTGGCTGATCTCACTGGTGTTTTTGATTGCTTTGAGCAATATGGAGGGCGCGCGTTTTTCTACCAGTGTGCAGCCATGGGCGAGCAAGGTGGCAAAGGTGAGCATATTGCTTTGTGCCGGGTCCACCAGCACGCTTTGCCCGGCGAGCGTGGCCAGGCTGTCAAAGAATACGTCGTAGTCTTGTAACCCGATGCCTTGCGCCACCAGGTCTGCGCGCAGGCTATCGTTAAAGCGCATCACATGGGCGTAGAGTACGGCCCGGTCTTCAGTGACCACCAAATAGGCGTGGAAGTAAGGCGAAGTGGGTACGTCGCTGCCGCGCAAATTGAGCAGGTAGCCGATATCGTCCAGCGCGTTGAGCACATGCGCGTGCGCGCCGGCCTTGCGCATCTCGGCGCGCACTTTAGTCAATTTGTACGCCGCGCTCTCGCCCGCAAATTCCAGCGCATGCGCGAACACCGGCTCTGTGGGAAAGCCCGGCCGGTCGAGCCAGACCGCATCCACCACATCGTGTTCGGTAACCAGGCTGACGTTTTTGGATTGCAGCGTTCCCTGGATATCGGCCATGGCTTTGACCATCATGGTGGCGCCGTAAAAACCCAGGCGTGCACCCGGCGCCAGGGTCTCGGCCAGCCACTGGTTCCAGGGCAGCACATCGGGCTTGCCCAGGTACACAATCTGTATATCCGTGCCCGCCAATTCCTGCTCGGCCTGCAACCAGTAACGCCCATCGGCCCAAACATAGGCGCTGTCTTTTAACACCACCATGGTCGATACCGAGGCGGTAAAACCCGACAGGTATTGCCGCACCTTCCAGCGCAGCGGCATGTACTCCGAGTTGTGCGGATCGGAGGAGGGCAGCACCCAGGCGTCGAGCTGGTGTTTATCCATTTCAGCGCGCAGGGCGGCAAGGCGTTGGGCAATAAGCGTCATAGTGGTGGGCAGTAAAAAAGTTCTGAAGTGGATGGTGACCGCTAAGCAAAGGTCTGCATAAGTCCGTCATCGCGAGGAGCGCAGCGACGCGGCGATCCATAAATATAGGCTTGGCGAGCCAAAATGGATTGCTTCGCTGCGCTCGCAATGGCGGGTTGGGACTGTTGCAGAGTAGGCTAAAAAACCGCATGGTCGCCGCGCTCAAGTGAAGCGCCCTCGCGCACCAGGGCCGCGTAGCAGTCCCACAGCGTGTGCGTGCCGGTGGACGGCGTGGCATCGGCATCGTAGCGGCCTGCGCTCGCGTCCCACACCAGCATGGACTCGGTGGCGTAGTAGCGGCCTATGCGCGCAAACTCGGCCTTGTCTGCCAGCGCTGGCATGAAGCGACCCAGCAGCGACAAGACGCCGACGATGGTATCCATCATCTTCACCGGTACATGGGTGTAGCGCGGCGGCTTGCCCAGCAACGCGAATAGCTTTTCGCCCTGTTGCAGCGGCGTAATGGCAGGCCCCGGCCCGCCGATGGGCAAGATGCGGTTATGGCAACTAGGGTCGACAAGGCACCTCGCCAAGTAGTCGCCCAAGTCCTCGTCGCTGATGGGCTTGCAGGCGGTCAATTGCCCATCGCCAAACAATAAAAACGGCTTGCCTTTGCGTAAGCGCTCTATTTGCCCGCACAGCGATTTGAAAAACGCGGTGGGCCGTACGATGGAGTAGCGCATGCCCGATTGCATCAAGGCTTCTTCAAAAGCCAGCTTGGCGCGTTGAAACGCGAGCAAGGGTTTTTGCACGCAGATGGCCGAGAGCAATACAAAGTGCTGCACGCCGGCCTCTTGCGCTGCTTGCAGTGCATGCACATGGGCCTGGTGGTCTATGGCCCAGGCGTCTTTAGCGCTGCCGGTGCGCGAGGCCAGGCAAGACACCAGCGCATCAAAGCGCTCACCTGCAAAGCCGTCGCGGCGTAGGGATTGCGGGTCGGTGGCATCGCCGGTGCGTAGTAGCGCGCCGGGCAAGCGCGCTTGCCAGTCCTGCGCTTGTTGCTTGCCGCCTACCCCGGCATGCGCCCTGATCAGGCAAACCACTTCATGGCCCTGACGCAGCAAGGCGCGCACCGTGGCCTGGCCTATGGTGCCGGTGGCGCCCAGCACCAAGACACGTTGCCGCTGGGGCGGGTTCAAAGTGTGCGCTCTTTCACATGCAAGGCGGGGGCAGGTACAGGGCAGTGCTCAGTTTGCCCGCGCCACCCACACCGTCGCGCCCTGCGCGCCGTAGCGCTCCGCGTGTGGCACATCGCGCGCCAGCCGAAAGCTTGCGCCTTCTGGCAGATGGCGGGTCTGGCCCTCAACGGTCAACCAAAACTCACCGCGCACCACTTGGGCGCTCACGGAAAATGCATGGGTGTGGGTATCGATCTCCAAATCGGGCGCCCATTCGCGCACCACAATTTCGTCAAAGCCTTCGTCCAGGGCTTGGGCGGTAAAGCTTTCGAGGTTTAGTTCCATAGCGCAATCTCCTTGCAATAGTCTGGATGCTAGCCGTAGCGGCGCGCTCTGTCGCGGGCCGCAGGCTTTGTCAGGGCACCAGGGTCAGAAATAGAAAGCTGGCAAACAAGACCAGGTGAATGGCGCCTTGCATGACATTGGTTCGGCCCGAGCCCAGGGTGATGCTGCCGACCAAAAAGGTCAAGGCCAGCAGCGCCACGTCCTTGGTCTCCAGGCCCAGCGTTAATGGCAAATGCAGTACGACGCAGGCCAGCACCACCAAAGGAATCGTCAGCCCAATACTGGCCAGCGCCGAACCGATGGCCAGGTTCATACTGGTTTGCAGGCGGTCAGCGCGCGCCGCGCGAATGGCCGCCCAGGTCTCGGGCAGTAGCACAATCAGCGCGATCACGATACCCACCACCGGCGCCGGTGCGCGGTAGGCCTTGACCACGGCTTCAATCGCGGGCGAGAGCAATTTGGCAAAGCCGACCACGCATACCAAAGACAGGATTAAAAACACAAAGCTGATGCGCGCTTGGGCCACGCCGGGCGGCTGCGCGTGCACACTTTCGTCCGCTGCGCTTTCCATCGGTAAAAAATAGTCGCGGTGGCGTATGGTTTGGATAAACACAAATACCAGCCACAGCGCCAGCGAGGACAGGGCCACAAAAATCAGTTGCGCATCGGTATACGTACCCTCGGCCGAACTCACGGTGTACAGCGGCAAGACCAAGACCAGCACCGACAGCGTAGCCAGCGCTGCAAAGCCCGAGCCCGTGCCTTCGATTCGGAATAACTGCTCTTTGTGGTGCAAGCCGCCCAGGAGCAAGCACAGGCCCACTACGCCATTGCAGGCAATCATCACCGCCGAATAAATCGTATCGCGCGGCAAGGTGGCGCTGGCCTTGGTTCCGGCCAGCATCATGGACAAGACCAGCGAGGTTTCAATCACCGTCACCGCCAGCGCCAGCACCAAAGTGCCATAGGGCTCGCCCAGCCGGTGGGCAATCACTTCGGCATGGTGCACCGAGGCGATCACGGCCAGCAAAAGCGCTAGCACCAACCACAGCGCTTGCAAGCCCGGCAGCGAGATTCCTGTGACGGCATACAAAGCCCACGCGCACGCCAGGGGCATGAAGATAGGCCAACGATGCCAAAGTGCTTTGAAATTCATACATCCATTGTGCCTTGCGAAAAGCACGCCGTCTTGCCCATGCCCGCGTGCGCGGGCCGATCAAGCACAATAGCGCGGTGCACGCAAGACTTGGTGCGCAAACCGTCTTCGGCCCCAAGTTCCACTCTAGCAAGCGCCCTGCGCATTCGTAGGTATGACATCCAGCCCCGTTTCTCCTTCCACCTGGGCCGCCAACGGGGTGTGCATGCTGTCTATGTTGGTCTGGGCCATGGGCTTGCCGGCTGCCGGTTTGTTACTGGATACGGTGCCGCCGCTGCCACTGACCGCGGCGCGTATGGTGCTGGCATCGGCCTGCCTGCTGCCCTTGTGGTGGCTGCAGGAGGGCGGTGCGGCGCTGCGTCATGCGCCTTGGATCAAAGGGATTCGGGTCGGTGGCTGCACCATCGGGCTGGGTGCTTTTTTGCTGGTGGTCGGGCAGGGTATGACCGACGCGGTGACGGTGGCGATTATTTCGGCCTCTATGCCTGTGGTGGGTATTGCCATCGAAGTGCTGCTCGATGGCCGTCAGCTCAGCCGGGGCTTGGTGGTGGGCGTGGCGCTGAGCTTGGTCGGCGGCGTCATGGCGCTCGATGGTGGTGACAAACAATTCGCACTCGGTGTTGGCGCTCTGATGTGTTTTGCTTCGGTGTTGGTCTATACCTTGGGCTCGCGTTTGACGGTGACCTCTTTTCCCGACCTGAGCCCCTTGGGCCGTACCACGGTGACCCTGACCGGCGCGGCGGTAGTGACCACCCTGGCTGCATGCGCAGCGGCGCTGGCGGGCGCAGCGCCACCGCAATGGGGCGCGTTGGGTTGGCGCGAACTGGGTGCCCTGGCTATTTTTGCGATCGGTGGACTGGCCATTAGCCAAGTGCTCTGGATACGCTCGGTAGGGCATCTGGGTATCGCTTTGGCCTCGCTGCATATCAACGCCACGCCGTTTTACGTGATGCTGATTTTGTTTGCCTTGGGCGGCGCCTGGAACTGGACCCAAGCCGCCGCTGCGCTGGTGGTCGGCGTGGGCGTGGTGATCGCGCAAGGCGTGTTTACGAAGGCGTCTGCTGAGCGAGCCGAAGAAGCGCCCGAGGCCTAGGCCCTCAAGCACTAAGCGCCTGGGGCTGTAGTTTTGGCGCTATGTAGCGCTGTCACGCGCAGCGTTTTAGGGCGTAGCCGCTTTCGCCGCAGCGGCAAAATCACCGGCGTGCACCTGCACCAAGCGGCCCCAGTCTATGTATTTGCGGATGGCAGCATTGACTTCATCTAGGCTGGTGGCTTTTATTTTTGCAAGCCGCTGCGCGGTGTAGTCCATAGTGCGGCCGGTGCTCAGTTGGCCCAGCAGCATGCTGCTCAGGGCGCCATCTTGCGCCAGCGAAATGTTGGCTTCTTCGAGCATGGCTTTTTTGGCATCCGCCAGCTCTTGGGCGGTCACCCCTTCTCGCACCAGGCGCTCGGTTTCTTCGCGCACGGCGGTTTGTAGGCGTTCCAGGTTTTGCGGCGCATGGATAGCGACCAAAATCAAGTCGGCCACGGGCTCAAAACTGCTGGCCGATAACTGGCTGCCCGCGTAGTAGCTGATGCCTTCTTTTTGCCGCAGGCGCTCTTCCAAACGGTTGTTGGAGCCGCCACCGAGCACGCGGTTGGCCAGCGCCAAAGCGACGTAGTCCGGCGCATCGTCGCGCAGGCTCAGCGGCAAGGCCGCGAAGTACATCGCATTGGGCTTGTCGGGCGCAGCCAGTAGCAGGCGCGTGGGGCTGGCGGTATACGCGTTCTTGCCCAAGCGTGTATAGGGTTTGCCACTGCGCCAATCTCCCCACAAAGCCTGGCTTTGGGCCTGCACGGCGACGGCGTCAAAGTCGCCCACCAGCGCCAGTTTGGCGTGGCTGGCGCCGTAAAACGCTTGGTAAAATCCCTGCACGTCCTGCACGCTGGCGGCGCGTAAGTTCGTCAGAATTTCATCAAAGCTCAAGACCTTGCGCACATCGCCGGCGGGGTAGTTGTCCAGGGCTTTGCGCATGGCTTGCGAAGCCATGGCCTGCGGGTCGCTGCGTTGCGACTCGATCTGCGTGATGCGTTCTTTGCGCAACAGCTCCAATTCAGCTGGTAGGAGCATCGGCGCCCGCACGATGTCACGCACGATCTCCAGCACCTGCGGCAGGTGTTGGCGCACGGTTTCAAAGCTGACATTCACGCCGGAGCCACCCCCTTCGACGCTGACTTTGGCCTTGAGTTCGTCTAAGCGGCTGCTCAAGGCTGCGCGGCTGAGCGTACCTGCGCCGCGCATCAACATCCGCGCGGTCAGTGCCGACACCGTAGCCTGGCCTTGCAGCGACTGCGCGTCGCCAAAGTCAAGCTGCAATTGGCCGCTCACTGTTTGGCCGCGGGTTTGTTTGCTCAGCATCGCCAGTTGCATGCCGCTTGGCAGCGTGCTGCGCTGCACGCGCTTACCGATGTTGGCAGGGCTGGCATCGAAATTTTCTCCAGCATCTACCGCTTTGCGGCCTTGGTAGCTGGCCACCAGGGCGGCGACATCGACCGGTTCGGGTATCAGGCTGCGCTCGGGCGCAGTGGTGGGAATAAATTGTCCGAATGTACGGTTACTTTCCTTGAAATAATTTTCCGCTGCGGCCTGTACCTGCTGCACCGTCAACGCTTCTAGGCGGTCACGCTCCAGAAAGAACAAGCGCCAGTCACCATGGGCGGTGCTTTCAGACAACTGCATGGCCAAGCGCTGCGGATCGTTCATGGTGTCGTCAAAGCCCACCATCAAGCTGGTTTTGGCGCGCTGCAATTCTTGCGCGGTGATCGGCTGGGCTTTGATATTTTCCAAGTTCGCTTGCAGAGCGGTGCGCAAATCGTCCATCGATTGCTCCTTGCCCAACTCGGCCATGAACACAATATAGCCTGGCTCGGTGAGCGCAAAATTCCAAGGCGCTACCGACACCGCCTTGTTCTTTTCCACCAATTCTTTATGTAGCCGTCCGTTGGGCGTGTCCGCCAGTATTTCCGATAGAGCTTCCATTGCCACGGCGTCCGGGTGGCTGGCTGCCGCGGTGTGGTAAAGCACGGCTGCCAGCTGGGTATCGCCGACCCGTCTGACGCTCACTTCGCGCGCGCCTTGTTGCACCGGGTCACGCGTGTAGGTGATAGGCAAGCTGCGTGTGGGCTTGGGGATGCTGCCGAAATAGCGCTCCACCAGCGTCAGGGTTTTGTTGACGTCCAGCTTGCCGGTAATGATTACCACGGCGTTGTCCGGCTGGTAATACTGGCGGTAAAAAGCCTGCAAATTCTCAATACGTACGTTCTCCACATCGCTGCGCGCGCCGATAGTGGATTTACCGTAGTTATGCCAATCGAAAGCCGTAGCCGCCATGTATTTCCATAGCGTGCGCCGGGGATTGTTTTCGCCCATCTCCATTTCATTGCGCACCACCGAAAATTCAGTCTCTAGGTCTTTGCGTGCAATAAAGCTGTTAACCATGCGGTCGGCTTCCATTTCTAAAGCCCATTGCAAGTTGTCGTCATTGGCAGCAAAGGTCTCGAAGTAGTTGGTGCGGTCGTAGGAGGTGGTGCCGTTAAAGCGCATGCCGCGTTTGCCCAGCTCTTGCATGATGTTGCCGCGCGAAGGCGTGCCCTTAAAAACCAAATGCTCCAGCAAGTGTGCCATGCCGGTTTCACCGTAGTTTTCGTGCCGGCTGCCCACCAAGTAAGTGATGTTTACCGTGGTCGTAGGCTTGCTGGCGTCCGGCGCCAGCAGCACGCGCAAGCCATTGGACAAGCGGTATTCACTGACGCCTTCTACTTGGGTATGGGGCTGCGCTGCACTTTGGGAATGTGCTGGGGCACACATGGCCGAGACACCGGCCAAGGCCATCAGGCAGCGAGAAAAAAGCAGAGAAATACGCATAGAATTTTTAGAAGAGAGCAGATTGCAAGCGACAGCCTAGGCCTGTTCTCGGCATTCTAGGCACGCCTTTGTGAAGTGGGTGTGAAGCTGCGGGCATAAGCGGGCGCTGGCCGTTGCTGGTCCCGCTGATCGTTTAGTAAAAAAGGCTTTGCGCCGCTGCATAAAGAGCCCCGCCTGCAAGCGGGGCTTTTTTTCGTCCCAACCCAAGCTTTGGCCCCATAGCGCCGGAAAAGGCTGCCAGGTAGCTCCGCGCCCCCAGCAAACCGCTGGCCGTCCGGCCAGGCCCACTCAAGCCCCTATGATCCCCGCTTTCTTCTCGACCCCTCAGCACAGGAGAGCAAGCACTTATGTCTGACAACGCCTACCAACATGGCCGCCTGGATTTGCCTTTTGTGGGGCATTGCACTTTTGCCAAGTCCCCCGCCTGCATGGACTGGAACGCGATTGATGCCGATGTCGCCGTCATCGGCGTGCCCAATGACATGGGCACGCAATGGCGGCCCGGTGCGCGTTTCGGTCCGCGCGCCATCCGCGAGGCCTCCACTTTGTTTTCTTTTGGCCATGCTGGCGCCTACGACCATGAAGACGATGTGATGTACCTCACGCGCGAGCAGGCGCGCATCGTGGATGTGGGCGACGCCGACATCGTGCACACCGATATGCACAAAAGCCACGCCAATACCGAGTACGCCATCCGCAAAATACTGGCATCGGGCGCGATGCCGCTGGTGCTGGGCGGCGACCATTCGGTGCACGCACCGGTGATCAAGGCCTTTGACAGCATGGGCCCTATCCATATTGTGCATTTCGATGCGCACCTGGACTTTGTCGATGAGCGCCATGGCGTGCGCTACGGTCACGGCAATCCGCTGCGCCGGGCCTCCGAGATGGACCATATCACCGGAATGACGCAGCTGGGCATACGCAATGTGTCGTCTTCCAACCGCGACGACTACGACGCCGCACGCGCTGCCGGTTCGCAGATTTATTCTGTCCGCCAAGTCCGCAAAATGGGCGTGGCCGGTGTGCTGGCCGCCATTCCCGAGGCGCCGCAGTATTACTTCACCATCGACATCGACGGCTTTGACCCGTCCATCGCGCCGGGCACGGGCACGCCCAGCCACGGCGGCTTTTTGTACTACGAGGTGCTGGAAATCATCGAGGCCCTGGTCAAGCGCTGCCAAGGCCGTATCGTCGGCATGGACCTGGTGGAGGTAGCCCCGGCCTACGACCCCACCGGCATTACCGCCATCTTGGCCGCGCAGCTATTACTCAACAGCCTGGGCTTTATTTTTCACCAGCGGCAACTGGCTAAGCAAGGCTAGGGAAGGTCTGCATCAGTCCGTCATCGGGAGGAGCGCAGCGACGCGGCGATCCGTAAGTGCCTCATTGGCAAGCAAAAATGGATTGCTTCGCTACGCTTGCAATGACGGGTTTGGGCTTGTGCAGAGGTTCTCTAGGAAATGCCAGTGCCGATGCGTTGGGACGGCTGTACGACATCCACCCCCGGCAAAAAAAGCCTTGACGCTGCCCAGCATCTCCGCACTAGAATGCGCGCGTCAGGAGAGAGTCGCAAGACCGCCGAAGGCTGAACGCTCAGGCAAAAGGACTGACTAATCCATTCTGTTGGAGAGAGGCAGCCCCTAGCGGCTGTCCACCGAAGGGGCAATGCGTCGGCAGGTGTCGGCGTTGAATCTCTCAGGTAAAGCGGACAACAGGGTTCCCGGCTTGCTTTGCGCCTTGTGCATTGCGCACTGCATTTGGCAGGCCGATTGTTTGGAGC
>CANFVA010000049.1 GCA_947450255.1 Comamonadaceae bacterium
CAGCGCGTCGCCATTGCCCGCGCGCTGGCTTGCGAGCCCAAAATCATGCTGTTTGACGAACCCACCTCCTCGCTGGACCCGGAACTCACCGGCGAGGTGCTCAAGGTCATGCGCGACCTGGCCGCCGATGGCATGACCATGGTGGTGGTGTCCCACGAGATTGGCTTTGCCGCCTCGGTGGCCAATCGCATCACTTTTTTAGACGACGGCAAACTGCTGCTGCACGGCACGCCTACCGAAGTCTTCGGCAAACCCCGCCACCCACGTCTGGACCAGTTTTTAGATACCTACCTGGACCGGGGTGCAGCGATGTTGGTTTAGGACTCAGCAAATAGTTGCTCCCGCGGTACAGGTGCACCCCATAGCTTGGGTGATTGCTGCAGCGGGCAGGCGCGCGAAATCAATTGACCAGAAACCCTCCATCGACCGGCATCGATACGCCGTTGACCATCGAAGCTGCATCGGATAACAAAAACAAAATCACTTCACACACTTCATCGGGATGCGCAAAATGCTGCAAAGGAATGCGCTCCAGCATAGGCGCGGATTTTTCAGGTGCGCTCCAAACTTTTACCGCCATCGGCGTCAGGGTAATTACCGGATTGACCGAATTGACACGGATACCGTGGCGCCCGAGTTCATTGGCCATTACCCGGCCCATGGCATCGAGTGCGCCTTTGGACGCGCAATAGGCCGCATGCTCTGCGATGCCCCTAAAGGACGCCACCGAAGAGACGTTCACGATAGCGCCGGGTCGTTTTTTCGCGATCCGATCGCGTGCATAGGCTTGTGCAATAAGCATGGGTGCGCGCACATTGACCGCGTACAACAAATCCATGTTTGCGAGGCGCAAATCAAGGAATGGCTCTACCGCTGTAGTGCCTGCGCAATTGACCAGCAAATCCACCGGTAGCAGCGCGGAGAGTGCCTGCTGCGTCGCGCCTACGTCCTCCAAATCCAGTGCAATGCCTTGGGCGCCGATCTCCCTGCCAAGACGGTCCAGATCCTGCTTGGACCGGGTCAACGCCACCACCTGCGCTCCCCGTTGGGCCAACATTTGCGAAAGCGCATAGCCTATGCCTTTGCCCGCCCCTGTGACCAACACGCGCTTGCCTGCAAGACCCATCGGTAGTACCCCCTTGTGTTCCCTATCGCGGACAGGTCTTGCGCTTGCCTTGGCGAAGTAAATGGTAACTATATCTAAATTTTTTACCGATACAAAAGAAGATGCAAGGCTGGGCAAATGCTTTAACTAAACAACTTCCCCGGATTCATCAAGCGTTGCGGGTCCAGCAGTTGCTTGACCTGCGCCATAGCCGCCAGCTTGGTGCTGTCGGTCGTGTCGTTCATAGCACCTATGCGCTTGGAGCCTACGCCGTGTTCGGCGGAAAAGGAGCCGCCCATGGCTTGCAAGTCGCGATACAGGATGTGTTCCACCACTTGCGCGCGCTCGGGCGGCAGCGGGCCAGCTTGGTTCAGGATGATGTGCAAATTGCCATCGGCCAGGTGGCCAAAGAGGTAGGGACGCCAGGCCGGGTCGTGGGCCGCCAATTCGGCCTGCACTTGCGCCGCGTACGCGGGGATGCGCGAGAGCGGCACCGAGACATCATACGAAGGCGCTTGCGGATGCGCGCGGTACACGATATCGGTGTCTTCGCGCAGGCGCCAAAGCTCGTTTTCTTGGCGCGCCGAGCTGGCGATGATGCCGGTGGCGCTGGGATAGTCGGCGGCAATCGATTCAAACAAATTTTCCAGCGCGGCGTTCAGCGCGTCGCTCTGGTTGCCACCGAGCTTGAGCAAGAGGTACATGGGCTGGTCCAGCGGCATGGCGGCGTCCACCCAGTGCAAGGCGCTGGCATTGAGTTGCATAAAGCCTTGCCACAGCGCTTCGGCCGCGCGCAAATGGCCGGCGTCGATATGCAAAGCGCGGCTAATCACGTCCAAAGTCGCTTCCACCGAGGGCAGGCCGAGTAGCACCGTGGCACTGGCCGGCGGCAGCGGGTCCAGCTTGATGGCGACCCGGGTGACCACACCCAGCGTACCCTCTGCGCCTATGAATAAATGTTTCAGGTCGTAGCCCGCCGAGTTTTTTACCACCCGCGTCAAGTCCTGAAACACCGTGCCATCGGGGAGCACGGCTTCCAGGCCCAGCACCCGGTGGCGCATCACGCCATTGCGAAAGGCCATAACGCCGCCGGCGTTGGTGGACACCATGCCGCCTAAGGTGGCCGAACCCCGCGCCGCCAAATCAATACCTGGCTCCAGCTGCACCGCCGAAGCCGCCTCTTGCAAAGCTTGCAAGGTGCAGCCTGCGCCCACCACGGCGACGCGCTCGGCGGGATCAATAGGTTCGATCTGATGCATGCGCAGCAAAGACAGCACGATCTGGCCCGGCTGCGACACGCTGCCGCCCACCAACCCCGTGCGCCCGGCTTGCGGCACCAGCGACACGCCGTGCTGCGCGCACAAGCGCACCACCGCCGCCACCTCCTGTGTGGAGCCTGGCGAAACCACGATACCTGCGTCCAGGTTCTGCGGGTTCCAACCCACATCGAGCAACGCCACGGCCTCGGCCGTGGCCACCTGGTCGGCACCTAGGGCTTGGCGCAGCGCATCTAACAATGCTGAGGGCACGGAACTGAGCGACATTACAAAAGTCTTTCTTCAGGATACATAGCTGGAGTTAGTGGCGCTTGTCCGATACATGGCCGACGGTCGATTTGATCGTGATCTGCTCAGGCGCGTGGCGCTGGATTAAGCGCCGCCAGCGCAGCCAGCAAACGGTCGTTGTCCTGCGTGCTACCAATGGTGGCGCGCATGAAGCGCTCATAACCAGCTTCGCGCCAGGCCTTGACGATGATGCCTTGTCGCAAAAGCGCGGCGGCTTGCTCCGCGCTGTCGCTGCGGCATTCAAAAAACAAAAAATTGGTTTGCGAATCGGCTACGCGCAAACCCATTACTTTGATCGCCTGGGCCACGCGCGCACGCTCGGTGCGCAAACGCGCCACCGAGGCACGCATCCAAGCATCGTCTTCGAGCGCGGCAACCGCGGCCAATTGCGCGGCGGCGTTCACATTAAACGGCGTTTTGGCCGAGCCCATGACGCGTGCGATTTCTGCGTCCGAACACACCGCATAACCCACGCGCAAACCGGCCAAGCCATAGGCTTTGGAAAAGGTGCGCAGCACCACAAAGGGCAGGCCGCTGGTCTTGAGCATTTCCAGGCCATCGACGCTGCCGGGGTCGGCGTATTCAAAATACGCTTCGTCCAACACCAGCAAGCTGCCCGGCTGCACCGCACGCAGCACACGCTGCAAATCTGCATGGCTGAGCGCCGGGCCCACCGGGTTCCAAGGCGAAGACAAAAACACCATGCGCGGCACTGCGGCCATAGCGCGCTCTAAGGCGTCCAGGTCAAAACCAAAGCGGGCCGTCATCGGCAGCTTGACCACAGTAGCGCCCAGCGCCAGGGGTTCGATTTCATGCAGGCCAAAACTAGGCACCACGGTCAGCACCTGATTGCCCGGTACCAACATAGCCCGCGACACTGCGGCAATCATTTCTTCCGAGCCATTGCCCACCACAATCTGCGCCGCGTCCACGCCCAGGCGCGCCGCCAGCGCCGCGCGCAATGCACCACAGGCCGGGTCGGCGTAGCGCCAGGGCTCAAAGGCGCTGGAGGCCAGGGCCTGCATCACCTTGGGCGAGCAGCCTTCGGGGTTTTCGTTGCTGGCAAGGCGTGCAATGTCTTGCATGCCCGAGGCAGCGCGGGCAATGGCGACATTGGTGCCCGCGTTATAAGGCGGCAAGGCCGCGACGTGCGGGTTGAAATGCAGGCCTTGGTGTGATGCGCTCACGATACGGACTCCGGGTGAATGGGGATGGCGCGGGCGCGCGCTTGGGCCTGCGACTTTTCTTCGGCAATCCGCTGCGCCATCGCGCGGCGAAAACGCGTCGGCCCCAGGTCAATTTTCAGGCCGATGGGCGGCACGCTGGCGGTTTCTATGCCGCGCTGCACCGCTTCCAAAATGACTTTGTCTTCGGCAAAAGCACCGCGCACCGACTCGGTGAACTGGCGCGACACTTCGTCATCGCCAGGCGCGAAATTGCGCATCTGAAACCAGTAGTAGCGTGTATGGTCTTCATCGACGGGCGTCATGAAGTTGTAGCTGTCCATAATGAAGCCATCCGGGTGCAGCGGCTTGTCGTCGCCCCCGGTGCCCGCTGGTACAAAAATCGCCTTGATGTAGGCGTGGCTGGGGAAGCGCACTTCGTATTGTTGCTTGCGGTCGCAATTACCCTTGAACTTGAGGAAGGGCACATAAAAAGGCGCGGGTTCCACATCGCGCATCCAGCGCGAAACCGTGACGCCATTGTCGGCTTCGGTCGTCTCCAGCGGTGTGTCTTCGCACGCGGCATTGCCAAACGAGCTTTGGTGCACCCAGGATACGTGCGAGGGGTCTAGCAAGTTGTCGGTGATGTGCAGGTAATTGCAGGCCATGTCGATAGCTTCGCCCTGGTTGCAACCCCAAGCCGGGTCATCCCAATGAGGTATTTGGTGGATGGTGGCCGGGTCGGCGCGTTCGGGTTCGCCCATCCAAATCCACAACAGGCCATAGCGCTGGTGCAGCGGGTAAGCACGCACCCGCGCGCCGGGCGGAATACGGTCCATGCCCGGCACCTTGACGCACGCGCCGCTGCAATCAAAAGTCAGTCCGTGGTAACCGCACTCGATATGGTCGCCCTGAATACGACCCATGGACAGCGGGAGTTTGCGGTGCGGGCAAGCATCTTCCAGGGCTACGGCGCTGCCGTCTGATTGGCGGTAGAGCACGATGCGTTCGCCCAGCACTTGTACGGCGCGCGGACTGCTGCCCAACTCGCGGTCCCAGGCGGCGATATACCAGGTATTGCGCAAAAACATGGCGAAAACTCCTTGCAAAAAACGCGGCCCGCCAGTCGAGGCATGGCGGCCCGGCCCAGGTCTGATTCAGTATAGTTGTCTAGACAACTTAGGCCAAAGCGGGAAAACCCTGAGCCTGCCGCGCTGCCAAGCGGTTTATAGTTGTCTAGACAACTTGAAATGCTGCACCATTCGCCCAGCCACTACGCCCCCAGCAGGAGAACGCATGATCGACCAAGCCACCCGGACAGCTTACCAAACAGACGGCGCCGTGCCCCTGCGCCAAGTAGTCAGCATGGATTGGATTGAGCGCTTGCGCGAGGGCGTGGAAGAGAATTTGCGCCAGCCCGGCCCCTACGCCAAGCACTACACGCCCGAGGGTAACCCCGGCCGATTTTTTGGCGACTATTGCAACTGGCAGCGCATTGACGCCTACCGTGACTTCTTTTTTCATTCGCCCATCAAACACCTGGCGGCGCAGCTCATGGACTCGCCCAAAGTCAACCTCTACCACGAGCATATTTTGGTCAAAGAACCGGGCACCAAGGAGCGCACCCCCTGGCACCACGACCAGCCCTATTACCCCATAGACGGCGAGCACATCATCAGCTTTTGGATACCGCTGGACCCGGTATCGCAAGAAACCGCTATCGAGTTCATCGCCGGTTCGCACGCCTGGGGCCGCTGGTTCACCCCGGCGCGCTTTGTAGACTCCAAAACCCACACCGCCGCCGAAGACCCGCGCTTTGAGCCGCCGCCCGACTTTGAAGCCCAGCGCGCGCAACACCGCGTGTTGCAATGGCCGCTGGAGGTGGGCGACTGCATTGCCTTTCATGGCCTGACGGTGCACGGCGCCCCGGCCAACGCCAGCCCGAATCGGCGCCGCGCCTTCTCGGCCCGTTTTACCGGCGCGGACGCCCGCTTTGTCCTGCGCAGCGGCTTTATGTCGCCCCCGCCGCCGTCCTCAGGCGGCCCGACACCAGGGGCAGCCATGGACTCGGCGGCGTTTCCGGTGTTGATGGATACATAAGCACACCTGCCAGTGGCCCGCGTTCGGCCCGCATCTGCGACACCGTGCAGCCAAAGCGGCAACGAAACCAATAGGCAAAAGCACTGGCGCCTGAAAAGCCCAGCAATTGCGCCAGCTCAGCAGAGCTGCGGTCGCTATCGCGCACCTGGCGCTGCGCAAATTCCGCGCGTATAGCAGCCACCAGCGATGAAAACGATTCGCCTTCAGCGGCCAGATGGCGGTGCAAGGTCCGCCGGTCTATGCCCATGTGCTGTGCCACTTGCTCAGCGGTACACCGTCCGCCCGGCAATAAGGCGCTGATGAGCTGGCGCGTGGTACCCACCGCCTGACGGCCCGAGCGCGACAGCGCTTGGTCCAAAAAACGCCGCGCGATCGGCGAGATGCCCGAGGCCTCGTGCGGCAAGGGCGCCTGCAAATCAGAGGCTGCGCAGACGATGCCATCGAAAGCGCCATTGAACTCCAAACCATTGCCGAACAGAGCGCGGTGCGCCGCCGCGTTAGCTGGCTGGCGGTGCGCAAAACAGACTTTGCGCGGGCGCCACTGGGCGCCAAGCAACTCCACCAGGATGCGGTACATCACGCCCACGGCCAGTTCCATCGATTGGCGGACGCTACCCTGGCTGTCGAGCACGATGTGTTCGCGAATGATGACGCTGTCGGCCTGGTCTTCGATATGCGTGAGTAGCGAGGTGTTGAGCAAGCGCAAGTAGCGCGACAAGGTATCAAGGGCCTGGCGTGCCGTTGGCTCGTCGCGCAACACCAGGCCGATAGGCCCCAGGTTGGCCAGGCGGCGGCCTTTGGCCAATTGCAGTCCGAAATCCTCCACGCCTGCCGCTTGCGCGCTGTCTTCGAGCAATTGGCGCACCGCATGCACGCTGATAGGCGTCTCAGGGTCCTCAAGACAGCGCACATTCAAACCGGCACCGGCCATCATCCGCACCGGATCGAGGCCATAACTGCGGGCCAAATCCACATAACCGCTCAGGCTGGCGCTGCGAATAACGGCGATGGGGCGCGGCATAGATGTCCCGAAATAGATATGGAATGTCCCCGAATATATATCAATGAAAACGCCCACCGGCTATCCTGCTCACACCCTGACGCCTGTGAAACGCAAGGCCAAAACGCCCTAAAAACCTATCGAGGAGCACCCATGAAAATCGCATTTGTACTGCCCGGCCTGTTGCGCAAACTGATCAGCGTCCTGAGCCTGACGGCCGCCGCCAGCGCCAGTTTTGCCTGGACGGACAAACCGGTCAAGCTGATTGTTCCCGCACCCGCTGGCGGCACCATGGATGTGGTGGCGCGCATCCTGGCCGATCAAATTGCGGCTGACATCGGACAGCCCGTGATCGTGGAAAACAAGCCAGGCGCCGGTGGCGCTATTGGGGTGCAAGCGATGTTGGCTACACCGCCTGACGGTCAAACCATCATGGTGACGGCCAGCAACATATTGACCGAAATACCGCACGTCATGAAAACCAGCTTTGACCCGCTGAAAGACGTGCGGCCGATTGCCACCGTGGCGCGTGCCAGCATGGTGCTGACTGGCGCACCCGGTCTCCCGGCCAAAGACTTTGCAGAACTGAGCGCATACCTCAAAGCCAACCCTGGCAAGCTCAGCTTTGCGTCCTACAGCACCGGCACCGCGTCACATTACGCTGGCATGATTCTGAATCAAAAATTGGGCGTCGATCTGACCCATGTGCCCTTTCCCGGCTCGCCGCCGGCCCTCATGCAGCTCATGGGGGGCAATGTGACTCTGATGTTTGACGGATTGGTTACCAGCTTGCCATTTCAAAAATCCGGCAAACTAAAAATCTATGCCGTCGCAACCAAAAACCGCTCGGCACAATTGCCCCAAGTGCCTACCCTGGCCGAATTGGGCTACGCTGAGTTTGACTTCAGCAACTGGCTGGGCGTGGTGGCCAGCGGCAAAACGCCCGATGCGATAGCCGACAAAATCAATGCCGCGATTTTGAAGGCGGCCGCCAGCCCCAAAGTGCAGGAGCGCTTTGCCCAGGCCGGCTTTGAGCCCAACACACCTCTTACAGCCACGCAGCTGGCCCAGTCGGTGCGGACCGAGTTTGACCGTAACGCGGCCATCGTCAAAGCTTTCAACATCAAACTCGATTAAGCAAGCCGCCCGCTATGGCACAAACCCAAGTACGCAGCGCCCATGCGCTACAGGTACACCCTCTCACGTGCGCGCTAGGCGCAGAAATCAGCGGCATACAACTGGCGCAGGCAGCCCATGACGCGGGCTTGTTTGAAGCACTAGAAGCGCTGCTGCTGGAACATAAAGTTTTATTTTTGCGCGACCAACAACTTTCACGCGCCGAGCATGTGGCTTTTGCCAGCCGCTTTGGCAGCCTGGAGGACCACCCGGTTGCCGGCAGCGACCCGGACCATCCGGGCCTGGTGCGCATTTATAAATCGCCCGAGCAACCAGCCGACCGGTACGAAAACGCTTGGCATACCGACGCCACCTGGCGCGAGAAGCCGCCCATGGGTTGCGTCTTGCGCTGCATCGAATGTCCGCCTGTGGGCGGTGACACTATGTGGGCCAACATGGCCTTGGCCTATGACAAATTGCCTGCACACATCAAAGCGCAAATCGCGCCACTGCGGGCACGCCACAGCATCGAGGCCACCTTTGGCGCGGCCATGCCTATCGAAAAGCGCCTGGCCCTGCGCGCGCAGTTTCCTGATGCCGAGCACCCAGTGGTGCGCACGCACCCCAAGACGGGCGAAAAAGTGCTTTTTGTGAACGGATTTACTACCCACTTCACCAACTTTCATACCCCCGCCACTATCCGATACGGGCAAGACTTCAACCCCGGCGGCGCAGACTTACTGCGCTATCTGGTGATGCAAGCCTATATCCCGGAGTACCAGGTGCGCTGGCGCTGGCAGCCCGATAGCGTGGCCATTTGGGACAACCGCAGCACCCAGCATTACGCAGTGATGGACTACCCGCCTTGCGTGCGCAAGATGGAGCGGGCCGGCATCCAAGGCGATACGCCATTTTGATCGCTCCCTACGTTGCAAACATCGTTTTTATGGCCCATAAGGCCTTTTCAGAGAGACAAGGTATATGAACTTTCTTGACGGTTCGCTCTTCCCCGAAAACCAGCAAAAGCTGGTCATCACTGCCGCGCCTTACGGCCCGGAATGGATTCCATCAGACTTTCCCGAGGACATTCCTGTCACCATGCAAGAGCAGGTACAAAAAGCGGTGGATTGCTACAACGCTGGCGCCAGCGTATTGCACCTGCACGTACGCGAGTTAGACGGCAAGGGCAGCAAGCGCTTGTCCAAATTCAATGAGTTGATAGCCGGCGTGCGCGCTGCAGTACCCGACATGCTGATTCAGGTGGGTGGATCCATCTCCTTTGCACCCGAAAGCGAAGGCGCTGCGGCCAAATGGCTGTCGGATGACACGCGGCATATGCTGGCCGAGCTAGACCCTAAACCTGACCAAGTGACGGTGACCGTCAACACCTCACAAATGAATGTGCTCGAGCACATGGACCTGCAGGACTATGCCGGCACCTCCATGGAAGACCCGCAAATTTATATGGCCTACAAAGAAATGATTGTGCCCGCCGGGCCGACCTGGGCGGAAGAACATATTCGCCGTTTGAGCGCAGCGGGCATCCAAAGTGCCTTCCAGTTTTACAACATCAACAGCTTTGAGACGGTGGAACGTATGATCCGCCGCGGCGTCTACCAAGGCCCGCTGGTGATGAACTGGGTGGCTATCAGCGGTGGCATGGATGCGCCCAATATTTATAACTTGGCCAATTTTTTGCGCGCGACGCCCGATGGCGCGATGCTGACGGTTGAAAGCTCGATGCGCAACGTGCTGCCCATCAATATGATGGGTGTCGCCATGGGCCTGCATGTGCGCACCGGCATCGAAGATAACCTTTGGACGCAGGACCGCAAATCCAAAATGAGTACGGTGCGCCAAGTGGAACAACTGGTGCGCATCGCCCAGGAATTTGGCCGCCCCGTGGCCGATGGCAAAGAGGCTAAGGCCATTTGCAAAATCGGCGTTTTTTATGACAGCGTAGAAGAGACGCTGGCGAAAAACGGCTTCGCACCCAACCCCATCGCAGGCCGCCAGGGCTACCTGCGCAAGGCCGCTTAAGGCGCCGCCGCAAATGCCACAGGCTGTTGTATTTGACCGGGTGGGCGGCCCCGAGGTGCTGCGCTTACAGCAAGTCGAAGTCGGTGCGCCCGGCCCCGGCCAAGCGCGGGTGCGCCATAGCGCAATTGCTGTCAACTTTATTGATATTTACTTCCGCACCGGCCTGTACCCCACGCCGCTGCCCAGCGGCCTGGGCTCGGACGCTGTAGGCGTAGTTGAAGCCATCGGGCCGGATGTCAGTGAGGTGGCGGTGGGCGACCGGGTGGCTTACCTGGTCGGCCCCCAAGGCGCATACAGCGACGTGCGACTGCTACCGGCGCAGGTGCTGATCCGCTTGCCAGACGCAATCAGCGACCTGACTGCGGCCTGCCTGATGATGAAGGGCATGACCGCGCAATACTTGTTTCGCCAAGTATTTCCTTTGCAAGGAGGCGAGACGATTTTGTACCACGCAGCGGCCGGCGGCGTGGGTCTGATCGCTTGCCAGTGGGCACGTGCAATCGGTGTGACCATGATAGGAACCGTCAGCACCGAAGAAAAAGCCGCCATTGCCCAAGCGCATGGCTGCACCCACACGATCGTCACCAGCCGCGACAACACGGTCGAACGCGTCAAGGAACTGACCGGGGGCCAAGGTGTTGCGGTAGTGTTTGACTCGGTAGGCAAAGATACTTTGCAGGACTCGCTCAACTGCCTACGGCCGCGGGGAACCTTGGTGAGCAATGGCACTTCTTCCGGTCCGGTGCTTGTCGACACCATGCAATTGGCCGCCAAAGGCTCACTGTGGCTGACGCGCCCGGCCATGATGCACTACATCATGCCGCGCAGCCACATGCTATCCATGGCCGATGAGGTGTTTGCCATGGTGCAAAGCGGCAAGATCCGGTGCTTACCTTCGCACACCTATGCGCTGGGCGAGGCTGCACAGGCGCACCAGGCCTTGGAAAGTCGCCAAACCACGGGCGCCAGTGTGCTTCTGCCCTAGGGCCTCCCGATGCAGCGGGAAAACCCCGACACTTTGGCGACCGCAAACACCCTAGGCTGTGCCATAGTAGGGGCATGCAAAGACGAAGTTTTCTCACATTAGGCATCGGCTCAGCCATCGTGCTGGCCGCCGCCGGTGGCGCCGTGGCACTGCTGCAGCCCGGGCTGGTTAACGGCAAACTCAGCGCCCCGGCGCGCCTGGTGCTCAGGCGGGTGGCACAAGCCATGCTGGCGGGCACCCTGCCAGTCGACGCAGCGGCGCAAGAAGTGTCGCTGCTGGCCCTGCTGGACCGGGCCGACAACTTCATCGCCGGTACACCCCCATCGGTACAAGCCGAGTTGTCCCAGCTATTTACGCTCTTGCCGACCATGGCCGGGCGGCGCGGCATTGTCGGTTTGTCCGCACCGTGGGAAAGCGCCACGGTGGCCGAAGTGGGCGAGGCACTACAAGGCATGCGAACTTCGGGCACTGCGCTCAAGCAACAAGCCTATTTGGGCCTGCACGACATGGTCTGTGCGCCTTATTTTTCGGGCGAAGAATCCTGGGCGGTGCTGGGCTACCCTGGCCCCACAGCGGTCTAGTCCTCGTGCGCGGCATTCGCGCCGCGCACTTATTCACTTTTTCATCGAGTTAGCACGCCATGAGCAATATCCCTGATCCCATCCTCCAAGGCCTGCAACGCGGCTGGAAAGTCCTGGGCGGTAAACACGGCGCCGTGCCAGCCACGCTCCACTGCGATGTCGCCATCATCGGCTCGGGCGCAGGCGCCGGTATCACCGCCGAGTTGCTGACCAAAGCAGGTTTGTCGGTCATCCTCATCGAAGAAGGCCAGCTCAAAACCAGCACCGACTTCAAGCAGCGCGAGCCCGAGGCCTATGCCTCGCTCTACCAAGAATCCGCCGGGCGCAAAACCAAAGACAAAGGCATCACGATTTTGCAAGGCCGCAGCGTCGGCGGCACCACCACCGTCAACTGGACCAGTTCTTTCCGCACGCCCACAGATACCCTGAACTTCTGGCGCGACAAATTCGCCCTGCCCGACTACACGCCGCAAGCGCTGGCGCCCTACTTTGCACAGGCCGAAGCCCGCCTGAACATCGCGCCCTGGACGGTTGCCCCCAACGAAAACAACGAGCTGATGCGCCGTGGCGCGGCCAAGCTGGGTATCAAAGCCGAAGTGATGCAGCGTAATGTCAAGGGCTGCTACAACCTGGGCTCTTGCGGCATGGGCTGCCCCACCAACGCCAAGCAATCGATGCTGGTGACCACCATCCCCTTTGCGCTAGACCATGGCGCCACGCTCTTAGTAGAAACGCGCGTGGAGCGCATGACCATCAGTAACGGACGCATCAGCGATTTGCAATGCATTGCCGTCAAACCCAATGCCGCGCCGCTCGATAGCGCGCAAACGCCTACGCGTGTGATCGCCAAACACTATGTGCTGGCCGGTGGCGCGATCAACTCACCGGCGCTGCTCTTGCGCTCCAAAGCGCCGGACCCGCACAAGCGGCTGGGTACCCGCACTTTTTTGCACCCGGTGGCCATCACCACCGCCGTCATGAAAGACACGGTAGCGGGATGGACCGGCGCGCCGCAAACGATTTACTCCGACCATTTTTTGCACACCCAAGCGGTGGACGGGCCCATCGGCTTCAAGCTGGAAGTGGCGCCGCTGCACCCGGTGTTTTTCGGTGCCAACCTGCCCGGCTTTGGCGACAAGCAAGCGGCGCTGTACCGCCAATACCCCAAGGCCAATGTGATGCTGGCGCTGATGCGAGACGGCTTTCATGAAGGCGCCGTGGGCGGCAAGGTCGAGCTGCAAGGCGACGGCTCCCCGCTCCTGGACTACCCGCTGACCGACTATGTACTTGAAGGCGCCCGCCGCTCCATGCTGGCCATGGCGCAAATTCAATTCGAGGCAGGGGCCACCATGGTTTACCCAGGCCACGAACTGGCCGAAGGCACGAGCACCTGGGCCGCCACCAAGGCCGCCATCGAAGCCCTGCCGATGCAACCCCTGCTCACCAAAATCGGCAGCGCCCACGTTATGGGCGGCTGCGGCCTGGCCGGCGACGAAAAACTGGGCGTCACCCGCCCGGATGGCCAGCACTGGCAGATCGACAACCTGTCCATCCACGACGGCTCGCTCTTCCCCACCAGCATTGGCGCCAACCCACAGCTGTCCATCTACGGCAATGTCAACCGCCTAGCGCAGGGTCTTGCCAAGCGCTTGGGGGGCGCCGATGTGACGCTGGCCTAGTGCCTCGTTGCAGTGGGCCAGCCTTGGGGCGTTGCCCGCTGTCGGGCTGTTCGGGGACTGCGCCGATAGATTTACGCGGATCCGCTGCTAGCATCTTTGGACGCGCGCAGCAGCGCGCGGTGCACCAGGCAAATCGCAAACGCAAGGGCGGCGCCGAGCAGCATCGCCAAGGCCACGAGAACCAGTTTGGCGGGCCCCACTGGCACTGGTGGCGCATAAATCGGTGTTGCAAACGCCGCCTCGCTTGTTTGTGGCTGCACCAGGGCCAACTCAAGAATGCTAATTTGTGAGCGCAATTCGCTAAGCTCCGCCTGCTTGGCCATCAGCATCGACTGCAAAACCACCGAGCCCGAATAGCGCTCGTCTGCCCATTTATTTGGCTTCGCGTTTTCTGGGTAAATAGCTAAAACTCGTTCCGCTTCGTCTGCCTTGTGACGCAAATTTGCCAGTAACGCTTGCTTTTGTTGCACCATGTCTTGCGCTACTTTCTTTTGCCCTCGCTGGATATCCCGCAGGACCGCGTCTAAGCAGTTTTGGGCTTCTTTTACGCTGGTACGCCGCACACTGAAAGCAAGCAATGACGATGTCCTACTTAGCACCGGGTTGATTATCTTGGCCATAGAGTCCAAGCCCTCGGCAACCGGATCCACACCACAGGCAGTCAGCGTCTCAGGTGTGAAAAAGGAGGGCACTAGCACCTTCTCCAGCACTGCCGCTGGCGCCTCGACATCGGCATTGGCCACTTTACCCAGTTGAACGGAAACGCTCGCCTTGTATTTAGGCGGCGCTAGGTACGCGTAGACCAATCCGAGCAGGCCTGCCATCAGGGCCGCCAAGGCAATGGTGCGCCAGGTCTCTGCAAAAAAGGCCACGATATCTGCAACTCGGATTTCATCGGAGTCGATAGAGGGAGTGACAGCATGGGTTTGCATGGGGGAAGCCACCTTGTAGTTAATTCAATATTATTAATAATAACAAAAATTTTAATTATTTTAAAGCCTAACTACGGACCCATTTCCCGGGCCCGCCGCGCCGGCCTTGGCCGACAGATCCGGCTGGCGATAATGCAAGCCGCAGCTTCCCAAGGAATTTCCCATGCGTAACACCACCCTGTGCCTCGTTTTTTTTCTGCTCGCAAGCGCCTCCCACGCCCAATGGATTGCGGTAGCACCGGCTGGCAAAGCCCAATTTTTTATCGACAAGTCCACCCTGAAGCGCAAAGCGGACACTGTTCAGGTGTGGGAGTTGGTGACCATGGAACAAGCGGACGGCGAGGGCGTACGCTCTAGCCGCTTTTTGGTCGAATACGACTGCAAAGGCCAACGCAGCCGCGGCTTGGACATGCTGACCTACACCGAACCCATGGGCGCAGGCAAACTGATACAGCAGCTTGGGCCTGACCCCGACGGCTGGGAAGCGGTACCGCCGGACAGTATTTTTTCGCAGCGCATGCAGATGGCTTGCGGGAAGTAATTGACGTAAAAAAAGCCCTTTTGAGGGCTTACTTGGCGGAAGCTGTGAGATTCGAACTCACGGAGGACTCACATCCTCGCCGGTTTTCAAGACCGGTGCCTTAAACCGCTCGGCCAAGCTTCCATGGGCTGGGATTCTAACTGCGGGTGCTCGGCGTACGCCCCATTCAATTTTGCATGCCTAGAGGCAGCGTGTCGCGTTTGCGTTGTGAAACAAGCTGGGCATAGGCTATCGGTTGATGTGCAAAAACCTCCCAACACAGCCGCTTCAGCGAAGAAAGCGCCACTGCTATCGTGGATTTGGTAAGGGCCGATACGCGGGGGTAGGCCACGGGTAGCGGGTAGGCCCCGCTTAGACCTGGTTGCTGTGCACAAACAGCAAGGTCCAGGCATCGCGGGGACTCCAAACCTGCATAGCCCCCTATGTTCCCCAGCCCAGAACGCGGCGGTCACCGGTCACAAATACATCGGCTCATGCCATATGCGCGGCGCTGACCAGGCGGGCGTCCTTATCGTCTGCCGGTTCAACCACATCCGCCACACAGACCGTTTAGGGCCCAATGGCGTCAAACAAACCAAGCACCCGATCCGACTCCACCCCAAGCCAGCCCCGCGCTGGCTTCTTTTTGCGCGCCACAGGGTTTCACCGCATGCCGCCTGGCGCGGCGGTGTGATAAGGTAACGATTACTTTTTTAACAATCATTGCCAATTCAAACCCATGCCCACCCTGCTCTGCTGCGCTGAATGCGTGCCACGCGCTAGGTGGGAGTGCGCGGGGGCCAGGGGAAGCGCATGAGAAGCATTGCCTACCGGGACGGCTACAAATACCAGCTGCAAGAAAACTATAGCCTGGAGATCAGCATCCGGCCAGCGACGGCGGTGGGCAATGACTACATCGCCCTAGACCCACAGGGCACGCTGCGCATCGCCAAAGGCTACGCCTGGGACGGCCCCTCGGGCCCGACGCTGGACACGCGCAACTTCATGCGCGGCTCGCTGGTGCATGACGCGCTGTACCAGCTGATGCGCGAAGGCCTGCTGGACCACACCATCCACCGCGAAGCGGCAGACCGCATCTTGCAAAGCCTGTGCCGCGAAGACGGCATGACGGCGCTGCGCGCCTGGTGGGTCTACCAGGGCGTGCGCCTGTTTGGCAACCCGGCCTCGGACCCGGCGCAGCTAAGGCCGGTGTTGTGGGCGCCGGGGGGTGAGGGGTGAGAAACGGGCCCACAAAAAGTAAGAAATTTGTTCCAACGAGTATTCATTTGAATGTCAACGCAAAACAACTTTTAAAGAAAAAAAGATATGGAATTTTTTATTTTCTTGTTATGGGTAATTTTGTCTGTCCTGGTAGGAATGAAGGCCAATATGCGAGGGCACAGCGGAATAGGCTTCGCCTTGCTTTCAATCGTCACTAGTCCACTTTTGGGCTTCATCATCATCTTATGCACCGTCGATCTAGCGGAGCAAGCTAGGCGCGACGAACTGCGAAGAATAGAAGATGAACGACACCTGGCAACGATAAGAGCGCTAACTCAAAAGCATAACTAGGACACTTGTGAAGTGAGCGCATGATATTTCTGGAAGAAATGGTGAACTCTACGGGTTTTATACCGTTACGCACGCTTTACAACGCGATTTCTAGGGTTAGCGTTTTGACAGTGACATTGATCATTACCTCATCAGCACCTTTGTTGCAGGGGTGTGGTGGTTCAGTATGCTGCATCACCTGTACGCAAGGTAAAGCTTGTGGAGATGCATGCATAGACTCGACCAAAAAATGCAGTCAGCCTGAAGGTTGCGCCTGTAACAAATAGCATTTAAAGGGGGGTGCATGTATTCAACTCGCAACAAAACACCTGCGTATATCGCTAGAGCGCCCAATTCATCAAAAAATAGGGGGAATTTTCAATTGATATTTTCTTGCAAGTTGGTTGTAATCCTAATTGCAACGCTTTTCACTATTACGTCCACCGCACAACCCTCAGTGGAAAAAAGAAAGAATGAGATCAAAAAGCTATTCGAAAGATACCCTTGCATTAAGTTTAAAGAAGAGTACCGGCAAACAATGTGTGGTTGGATTGAACAAGGTTTGATGCGATCAGAAACTCTTAATTTCGACGCAATCGTCTGGAATAAAACGATAAGAAAAGAAGAAGAAACGCTGATTGGATGGTCGATTGAGGATGACCGTTTTCGATTTAAATCTAAACTGCAAATTGGCATGAATGCCGAATATATTTACACAAATGTGTTGGGTCCGCCCGATAGGAGAAATGACACGCTAGACGCTAGCGGAAAAACTTCGCAGTGGGTATACGAAACTGACAGTGAAAGTCTATATCTTTATTTCAACCGTAACGGTGTTTTGACATCGATTCAAAACCGCCGTTAATAACGCCGTTACACCAACATCCCCTTAGTCTCAATAAAACTAACCACCTCCCCCAGCCCGCTGAGCGTTTTCAGGTTGGTCATGACAAAGGGGCGCAGGCCTTTGGGGGTGCTGCGCATGCGGGTGGTGTCGGCGTGCATCACGTCCAGGTTGGCGCCTACGTGGGGGGCCAGGTCGGTTTTGTTGATGATGAACAAATCGCTCTTGGTAATGCCGGGGCCGCCCTTGCGGGGAATTTTTTCGCCCGCTGCCACGTCAATCACGTAGATGGTCAGGTCCGACAGTTCGGGGCTGAAGG
>CANFVA010000050.1 GCA_947450255.1 Comamonadaceae bacterium
GGCGGTGCCTGCCCCCACGGCGGCGGCGCTTTCTCCGGCAAAGATCCCACCAAAGTGGACCGCTCGGCTGCTTACGCCGCGCGCTATGTGGCAAAAAATATTGTGGCCGCTGGTTTGGCCACGCAATGCCAGATCCAGGTGGCCTACGCAATTGGTGTGGCCAAGCCGATGAACGTCACGGTGTATACCGAAGGCACCGGCGTGATTTCGGACGAGAAAATTGCGGCACTGGTGGGCGAACACTTTGACCTGCGGCCCAAAGGCATCATCCAAATGCTGGACCTGCTGCGCCCCATCTACGAAAAAACCGCATCCTATGGCCACTTCGGCCGCGAAGAACCCGAATTCACCTGGGAACGCACGGACAAAGCCGCAGCGCTGCGTGCAGCGGCAGGTCTATGAGACCTGCGTTTGCGCTAGCAAACCGCGGCTTTGCGCCCAAGGCACAAGGTAGCAGCGCTGCGTGCAGCGGCAGGTCTATGAGACCTGCGTTTGCACTAGCAAACCGCGGCTTTGCGCCCAAGGCACAAGGTAGCAGCACTGCGTGCAGCAAGCCGGTGAAACCCTGAACGCATGAAGTTACAGACACAACGCCAAATTGACCGCTGGCTGGGCCAGGTTTTGTGTGGCGTGGTGTCGCTCTGGGTACGGCTGAGCAGCCTGTGGCGCACCCCTGCGGTGATGCCGCCGGATGCGCGCCATATTCTGGTGATTCTGCTGTCAGAAATGGGCAGCATTGTGCTGGCCGGGCCGATGTTCGCGGCCCTGCGCCAGCGCTATCCGAATGCAGCGATACACATCCTGCAAATGAAAAAAAACCAGGAAGTCACGCGCTTGCTCTCGCTCACCGAAGCAGCGCATATGCACTCGATCGACGATAGCAGCGGCGCCACGTTGGTGGGCGACATCCTGCGCGTGAGCGCCAAGCTACGCGCCATCGGCATGGACGCGGTGATCGACTGCGAATTGTTCTCCCGCGTGAGCGCCTTGCTGTCTTTTGCCTGCGGTGCGCAGGTGCGCACCGGCTTTACCCCACACACCCAAGAGGGCCTGTACCGGGGCAGCTTTATCACGCATGCGATTGCCTACAACCCCTACCAACACATCAGCCTGCAATTTTTAACCCTGGTCGATGCCCTGCAAGCGCACAGTGCTCCGCGCAGCAAGGCCGCGCCCCTGCGCAGCCTGCCGCAGGACAGCGCCTTGTCGGTGCCCTTTTCATCTGCAGAGTTGTCCGCCTACCAGGCCCAGCTGACGCGGGACCATCCGGCCACGCAGTCCAAGCGCTTGGTGCTCTTGTACGCCGGAGGTGGCATCCTGCCCGAACGCGCCTGGCCCAAGGAGCACTATGCACGCGTGGCACAGGGCCTGTGCCAAAGCGGCTACGCGGTAGGGCTGATTGGGCTCAAGGACGATGCCGCCTTGGCGCGCGAACTCAGGGCTTTGGTCGGCAGCGCTTTGTGTATCGACTTGACCGGCTACACCCGCAGCATCCGAGAGTTGCTGATGTTGTTTTATGCCGCTGATTTGCTGATTACCAATGACGGTGGTCCAGGCCATTTTGCGACGCTCACGCCGATCCAAACCATGGTGTTTTTCGGCCCTGAAACTGGCAAGCTGTACGGCCCTTTAGGCAAGCGCAATGTGGTGCTGGAGTCGGGCATTGCCTGCTCGCCCTGCCTGAGCGCCTACAACCACCGCCTGACGTTTTGCGATGGCGACAACCAGTGCCTCAAGCGCATCGCCCCCGATCCGGTGCTGGACCAGGCCTTGGCGTTTTTGCGCGCGCACTCCGGTATACCTGCCGCGGCGCCCGGCGCATGAACACTGCGCCCCCCAGGCGAGATCGTTTATCCGCGCTGCTGCGCTGGCTGCTGGGTATCCGTTACATCAAATTCGGGATGGTGGGCGCCAGCGGCACAGTGGTCAATATCGCGGTGTTGTACCTCGGCCACGAGTACCTTTTCCAAAGTCTGGAAGGGCCTGGCGGCAAGCCCTACGCCTCGCTAGCGCTGGCAATCGCGGTGGCCACTGTCAACAATTTCACTTGGAACCGACTCTGGACCTGGGCTGACCGCCTGGCGCAGCCGCCCGAGGATGCAGCTGGCGAAACGACCCCCCCAGCCAGCTTGGGTGCGCAGCTGGCCAAGTATGCGCTTGCTTCCTGGTTCGGCAGCGGCCTGCAATATGGGTTGACGCTCTGGCTGACGCACAGCATGCATTACATGGTGGCTAATGTGATTGCTATCGTGATCGCCAGCGTGAGTAATTTTTTGGCCAACGACCGCTGGACCTTTCGCAAGCGCTAAAGTGCCCGGCATGGTGTCCCAGCTTTTAGATCGCATCCCCGTTTCAGACCGTTCACTTTGGCCCTGGTGGGCCTTGTTGATCGGCGCCATCGGGGTTTATTTTTTCGGCCTCAGCAGCCCCTATGCGCCGACCAATGGCGACGAAATGGTCTACATCCATATCGCCCGCCTGACCGCCGCGTCCGGCCACTGGCTGCCACTGGTCTCAGACCTGGAGCAGATGCGCAACACCAAACCGCCCTTGCTTTTTTGGCAGGCCATGGCCAGTGGCGACTGGAGCGGGCATGGCGGCTTGTTTTCTCTGCGCTGGCCTAGCGTCGCGTATACCCTGCTCACCACGACGCTGTTGGGCTGGATGGCACTGCGCATCAGCGGCCAATGGCGCACGGCGATGCTGGCGGCAGCCATCTTCCTGGCTTTTTTTTCCACCTACCGGTACAGCCGGGTGTATCTGACCAGCGCCCCAGAGACGTTTTGGTTGGCGTTGCCTCTGTGGTACCTGCTTTGGCAACAAAGTGCCGCGCACGCGAGCCCGCGCTCCGCCCAGATGCTGCAGCCCCGCCACGGGTCTTGGTCTGGCTGGAGCTACCTGCTGGCCGGCCTGGTTATGGGGATCGGCCTCTTGTACAAATCCTTCGCACTGATCGCACCGGCCGCTGCCACGCTGGGCTGCGCGCTGTGGCTGCGCCAAGGCGCACCGCGCTGGAATATTTTTTGGCGCACCGGCATGGGGGTGGGCGCCAGCACCATCGTCGCTTTGGGCGTGTTTGCGCTCTGGTTTGCGCTGGACCCGGACCCGCAAGCGGTATGGCAAGAATTTGTGGTCGGCGAAAACGCCGGCAAACTGCAAACCGGCGGTTATTGGCAAGCCGCTTGGAATGGCGACTATCCGCTATGGCAACAGGCCTTGGCCTACCCGGAAAATGCCGGTCTGCTGCTACCCGTAGCGCTCGGTCTGTGCGGCTACGGCTTGCGCGCCGCCTGGCGCGGACAGTGGCGCGCATGGGCGGGCAAGCCGCAGGCGACGCTGTTGATTTGGCTGCTGGTATGGTTGCTGGTCTTTAGCATTCCCAGCCAACGCTCGGCGCGCTACGTCATTCCCGCCATGCCCGCCTTTGCCATCGTGCTCGCACTCTATTGGGAGCGCCTAGCGCGTGGCTGGTTCTTGGCGGTATTGCTCATCGCCGCCGTGGCGCTGGCACTCTTGGCCCGCATTGGCTGGGTGATGCAAGGCATGGGCCTGGGCTCGGGCCTGGACACCGCCATCACCTTGTGCCTGGCTGCCCTGGGACTCGCGGCCTGCTTGGCAGGCCTGCTGCGCGCTGGCTGGACCCGCCACAGCACGCTAGCGGCTACCTTGTCCCTGTACGCTTGTTTCAGCGCGATGACGGCGCCCTTGGCAGGCGAACAAGCGCAGTACAACCCTACCATACAGGCGCGTTTGCAAGGGCTGCGTGTTGCGGTACCCAACGGCTTTAATGCGCAATACGAAAGGTTTCACTTTCTGCTGCCCGGCTGTACCCTGGTGCCCTATGACGCCGAACACCGCGACACTGCAACCCTGCGCCCGGATTTGCCGGCGGCCGAGCGCCTGGATTATTTGCTTGAACGGTTTGACGCCGTCATATGGATAGACAAGGATGAGGCGCAAACGCAAGCGCAATGCCATGCACGCTGCGCGGTACTGGCCCAGCGCTGGCATGTCAAAAGCCGCCACCGCGCGGGAGAAGTGACGCTGTCCAATCTATGGCAGCCGCAAGAGTGGCTGTTTGCCAAGGAGCTGTTGCTAGTCAGTAAGCCCTGAGCTGCCTTCCATCGCGCCGATCAGCCCGGTACCGCACGACGAGGTAGAGGTGCAGGCCCAGGAAAAGCCACGGGTCCAGCAGCGCATCCCACACATTGCCCGTAGGCCAGCGCGTCAAGGCAAACCAAGCCAGCACCACCAACAGCGCGGGCGCAGGGGCGGCTTGTGACCATCGTCCACCCAGCACCCAGGGCCCCATCGCCAGCAGCCAGAGCATGGCCAGCGCCAAAGGTGAAAAACCCCAAGCGTACAAAGACAGCGGGAGGTAGGCAAAGGTATCAAGTAGCAGCAGCCATCCCACCACCAAGCCCAGGAGGGCGTAACGGCAGGACCAACACGCGCCGCGTTGGCGGGAACTGGTATCGCCAGAACCCAAAGCCCAGTGCGGCCGCATCCCATGAGCCAGCGACTGTCCAAGCACTTGCAGCGACAAAACGATGGCCATCAGGCTAGGTGTTTGAAACGCCAGACCTAACCAGTAACTCAGCCCCCAGCTGCCGGGAACACAGGCCCACAAAGCAAGCACCCCTGCAAGCGGACGCAGCACAGCCCGCACAGGGCGCGATGCGGACCATTGCGCCACCAGGCTGACCACCGCGGCGAGCACCAATGCCCAGCCCACCCTACGAAGCGCGGGCAGGTCATCGGGAACGGGCAACAACGGGGCCAGGTCTTGCGCCCAGCCTAGCCACAAGCTGGCATCGGGCAGGCTCATGGACTGGCTTTGCCGGGCGTTGAAGGCGCGGCGCTGACCCAGGCAAATCGCTGCCAGGCGATCGACTGGCGCTGGTCGGTGTAGCTCACCCACAGTTGGCCATCGACCACGGCCATAGCGGGATAGGAATATTCATGTCCCAGCGGACCACTTTCCAGGTCCAATTCATCGCGCCACTTCCTACCGTCCAAGGTAGACGCCATGCGTAAGCTGTCGCGGCCACTTTTTTGCGGGTTGTACACCAGCAAGTGCTGGCCACCTACGGTCAGGGCGGCGACGCTCGCATCCGGGTTTTCCATGGGCAAATCCCCGGCATCGACCCACTGTTGTCCGCCGTCGGGGGAACGGGCCATACGGATACGGCCATCGGGCCCGCTATCGCGCATCAGTGCCAGCCAATCGCGCTCACCCATGGCCAGTAAAGCCGGTTGCAACCTTTGGCCAAGCGTAGAAATAGGCGCCATCGCCAGAACAGCCCCTTGGGCGTTCATACGCACCGCCACCGGGACTTTGCGTGCCAATTCAAAATAAACCGGTAACACCAGGCCCCCATCGGCCATCGGCAAGGGCGCAGTACGCACCAGATAACTGGTATTCCACAACCAGGACAAGGGTAATACCCCCACCGCATCCCAAGCCCAGGGCTTGTCCGCACGCGGGCTGGCTTGGCGCAAATGCACAACCCGCCCCGCCGCCCAGCCACCCAAGCCCGTAGCCACCACAAACAAATGCACCTTGCCCTGGCCATCGAGCCAAGCCACCGGATTGCCCAGGCGGCGGATTCCAAAACCCAGTTGCTCAGCCACCTGCCAGCGATCTACCACCAGGTGGGCGGGTGACCAGCTACCCGTAGCACGGTCCAGCGCTGACATGGCGATCTGCACATTGGGGGCACTCTCGCGGTCCCCGGCAAACCAAAACGCCAGCATCGACGCGCAATGGTGGGAGGGCAATGCCAGCAAGGCACTGGCGTGGGCAGCCGGCACACCGGGGGGCATGGGAATGTGGCCCTTGGCTACCCGCTCCCAATGCCCGCTTGCCGGCGCGGAATCACCCCAGGTCTGGGGTGGCGTCTGCCCTTGCATGGGCAGCGGCGTTTGCGCGCGTGGCGGTGCAATCTCCTCGCGCCGGCTGGCATCGGTCAGCCACAGCAATGCTGCGATAGCCAGCGCTACAAAAGCACGTAACCAAGGAGAAGAAACTTGCATTGGCGCATCTTAGCGCCCGCCTTGGAGCTACTAAACTGCGCGGTCTGCGCTCGCTTTCGCGTCCGCACCAGCGTTTCGCTTTCCCCATGCCACACCACAGCATCCTCGCCGTCGCGCCTTTGGGATTTCCCTGGCAAACCATAGACCCGTTTTTATTTTGCGTCCACCATGATGACGCCTATCCGCGCGGCAATGCGGACATGGGCCCGGACGCCGACTTGGGCGGGCGCAATATAGGCCAGGACTTTGAAGGTAAAGACGGCTGGCGCATGTACCACGGCAGCACCGTGCCCGGCTTTCCGGCGCATCCGCACCGTGGTTTTGAAACCGTCACCATCGTGCGCCAGGGCTTTATCGACCACTCCGACTCGCTGGGCGCCACCGCCCGCTTCGGCCCAGGCGATGTGCAATGGCTGACCGCCGGCAAAGGCATAGTGCACTGCGAAATGTTCCCGTTGCGCCACACCGAGGCCGCCAACCCGGCCGAGTTATTCCAAATCTGGCTGAATTTGCCGGCGCGCAAAAAAATGGCCGAACCGCACTTCACCATGCTGTGGGCCGACCGTGTTCCCTTGCTCGACTTTACCGATGCGCAAAAGCGCATTACCTCGGTACAAGTGGTGGCAGGTAGCCTGGAGCAGGCGCGCGGTGCCCCGCCGCCCCCAGACTCCTGGGCCGCCGAGCCGGACTCCGATCTGGCCATCTGGACCATCCGCCTGCAAGCGGGCGCGCAATGGCAGATGCCCGGCGCCCGCCAGGCCCAAACGCGCCGCCGCCTCTACTATTTCCGCGGCCAGGGCTTAACACTGAACGGCCACACTATTCCCCCGCAATCGGTGGTGGAAGTGCAGGCGCAAGATGCGATTGAACTGCAAGCGGGCAGCGACGAGGCGCAATTACTGGTTTTGCAGGGCCGCCCCATCGGCGAGCCGGTGGCGCAGTACGGACCATTTGTGATGAATACCCAGGCCGAAATCCACCAGGCTTTTGCCGACTACCGCCGCACCGAATTTGGCGGTTGGCCTTGGGGCCGCAGCGACCCGGTGCATCCGCGCGCCAAAGGGCGTTTCGCCCTGCATGCCGACGGGCGCGTAGAAGAGCGCTAGCGCCTGAGCGCAGCGCTTGCTGCAAAATGCGCCCCTCACCCGAAACGCTTGGATACGCTATGTCATTGATTCCCGCCACCATACTCACAGGCTTTTTAGGATCGGGCAAAACCACTTTGCTCAAACGCATACTGACCGAGGCGCACGGTCAAAAAATCGCGGTCATTGAAAACGAATTCGGTGAAGAAAACATCGACAGCGATATTCTGGTCAGCGACACCCAAGAACAAATCATCCAAATGAGCAACGGCTGCGTCTGCTGCACCATCCGTGAAGACCTGCGCACCACCTTGCAAGACCTGGCCGAGAAAAAGCGCAAAGGCGAATTGGACTTTGACCGCGTGGTTATCGAGACCACCGGCCTGGCCGACCCCGGCCCAGTAGCGCAAACCTTTTTTATGGACGATGAGGTGGCCGAGTCCTACCTGCTAGACGCCATCCTGACCCTGGTGGATGCCAAGCACGCACCGGAGCAACTCAACGAACGCCAGGAAGCCCGCCGTCAAGTAGGTTTTGCAGACCAGATTTTTATCAGCAAGTCCGACCTGGTCAGCACTGATGCGCTGGACGCTTTGAGCCACCGCCTGCAACACATGAACCCGCGCGCACCCCGGCATATTGCGCACTTTGGCCAGATGGATATCAAAAACGTGCTGGACTTGCACGGCTTTAACCTCAACGCCACCTTGGACATCGACCCGGATTTCCTAAAGGCTGGTGACCACGACCATGCGCACCATGACCATGACCACGCACATGCGCATGCGGACCACGTGCACGGCCCCGATTGCGACCACCCCTCTCACGCCCACGATGCGCAGCATGGCCACCACCACCATGTCGACGACGATGTCAAAAGCTTTGTTTTCAAGTCCGAGCGGCCGTTTGATCCGGGCAAACTGGAAGACTTCCTGGGCGCCATCGTCAATATTTACGGCCCGCGCATGCTGCGTTACAAAGGCGTCTTGTATATGCAAGGCAGTGAACGCAAAGTCATCTTTCAGGGTGTGCACCAACTCATGGGCAGCGATTTGGGTCCTAAATGGGGAGCCAACGAAGTCAAATGCAGCAAATTGGTGTTTATTGGCATTGATTTGCCCAAAGACATCTTGCTCCAAGGCATGGAACAGTCGCTGGTTTGAGCGCTTTTGCAACAGCTTGCACCATGTAAGAAGGGCGGGCTAGACTTGCCTGTACACTCGCGCGCCGAACCAGAGGCCGCCCGGCGGTGCGGGCCGATTCCCCGAGCCTTCGCCAACCGCCCCTAGGGTTTCTATTAGGAGACACGAATTGAACGCCACCAGCACCAAGAAAGCCAAGCCCGTTGCCGCCAGCAAAGCTGTTTCGGCAACCAAAGCCCGCTCTGCCAAAGCGCCTGTCGTGCCCGCCAAAAAGTCGGCAGGCCCGGTGAAAACCGTCTCCAAAGCACCGGCCAAAGCCAGTGCGCCTGTTGCAAAGAAAACTGTAACCCCAAGCACTAAAAAAACGACGCCCGCTGCGATCCCCAAAGCCGCAGCACCCGCAAGCAAAAAATCAGGTGTAAGTGCCCCAAGCCCATCGAAAACAAATCCCGTCGCCAAGACGTCCGCAGCGGCCGTGAAGCCACCGGCCAAAACCCCTTCGGCACCCAAGGCGGCCGCAGTTGCGCCGAGTCCTGTTGCGCCAGCGCCTGCCAAAGCCATCGCCCCGGTCAGCAATGACCCGGCTGCAGTACCAGTCAAATCGGGCCGCCCCTCCTCCCGCTTGGCCCAATTGACCGTGCCTTCCATGGCGCAGTCGGTGGCCTCGACCGCGGCCAAAGCCAGTTTCGGCCAGGCCTATGCATCCGAGCCAGCGGCGCCTGTCGTGCCCGCTGCGGTAAAAAAAGACGCCAAGCTGGCCAACAACTGGAAAAACAAGCCGGTAGACCAATTGAGCGACGCCGAATTGCTGGCCATGCCTGATTCCGAGTACATGAATGACGTGCAAATGGCCGCGTTCCGTCTCAAGCTGGTGGCACTCAAGCGCGATATTCTGAGCAACGCCGGTGAGACCACCGAGCATTTGCGCGAAGACACCTCGGTGGTGCCCGACCCCACCGACCGGGCCACCATCGAAGAGGAACACGCCCTGGAGCTGCGCACCCGGGACCGCGAACGCAAATTGCTCAAAAAAATTGAGCAATCCATAGCGCGCATAGATGCCGGCGACTACGGGTATTGCGACGAAACCGGCGAAGCCATCGGCATCGGGCGCCTGCTGGCCCGACCCACCGCGACCCTGTCGCTCGAAGCGCAGCAGCGCCGCGAACTCAAGCAAAAAATGTTCGGCGACTAATGCCGACACCCGGGCCCTGGCGATGACAAGCGGCGAATCCTCCCCGGCCAAGGACAGCGGGCCCGGTCCAGCGCCCGATCCGGTTTCCGAACGACGCGCCATCGCCCGAAAAATGCGCGGCGCACGCAAAAGAGAATTTGCCCTGCTGCGCGAACGCATGCGCCAGGGTGATAACACCCGCGACACGGTGTCGGGCATTCGCGGTCGCGCTGCGCTGGAGCGGCCTCTGCGTGGCGACACCCTGGACAAAATTGCGCGCATTGGCGCCCACCTGGAAGCGTTGTGGAACCCGGGAGCCGCCAGGTCAGCCACTGCGCTGCCAGAGGTGCCGGCCCCCGCGCCGGCGACGCCCGCCGAGGCACCGGCTGGCCCAACGGTAAGCAGCGCGTGGGCACTCTCCCACCTGTCCCGCCCACCCGCAACCCAGCTGCTTGACCCCGGGTACTTGAGCACTTTGCTAGACCTACCGGCGCCCTTACTCGCGCCAAGCACCGCACCAGCAGCGAAAGAGGAGCTCCCCGGGCGCGAGGACCCCTTGGTAATGGAGATTGCCGGCTTGTTTTCCCTGCGCAAATATGCGGCAGTGCAGTCGCTTTTGCTGGCCCGGCTCAGCCCCGACAGCGAACGCAACGCGGCTACGCAATTTCACGTCCAGTGCCTGCTCGATACCTACCGACTGACGGGGGACATGGACGGTTTTGATGACACGGTACTGGCCTATGTGCACTGGTGGAACGGGCTGGTACCCAGCTGGGAGACGCCACTGCCAACGGATCGGCAGGAGCCATGGGTTTTGCAGGGGGACATCAGGGGTGCGCAAGGCCTGCAACTGCCGGAGTTGGACCGTACGCCAAGCCCCACGGCGGTCGATATCGATTGCAGTGGCTTGGCGCATATGGACGCCGCCGCCGCCCACGCCTTGGTGCAATGGCTGGCGCGGGCGCAATCACGCAATTACGCGGTCACGCTGCATGCGCCCAGCGCCCTGGTGCAGCTGCTGTGGCGTTCATTGGATGTGCACACCCTAGCGCAGGTACGCAGCCGCAATTGATCCGTTTTGGCACCCACGGTTGCCGTGCAAGTGCAATGCCTCGGTAATCAAAAAAAATGCGCTTGCCAAAACTATTCACCCGTTACTTGCAGTGCAATTGCTAAGTACTTAATTTAGAACATCTTTTGCGCGGTTTTTAGACGCAATTTGGGTTCTAAGTCTTTGATTTCATTGGAAAAAACTTCAACAAACCCTGTTCCAAACACGAATTTGCTGGTAAAGTGCAAATAAGTGCAAATAAGTGGAGGAAAGTGCCAAAGCTTAGGCCTTTCACTCGTTCAGTTGGAATAAGAGGTTGTTGTGGTGTTTCAAGGTGCTTCTTCGCTCACGCTCGACGGCAAAGGGCGCCTGTCCGTGCCGACGCGGCACCGTGACGTGTTAAGCGCCACGGCCCAGGGCCTGGTCACTATCACCAAGCACCCGCACGGCTGCCTGATGCTTTTCCCGCGCCCCGAGTGGGACTTGTTTCGGGACCGCATCGCGGCCCTGCCAATGTCGGCGCAATGGTGGAAACGTATTTTTCTGGGCAATGCCATGGACGTGGAGTTGGACAGCACCGGGCGTATCCTGATTTCCCCCGAACTGCGCGCCAGCGCAGGCATTGCCAAAGACACGATCTTGCTGGGCATGGGCAGTTACTTCGAACTCTGGGACAAAACGGCTTACGAAACCCAGGAATCCAAGGCAATGCAAGAGCAAATGCCGGAAGTATTCAAAGACTTCTCCTTCTGAGCGCCTCTATGGACGCGCTAGCGCAACACACCACTGTTTTGCTTACAGAAGCGGTTGACGCGCTGCTCACGCCGGCCACACCCGCAGACCCCACTGCCTTGGATGGTTTGTATGTGGACGCTACGTTTGGCCGCGGTGGCCACACCCGCTTGTTGCTCACGCGCTTGTCGCCCAGCGGAAGGGTATTGGCGTTTGACCGCGATCCGCAAGCCGTTGCCGAGGCGGCCAGTCTGCGGGACACGCGCTTTGCGATCCGCCAGCAAAGTTTTTCCCACATTGCCCAACTCGAACGCGCCAGTGCCGCAGGCATTTTGATGGACCTGGGCGTGAGTTCGCCCCAAATTGACACGCCTGCGCGCGGCTTTAGCTTCCGCTTTGAAGGGCCTCTGGATATGCGCATGGACACCACATGCGGACAAAGTGTGGCGCAATGGCTGAGCGATGCCAGCGTCGAAAAAATTACGGAGGTAATACGTGACTATGGCGAAGAGCGGTTTGCTGGCCCGATTGCAAAGGCGATTGTCGCGCGCAGGCAGGAGCGCGGACCGATTACAACAACGACCGAGCTTGCCCAACTCGTGGCTGACACAGTCAAGACCCGCGAGCCGGGTCAGAACCCTGCAACGCGCACATTCCAAGCTTTTCGGATTTTCATTAACGCCGAATTGGAAGAGCTCGAGCAAGCTTTAGAGGCAGCGCTGGACGTGCTGGCGCCGGGCGGTCGTCTGGTGGTGATCAGCTTTCATTCGCTGGAGGATCGCATCGTCAAGCAATTTATCGCGCGCCACTCCAAAGACGAATACGACCGGCGCCGCCCATTTGCCGCGCCCCGCGCTATGCGCCTTCGTGCCCTGGGCCGTAGCCGCCCCAGCGCCACCGAAGTGGCGGCCAATCCGCGTGCGCGCAGCGCCATCATGCGCGTGGCGGTGCGCAACCACGCTGCCCAAGGAGTGGCCGCATGACGCGCATCAGCCTGTTGCTGATGGTGGCCACGCTGGGCAGCGCCATGTATTTGGTGGGCGTGCAATACGAATCACGCCGTTTGTTTACCGAGGTCGAGCGCGCCCAGCGCGAAGGGCGCCGTCTGAAAACCGAATTTGAACGCCTGGAAGTGGAAAAACGCAGCCAAGCCACGCCCGCACGCGTGGAGCGCGTGGCGCGCGAAAAACTGCAAATGCGCCAGGTCACGCCAGGCATCACGGTGTACATGGGGCAGACCCACAACGCGGAGCCTACGCCGTGAGCCGCAGCATCCGTTATACCGCTAGCCCTTTGCTGACCAGCCGCACGCCGGTCTGGCGCAGCAAGCTGGTGGTATCGGCACTGGCCCTTGGCTTTGTCGGATTGGGCGCGCGCGCCGCCTATATCCAGGTGTTTAACAACGATTTTTTCCAGCGCCAGGGCGAAGTGCGCTATAGCCGCACGCTGGAGTTACCGGCCAACCGGGGCCGCATCCTGGACCGCAACGGTCTGATTTTGGCCTCCAGCGTGCCTTCGCCCAGCATCTGGGCCATTCCCGAAGACGTCGAGCTCGATGATGCGCAGCGCGCCAACCTGGCCAAGCTGCTAGAACTGCCGCTGACCGAGTTGAATAAAAAACTGGCCGACGAAGACAAAAGTTTTGTCTGGCTCAAACGCCACGTAGATCCGGAAAAAGCCAAGCAAATCAGCGAAGCGGGTTTCAAAGGTATTTACCAACGCACCGAGTTCAAACGCCAATACCCCGAGGGCGAAGCGGCCGCCCATGTCGTAGGCTTTACCAATGTCGAGGACAACGGCCAGGAAGGCATTGAACTGCTGTACAACAGCACCTTACTCGGTCGCTCAGGTTCGCGCCATGTGATCAAAGACCGCCTGGGCCAAGCGGTCGAGCAAGTCGGCGAGACCGTGCCGCCGGTGGCCGGTAAAGATGTGCAACTGAGCATAGACACCAAGGTGCAATTTTTTGCCTACCAAAAGTTGCGCGATGCGGTGGTCAGCAACCGGGCGCAAGCGGGCAGCATTGTGGTACTCGATGCAATGACGGGAGAAGTACTGGCGTTGGCCAATTACCCCAGCTACAACCCAGAAAAACGCCTGAATTTGAACGGATCGCAACTGCGCAACCGCGCGCTGACCGACACCTTTGAACCGGGCTCGGTCATGAAGCCTTTCACCATCGGACTGGCGCTGGAAAGCGGGCGCGTCAAGACGTCGACCATCATCGACACATCGCCCGGCTCGGTGACGATTACCGGTGCCACCATCCGCGATGCCCATCCCCATGGCGCACTCACGGTCGAGCAAGTAATCCAGGTGTCGAGCAATGTGGGCACCACCAAAATCGCGATGCAAATGCCTGCCAGCGAAATGTGGGAAACCTTCTCCGGCGCGGGATTTGGCCAAAAGCCGCAAATCGAATTTCCCGGAGCGGTACCCGGCAAGCTACGACCCGCAAAAACCTGGCGCCCGATCGAGCAGGCTACCGCTTCCTACGGCTACGGTTTGTCCGCGTCCTTGTTTCAAATGGTGCGCTCCTACACTGTGTTCTCGCACGATGGCCAAATCATCCGCGCGACCTTGCTCAAAAACGACGAGCCGGCCGTAGGCATTCCGGTGTTTTCCGGCGATACCGCGGCCAAAGTGCGCAAGATGCTGCAGATGGCCGCAGGCCCCGGCGGCACGGGCCCCAAAGCCCAAACCGCCGGTTATTCGGTGGGCGGTAAATCAGGCACCGCCTACAAGCAAATCGGCAAAGGCTATGGCAGCGACGGCAACCGCAAATACCGCAGCTGGTTTGTCGGCATGGCACCGATTGACAAGCCGCGCATCGTCGTGGGCGTCATGCTCGATGAGCCCAGCGCCGGCAAATATTACGGTGGCGAGGTGGCCGCACCGGTGTTTAGCGAAACCGTGCAGCAAACCCTGCGTGTTATGGGTGTGCAGCCCGACATCAGCATCCGCCCGCAAATCGTGGCCAACACCGTGCAGGAAAGCTTTTGATGCAAGCCCTGTTGCAGACACCGCAACAAGCAGCCGTCTGGCTGCGTGAACGGGTGACGGGCCATTTGCAAACCGACCACCGCAAACTGCACGCCGGCGATGGCTTTATCGCCATACCGGGCCTATCGGTCGATGCGCGCCAATTTGTGCCGCAAGCACTGCACGACGGCGCTGCCGCTTGCCTCGTTGACGCGCAGGACGCTGGCCCGCCAAGCGCGCAAGATGCCCGCGTAGCAAGCTATCCCCAACTCAAAGACCATAGCGCGCAAATCGCCGCCGCGTTTTATGCGCACCCCTCGCGCAGCCTGCACGTGCTGGCGGTCACCGGCACCAACGGCAAGACCTCCAGCGCCTGGTGGCTCGCGCAGGCGCTCAATGCCATGGGCGCCACACCGGCCTGCGCCATCGTCGGCACCTTGGGCATCGGCATCGCAGCGACCGACGCCAGCAGCCTGAACGGCCTGAGCCCCAGTGGCCTGACCACGCCCGACGGCGTATTGCTACAACAGAGCTTGCGTGCATTCGCCGACCAGGGGCTGGACTATGTGGCCTTGGAAGCCTCGTCCATCGGCATTGAAGAGGGTCGCCTCAACGGCACACGCCTGCGACTGGCAGTGTTCACCAATTTCACCCAGGACCATTTGGACTACCACGGCAGCATGCACGCCTACTGGGCGGCCAAGCGGCGCCTGTTCGCCTGGCCCGGACTGCAAGCGGCAGTACTCAATATCGACGACGACCAGGGTGCCGTCTTGGCCGAAGAACTGCGCGCGCAAGCGCCGGAAATCGACTTGTGGACGGTCTCGACGCACCTGCCGGCACGCCTGCAGGCGCTGGAGATCGAATTGGGCGCGCAAGGCTTGCAGTTTGCTGTGGTGGAAGGCGCGCAGCGCTGCCTGCTGCGTACCCGCATCATCGGAGGCTACAACGTTTCCAATTTGCTCGGCGTAATCGCCAGTCTGCGCGCCCTGGGCATGGACCTGGCCACCGCCGTGCAGACCTGCAGCAATGTCAGCCCGGTGCCCGGTCGCTTGCAATGTCTGGGCGGCCAAGACGCGCCGCTGGCCGTGGTGGACTATGCACACACGCCAGACGCTTTGCAAAAAACCTTGGAAGCATTGCGGCCGGTGGCGCAACAACGTGGCGGCGCTTTGTGGTGCGTGTTTGGCTGCGGTGGTGACCGCGACAGCGCAAAGCGCCCGCTGATGGGCGCGATCGCCGCCAGCAAAGCCGACCACATCGTACTGACCAGCGATAACCCGCGCAGCGAAAACCCGGCCACCATCATCAGCCACATCCTAGCCGGCATGGGCGGCCAGCCACGTATCCAGGTCCAAGCCGACCGCGCGCAGGCCATCGCCGAATCGCTGACACAAGCAAATGCAAAGGATGTGGTGTTGATCGCAGGCAAAGGCCATGAAGCAGCGCAAGAAGTAGCCGGTCAAAAATTCATTTTTTCTGATGCAGACCATGCCGATATCGCGCTGGCTCTGCGCTCCCAAAGGGTGGCCGCATGAGCGCACCCTTGATGGCGCTGGGCCAGGTGCAGCAATGGCTGCAAGCAGCCAACGGGGCTTCGTCGGTGGCGCTGCATGGGGCCTCAGATACTGCCATCACGCGCGTACACACCGACAGCCGCACTTTGGAGTCGGGTGATTTATTTGTGGCTCTGCGAGGTGACAAATTCGATGCAAATGACTTTTTGCACCAGGCGCAAGAACGCGGTGCCAGTGCCCTGCTCTGCCACAGTGGTTTACCCGCCAGCCAGGTCCCGCAAGGCCTGCCACGCATCGAAGTGGCGGACAGCACACTGGCCCTGGGCCAGTTGGCGCAAGCCTGGCGCGCGCAATTTCACTTGCCACTGATTGCGGTGACCGGCAGCAATGGCAAGACTACCGTCACGCAAATGGTTGCCGCCATCTTGCAGCAACACTCCCCCGATGGCGCGGCCCTGGCCACGCAGGGCAACCTCAACAATGCGATTGGCCTGCCTTTAACGCTGCTGCGTCTGCGCGGCACGCACCGTATTGCGGTCGTGGAACTGGGTATGAACCACCCCGGCGAAATTGCGCAACTGGCCGCCATCGCCCAGCCCACGGTGGCGCTGGTAAACAACGCACAGCGCGAACACCTGGAATTTATGCACACCGTCGATGCGGTGGCTGCAGAAAACGGATCGGTACTCGCAGCACTGCCGGCAAACGGCTGTGCGGTATTCGGTCTCGATGATGCTTATACCGGCCAGTGGACCGCGCAAAACCAAGCGCACAAGGTGCTGGGCTTTGCCGCGAGACCGGCGCAAGAACGCGACGGCGTTTTTGGCGAACACGCGCACTGGCAAGACGGCGGCTGGTCGGTGCAGGCCCGCTATCGCCAGAGCGCAGCCAGTGGCGTATTGCGCTACCGCTTGGCCATCGCCGGTCAGCACAATGTGCGCAACTCCTGGGCGGCTGCGGCTTGCGCATTGGCCGCTGGCGTCAGCCCTGACGCCATCGAGCGCGGCTTGCAGGCATTCGTACCGGTCAAAGGGCGCTCGCGGGCGTTGCGTTTGGTCTGGGGCTCACGCAGCATTAGCCTGGTCGATGACAGTTACAACGCCAACCCCGATTCCGTGCAAGCGGCTATCGACGTGCTGCGCGACCTGCCCGCACCGCGCCTCTTGGTATTGGGCGATATGGGCGAAGTCGGCGACCAGGGCCCGCAGTTGCACGCCCAAGCCGGCAGCTATGCGCACAGCCAGGGCATCGAGTATTTACTGGCCAGCGGCAACTTGAGTCAATCCACTGTGCGCGCCTTTAGCCAAGCCGGCGGCCGCGCCCAGCACTTGGCCGACACCACGCAATTGACGCAGGCCGTAGCGCAGGCCTTGGACAACAGCGCCAGCGTGCTGGTTAAAGGTTCGCGCTTTATGCGTATGGAAAAAATCATAGAAGCCTTGCAAGACATGGCCGCCACCCAACACACGCCAGGGGAGTCTGTCCATGCAGCCTGAGCACTTCAAAAAGGCAAATCCATGCTGCTA
>CANFVA010000051.1 GCA_947450255.1 Comamonadaceae bacterium
CGTGGCTTTGTCTTCAACCATTCGATGCTGCGCGTGAAAGATCCGCAAGTGGCATTGGCTTTTTACACCGGCATTTTGGGCATGCGCTTATTGCGCAAACTCGATTTTCCGGAACTGAAGTTTTCACTCTACTTTTTGCACCGCGCGGTCGAGGGTGAAAGCGTGCCGCAAGAGGAGGGCGAGCGCACCGCGTGGACTTTTGCGCAGCGCGGTATCCTGGAGCTCACCCACAACTGGGGTACCGAAGCCGACCCCGAATTTAAATACCACGATGGCAATGCGCAGCCGCAGGGTTTTGGCCACATTTGCTTTTCGGTACCTGATTTGGACGCAGCTGTCGCTTGGTTTGACCAACATCAGGTGCCCTTTGTCAAGCGTCCCGACCAGGGCAAGATGAAGGACGTCGCCTTTATAAAAGACCCGGACGGCTATTGGATCGAGATCGTCGAACCTGGTCGCCTGAAAAACCTCGGGCGTTAACACCATGACACGCTTCGCAAACCCTTTGGCCTTTGGCCTACCCACGCTGTTGGCCGCCGCCCTGCAATGGCTGGCCCTGCCAGCCCAAGCCACTGAGGCTTTGGCGCAAAAAAATAACTGCCTGGGCTGCCACGCGGTGGCCACCAAATTGGTCGGCCCAGCCTACAAAGACGTGGCCGCCAAGTACGCCGGGCAGCCCGATGCGCAAGCCCAGCTGATGGAGAGCATTCGCAAGGGGAGCGCCGGCAAATGGGGAGAGTTGCCCATGCCACCGCATCCCAAACTGTCGGACGCAGATTTGAAAAAACTCGCCGCCTGGGTCCTCAGCGCCAAATAAGCCACCTTATGCAGTTTTTGCACACCATGGTGCGGGTCACCGACCTGCAAGCGTCTTTGCATTTCTACCGCGACGCGCTAGGCCTAGAGGTTTTGCGTACGCAGGAGGTGCCCCAGGGCCGCTTCACCTTGGTCTTTCTGGCGGCGCCGGGCGACGCGCGGGCGCAGGTCGAACTGACCTATAACTGGGACCCGCAGGACTACGGCAGAGCGCGCAATTTCGGCCATCTGGCCTACGCAGTGGACGACATTTACGCCACCTGCCAACGCCTGCAAGCGCATGGCGTGCAAATCGTCCGGCCCCCGCGCGACGGCTACATGGCTTTCGTGCGCTCCCCGGACCATATTTCCATCGAGCTGCTGCAACGCGGTGCACCGCTGGAACCCAAGCAACCCTGGGTTGGCATGCCCAACATCGGAACATGGTGAACGGCCGACAAACGGCTGCGCCGGTCTGGCCTGCACACCAGGCGGTCGCCTATTTACCCGGCTCCTTGCCCATGGGCGGCGTGGTCCCCATGACGCCCATCCATGCCTTTGCCGATGAGCCGCCGGCCCTGCGTTTGCAAGAGCCGGCGCCCACGCGCCCGGTGCGGCGTGAGATCGAATTGGGTGGCCTGCTGGCCTTTGTAATCGACGACGTGGTCACGCCCGACGAGGCCGACGCCATCGTGCAGGCCACTGAGCGCCTAGGCTACCGCGACGCGGCGCCGGGCATCGTCACGCCGCCTGGCATGCGCATGAACAAGTCGGTGCACTGGCTGGCCGATGCCGGCTTGATGCAGCCCCTGGCCCGGCGCATTGGCGCGCTGTTGCCGCAAGTGATTGATGGCGAGCCGCTGTTCGGGCACTTGAGCCAGCGCGTCAATATGTACCGCTATGACGAGAACGATGTGTTTAACCGCCATACCGATGGCGACTGGCCTGGCTACAGCCTGAGCCCACAACGCGACCGAATGCTGGAGTGGCCCGGCGGGCTGCGCTCTTGCCTGACCATGCTGCTCTACCTGAACGGTCCGCGCGACGGCGTCCAGGGCGGAGATACCCGCCTTTTCCGGCCCGACGGCAGCTACGTGGACGTGTGCCCAGTGAAGGGTTCGGCCCTGTTCTTCCGCCATGGCTTTGGCCCGGACTCGGTGCTGCACGAGGGGCGCCAGGTGCAAGGCGCGGTGTCTAAATACGTGGCGCGGATTAATGTGATGTATGGGCAGCACTAGGGGGGGGCGGCCCCGCATTGAATCGGGTGATGCTGCGGCGGGAACGGCAGGGTACGGGCAATTCGGCCGGGCGGGCGAGCGAAGTAGCAAAATACGGCCTTGGAGCGCCGCCGGGCATGAAGAAAACCATTGCCATTTTCATACACCACCCCACCTGTTCGACCGATTCGGTCAACGGCTTGATTGCCGCTTTGTCACCCTTGGCGAGTATCAAGTTGTTTACCCGCCATAAGGTGATGGCCGGTTTTTTTGACGATGTAGACCTGGTGGTATTTCCGGGGGGTGACGGCGAGGCCACGGTCTTTCGCAGCCTGCTCAAACTCCATATGCCCGAGGTACGCGCCTTCTTGCAGCGTGGCGGCAAATACCTGGGTATCTGCATGGGCGCCTATTGGGCGGATGCTTATTATTTCAATCTCCTCAAGGGCACGCGTTGTGTGCAGTACATCAAACGCCCCCGGGCCGATATACGCGCGTCCTACGGCACGACGGCGCCTGTGGTGTGGCGCGGCCAGTCGCAGCGCATGTATTTTTATGACGGACCGACGTTTCTGAACGGCCAATTTGAAACTATCGCCACCTATGCCAACGGCGATCCTATGGCCATAGTGCAAGGCGCGATCGGCCTGGTGGGGTGCCATTTAGAAAGCCAAGCGCATTGGTACACCAAGAAATATATGCAGCCGCAATGGCATGCCAATACCCACCACGGATTGCTCGCCCAATTTGTGGCGGACTATTTGTTGCAAGCCAGGCAAATCGCTTTGTTTTAGCGCCGAAGCTGCGCTGTTGAGAGCGCTTAGGCCAGGTGTACGCTGGGGATGCTGAAGCTGTCCGCGTAGGTGAAATAAATCGAACTAAAAAACATGGCCGCCATCACCATGGCGGTGGGGTAAAGCACCAGTGCGACGGCCTCTTCGCTGCCGGACAGGCCCGCCACCAGCACTACGCCCAGGCCAATGACCATAAAGGCCGCCATCCACACCAGGCTGTAAACCGTGAACGCACCGATATTGCGTGCGCACGCCACAAAACTAAAGAATAGGCTTTTCACCGGGCTGACCTGGTCCCAATAGACCAGCGCCGGAGCGAACCAAAAAAACAAGGACAAGGGCATGTAGAGCACTAAGGCCACCATAGTGGCCGCTTCAAAGCCCGGGTCTTGCAAGACTTCGCTGCCGACAGCACCGCCGAACAAATACATGCTGGCAAATTTTCCGCCGTCGGCCAGCGCCGACAAGCCCAACACGCCTACAAAGCCCAGCGCATACAGCGCGCCCAAAATCAGCATCGCCCGCAGCTGCTCTTTGCCGGCGCGAAAACCCGCGATCAGGACGCTGGGCATGGGGAAATGGCCCTTCAATGCCTCTTGGGTGGCCGCCATCAGCCCCAGCGTCGCGCCGGGCAAAAGCGCCAGGGCCAACACGTTGCCAATAAAAGGCACGAGCGAGACCACCGACATCACCGCCATAAAAATAAAAAACAAGCCGGTCAGGGCCAAGGGCTGGCGAAAAAAAGTACGGATACCCAGTTTGACCCAAAGAACGCCCTGGCGGGCCGGAACGATATGAAGTTTCATGGGGTGGTGCCGGTGGTGCCAGAGGCACTGGGCCAGCTAAAAGGATGGGCGATACGTTGGCGCAGTATGCGCTCAAAGGGAGCAGGGTCATGCGCCTTGAGCATGGCGGCTTGGCGGGGCAGGTAAAAATCCCATAAACGCGAGAGCCAAAAGCGCAGCGCGGCGGCGCGCAGCATGCGGGGGAACACGGAGGTTTCCGCCGGCTGCAAGGGCCGCACCTCGGTGTAAGACTGCATAAACGCCTCGGTGCGGGCGGCATCGGCCACACCAGTGGCCGTGTCCACACACCAGTCGTTCAGGCACACGGCAATATCAAATACCCAGGCGTCATTGCCGGCAAAGTAAAAATCAAAAAAGCCTGTCAGTTGCGCACGGCCTTGGCCATCGGGCGCAAACATCACGTTGTCACGGAACAGATCGGCATGGATGGGCCCGCGCGGCAGGGCCGCGTATGGGGCAGTTTGGGCCAGGGCGAGCTGGGCCTGCAACTCATTTTGCAAGAGCGTGCTTTGTTCGGGCGCCACAAAGGGCAGCACTTCGGGCACGGTGCGCTGCCACCAGTCCAGACCGCGCAAATTGGGCTGCTGCATCGCAAAAGTGCGACCGGCCAGGTGCATGCGTGCCAGCATGGCGCCCACTTGCGCGCAGTGTTCAGCGCCGGGTTGCAATTCGCTTTTGCCCGCGAGCAGGCTGACCACGCAACTGGGTCGGCCTTGCAGGCTGTGCAGCAGTTGGCCTTGGGCGTCGGCTGCCGGATCGGGCACCGGAATGCCGTGCTGCGCCAAGTGACGCATTAGATGCAGGTAGTAGGGGAGTTGCTCGGCGCTCAGGCGCTCGAACAGGGTGAGCACATAGCGCGCTTGCGCGGTGTCGGCAAAATAATTGGTGTTTTCAATGCCGCCGGCGCACCCCTCCAGGCGGGTTAGCGGTCCCAGGTCCAGGGTCTTGAAAAAGGCCTGGGCTTGGTCGAAAGAAACTTGGGTGTAAACCGCCATGTAGCAAACCTGAATGAGGGGCGCAGCGCCCAAAGGCAGTGCGGACTGTGCGGGCACGGCGGTGGGCCCAGCCCCTCGCAGCTCCGGGCGCGATTGTAGGCGGCACCCTTTGGCCCCGCCGTGGCAGGCAAAATGCCGCCATGCACCCCACTTCCTCTGCTCCTACGCCCGCTTTGTTGCTGATTGACGGCTCCAGCTACCTGTACCGTGCTTTCCATGCCATGCCCGACCTGCGCGCCGTGCCTGGCGACCCGACCAGCACCCCCACCGGCGCGCTGCGCGGCATGGTCAACATGATGCAGGCTTTGCGCAAAGAAGTGCCCGCCGCCTATGTGGCCTGCGTGTTCGATGCCAAGGGCCCCACCTTCCGGGACGCGATTTATCCCGCCTATAAAGCGCAGCGCGCGCCCATGCCCGATGATCTACGCGCGCAAATCGAACCCATCCACCAAATGGTGCGCCTGTTAGGCATGCGTGTGCTCGATGTGCCGGGCGTAGAGGCTGATGACGTGATAGGCACCCTGGCCGTGCTGGCCGCGGCGCGTGGCATGGACGTGGTGGTCAGCAGCGGGGACAAAGACCTGGCGCAATTGGTCAACGAGCGCATCACCATCATCGACACCATGAACGGCAAGCGCCGCGATATGGCTGGCGTGTTGGAAGAATTTGGCGTGCCTGCGCATTTGATGCTGGACTACCAAAACCTGGTGGGCGATACGGTGGACAACGTACCCGGTGTCAGCAAAGTGGGCCCCAAAACCGCCGTGAAATGGCTACAAGAATACGGCAGCTTGCAAGGCGTGATGGAGAACGCGGGCGCGATCAAGGGTGTGGTGGGCGAAAACCTGCGCAGCGCGCTGGACTGGTTGCCTACGGCGCGCCAACTGCTCACTATCAAAACCGATTGCCAGCTCAAGGACTGGTTGCCAGGGCTACCCGAGTTTTCTGATTTGCTGTGTGGCCAGGAGGACCTGGCGGGCTTGCATGCCTTCTACCTGCGCTTTGGCTTTAAGGGCCTGGCCGCCACCGTCGCCGGTCAATTGGAAAAAGGTGCGGCCAAGGCCGAGGCCGGTGACGCCGATTTGTTTGGCGACATTGCGGCGCAAAGTCAGGCCAAGACCGCAAGTAGCGAGGTGCAAGGGACTGAAGCAGCGCCGTCTCTGCTGGCGCGCACCACCGAGTACGAGACGGTGCTCGACCACGCCGCGCTGCAACGCTGGCTGGCGCTGATTACGTCGGCGGATTTGGTGTCGCTCGATACCGAAACCACGTCGCTGGACGCGATGCGCGCCGAGATCGTGGGCATTAGCCTGAGCGTGGCGGTGGGCGCCGCGGCCTATATCCCGCTGGCGCACCGCTACCCGGATGCGCCAAACCAGTTGCCGCGTGACGAGGTGCTGGCCCTGCTCAAGCCTTGGCTGGAAGATGCTGCGCGGCACAAGCTCGGGCAGCATGTGAAATACGACCGCCATGTGTTTGCCAACTACGGCATCGAGGTGCGTGGCTATGTGCATGACACCATGTTGCAAAGTTATGTGCTGGAAGTGCACAAACCGCATGGCCTAGAAAGTCTGGCCGAGCGCCACTTGGGCCGCAAAGGCTTGAGCTTTGAAGATCTGTGTGGCAAAGGCGCCAACCAAATTAGCTTTGACCAAGTGGATATCGCCCGCGCCGGGCAATACGCCTGCGAGGACGCCGACCTGACCTTGGACGTCCACCAAATCTTGTGGCCGCGTTTGCAGGCGGACGCCGGTTTGCTATTTATTTACCAACTAGAGATCGACAGCAGCGAAGCCCTGTACCGTATTGAGCGCAACGGCGTGCTGATCGACGCCCCGACGCTAGCCGCGCAAAGCCAGCAATTGGGCACGCGCATTGTGGAGCTGGAAAGCGAGGCCCATGCGCTGGCCGGTCAGCCCTTTAACCTGAGCAGCCCCAAACAAATCGGCGAGATATTCTTCGGTAAGCTCGCACTGCCGGTGGTGAAGAAAACCGCTACCGGCGCACCCAGCACTGACGAAGAAGTGCTGGAAAAACTGGCCGAAGACTTCCCGCTACCCGCCAAAATTTTGGAGCACCGGGGCCTGTCCAAACTCAAGGGTACGTACACCGACAAGCTGGCCCAACTGGCCTTGCCGCGCACCGGGCGGGTGCACACGCACTATGCGCAGGCGGTGGCTGTGACTGGGCGGCTTTCCAGCAACGACCCGAATTTGCAAAACATCCCGATTCGTACGCCCGAGGGTCGGCGCGTGCGCGAAGCCTTTGTCGCGCCTGCGGGCAGTGTGATCGCCAGCGCTGACTACAGCCAGATTGAGCTGCGCATCATGGCGCATATCAGCGGCGACGAGGCCTTGTTGCAGGCCTTCCACCAAGGCTTGGACGTGCACCGCGCCACCGCTGCCGAGGTGTTTGGACTGGCGCTCGAGCAGGTCAGCAGCGAGCAGCGCCGCTATGCCAAAGTGATTAACTTCGGTTTGATTTACGGCATGAGCGCCTACGGCCTGGCGCGCAATTTGGGCATCGACAACACCGCTGCCAAAAACTATATCGAGCGCTACTTTGCGCGCTTTGCTGGCGTCAAGCGTTACATGGACGACACCCGCGCGCAGGCCAAAGCGCAGGGCTATGTGCAAACGGTGTTTGGCAGGCGCTTGTACTTGCCGGAAATCAATTCGCCCAATGGTCAGCGCCGCGCTGGCGCAGAGCGCGCCGCGATCAATGCGCCGATGCAAGGTACAGCGGCTGATTTGATCAAGCTCAGCATGGTGCATGTGCAACGGGCGCTGGATGCCGGAGGCTACGGCACCCGCATGATCATGCAGGTGCATGATGAACTGGTCTTTGAAGTGCCGCAAGCCGAGGTTAACTGGCTGCAAACCGAAATACCGCGCATCATGGCGGCCGTGGCCCAGCTCAAGGTGCCGCTGTTGGCCGAAGTGGGTGTGGGTCCCAATTGGGACCAAGCGCATTGAGTCCGCCCTGGTACGCCGAACGCCCGCGCAAGGTGGCCTGGACGCGCAAAGGCCCGCAAAGGCCTTGCCCGGCGCGCTGTTGCACAATAGCCGCCCCAAGCCCGCGAAGTGCGAGCAAGACCCGCAGCGCTTGTTTTCGGTGACGCTGCCCCCATTTGCACCGCAATCTGTCCCTGACTATGAAGCCCACCCCAGACTCCCATGCACCCGCGGTGCCGCGCGCCTTCAGTGGCGCCGCTGAACCGCTGGCTACCAGTTCGGTGATCCACACCACGACCGACGGTTTGCTATGCGGTCTGGTGCAGGTGGACTGCGCAGGCTTTGCGCTGCCCGTGTACCGGGCCATGCCCCTGGGTGCCCGCAAGCCGCCGGTGGTGTTGGTGATTCCGGAAATCTTCGGTTTGCATGCCCACATGGCCGATGTGGCGCGTCGGCTGGCGCATGGGGGGTTTATGGCTCTAGCGCCCGATGTGATGGCCCGCCAGGGTGATGCCAGCGCCTACAGCGATATGGCGACCCTGATGGCCGAGCTGGTCTCCAAGGTACCGGATGCGCAAGTACTGCAGGACTTGGATAGGGTAGTCGACTGGGCAGCTGCGCAAGGCGGCGATGTGGGGCGATTGGGCGTGACCGGATTTTGCTGGGGCGGGCGCATGACCTGGTTGTATGCCGCGCACCAGCCGCGCGTCAAAGCCGGCGTGGCCTGGTATGGCCGCCTAGCGGGGCACACCTCAGCGCTCACCCCCCGCCACCCGGTGGCGGCAGCCGGTGATTTGCAGGCACCCGTGCTGGGCTTGTATGGCGCCTTGGACACCGGTATCCCCTTGGACACGGTGGCTGCCATGCAAGCGGCGCTCGCCCAGGGCTCTGCCAGCGCCCGCGCTTCGCGTATCGAGGTCTATGCCGATGCGCCCCATGCGTTTTATGCCGACTATCGTCCCGGCTACCGGCCTGCGGCCGCGCTGGCGGCCTGGACCGAGATGCAGGCTTGGTTTGCGCACCATGGTGTCGCCCTCGATGGCGCACGCCCGAAGGAGGGCATTTGATTATCTTTGCGATTTTGGTGGGTACCTTGTGCGCCGGTATCGGCAGCGTATGGGTGGCGGCGGCGCTGAGTTTTGGCGTGTTGGCGCGCTACACCCAACATATGTTGAGCATGGCCGCAGGCGCGCTGCTGGCCACCGCATTTATGCATTTGTTACCCGAGGCTTTTGAAAGCCAGACACCGGCGCATGATTTGTTTCTGGCGCTGTTGATTGGTTTGGTTTTTTTCTTTTTGCTGGACAAAGCCGAGCTGTGGCACCACGGCCATGAACATGGTGCCCACGCCCATGGACACTCTGGCCACACGCACGGACATGAACACGACAGTGAGCACGCGCATGAGCATGAGCATGGCCCTAGCGGGGGCAGTTGGGCGATTTTGGCTGGCGACAGCGTGCATTGTTTTGGCGATGGCGTTTTGATCGCCTCGGCTTTTATGGCTGACGTGCGTTTGGGCATGATTGCCTCGGTGGCCGTGCTGGCCCACGAGGTGCCGCACCATATGGGCGATTTGGCGGTACTTCGCTCGGGCACGACCGACCGGCAAGCGGCGCTCATCAAGGTCTCTATGGCCGGATCGGTCACTGCCCTGGGCGGCTTGCTTGGTTATTGGCTGGTCGAGCAATTACAAGGCTATTTGCCGTTTTTTTTAGTGGTTGCGTCCAGCAGCTTTATTTATGTGGCGCTGGCGGATTTGATTCCGCAGTTACAAAAGCGCCTGGGCGGCTGGCAAACCGCGGCACAAATAGCCTGGCTGTTGGCCGGCATGGGATTGGTCTCTGCCGTTAGTACCTGGGCCCACCTGCATTGACCCTGGCGCAGCGCTAGCTCAAAAGCCCTTTGCATACCGTGCGTCTTAGGCATAGTAGAAAATGCAGTGCGTCCTATGGCGCTGTTCGCCGACAATGGCTTGGCGAACAGCGCCTCGCCTTGCGCTTCACACCTCTTTTCGCAATGAACTTTTTCTTACCTCGCGTGCAAGCATCGACCCCGCGCTTGCTGGTGCATGGTCTGCTGGTGCTCGCACTAGGGGCTTGCACATTGCCACAGCAGCCCAAGGCACCGGTGACGCCACCGCTCGATACCTGGCAAGCACCGTTGCCACATCAGGGCAATACCCAGACCCTGCAGGCCTGGTGGCAAGCCCAGGCCGATGCCTCGCTGTTGCGTTTGCAAGAGGCTGCTCAGGCCGCCAATCCCAATGTGTCTCTGGCGCTATCGGCGATAGCCCAGTCCCGGTCTGACAGCGTGGCTGCGCGGGCTAATTTGCTGCCCCAAGTTGGCGCCGGTGTATCCCTGAGCCGGGGAGAGACCCAGCCAGAGGTCGGGGTGACGAACACGGCTTCGGCTTCCTTACAAGCCAGTTGGGAAATCGACCTGGTGGGCGCCAACCAGTTAGTGAAGGACGGTGCTTTGGCGCAATTGCAAGCTAGCCAAGCCCAATGGCACGATGCCCGCGTTGCGCTGGCCGCCGAAGTAGCCCATGCGTATTACGGTGCTCGCGCCTGCCAGCCTTTGGCTGACAACGCCCAGGCCATGCGCCAGTCTTATGCGCAAAGCGCGCGCCTGACAGGCCAATTGCTGGCCGCAGGCATGGTGCCTGCCGCGCAGCTTGCGCTAGCGCAGGCGGCCGTTGCCGATGCCCAGGGCCGCTGGCTAGAACAAAGCGCGCAATGCGACTTGGGCATTAAGGCTTTGGTAGCGCTAGCGGCTTTGCCCGAGTCGCAGGTGCGCGCCTTGGTTCACGTCAATAGCCTGGTGTCACCTGCACCGGCACTGACCTTGTCCGCGCTGCCGGCGCAGACGATTGCCCAACGCCCGGATGTGTTTGCCGCCGAGCGCGATGTTTTCAAGGCGGCCGCACTGGTGGCAGGTGCGCAAGCCCAGCGCTGGCCCCGTTTGACGGTTAACGGATTTATTGGCCCGGCGCAATTTGGTATCGCCGGTGTGGACAAAAATATGACGACCTGGTCCTTAGGGCCGGTGTCATTGCAAGTCCCGGTATTCGATGCCGGTCAGCGCCAAGCCCATGTCGAGGCCGCGCAGTCCAACTTTGAAGGCAAAGTGGCTGCCTACCAAGCGCGGGTGCGCGCTGCCGTGCGCGAGGTGGAAGAGGCCCTGGTGCAGCTTCAACTGAATGCCGATCGCCGTGAGCAAGTGCAGCGCAGCTTTGCCAATGCGCGCCAAGTACATGAAGCGGCACTGACACGCCAGCGCCAAGGCATGGCCACCGGCTTGGAGGTGCAAGAGGCGCGCCGTGGCTGGCTGGCTGCCGATGCCCAGCGTATCGCTTTGCAATGGGAAGGGCGACGCGCTTGGGTGGCTCTGTACCGCGCGGCCGGTGGCGGCTGGGACAGCAGCAGTGCCGGTGTCGGACCGCCCTCTGTGCTAGTGCCTGTCCCCGGCGAGTCCAACCCAAAAGACGGAAAGTAAAAACCTATGTATTGGTCTATTCCCCCCCATGTGCCGCGCAGCTACGCAGCGCTGCTACTGGCTACAGGGCTGTCGCTCGCCGGCGCCAGTGCCTACGCGGCAGACGCCCAAGCCCCTGCCAAACCGGCATTAACCGTCAGCACCACCCGCGTGCAAAAGACCATGCTGCCTTTGACCTTGGTTGCCAACGGCAACGTCGCGGCCTGGCAAGAGGCCAGCGTCTCTGCTGAAGTGGGTGGATTGCGCATTGCTGACTTGATGGTCAATGTGGGTGACGCAGTGCAGGCCGGCCAGGTGCTGGCGCAGTTGTCGGCCGACAGTGTGCAGGCCGACGTCGCCTTGGCACGCGCCCACCTCGCCGAGGCCCAAGCCGCCGCCAATGACGCGAGCATCAATGCCGACCGTGCCCGTGCCCTACAAAACGACAGCGCCTTGAGCGCCCAGCAAATCAGCCAAATGCTGAGCGCCGAACTGATGGCCAAAGCCCGCCTGGAAGCGGCCAAGGCCGGGCTGGACAGCCAGTTGCTGCGCCTCAAGCACACGCAAATTCTCGCGCCCGATAGCGGCACCATCATCGCGCGCAATGCGGCCCTGGGTGCCGTGGTGGCGCCAGGTAGTGAGTTGTTTCGGATGTTGCGCCGCAGCCGCTTGGAGTGGCGTGCCGAGTTGACGGCCAATGAACTGGCCCGCGTAGCGGTGGGCGCCAGCGCCCGCATCACGGCGCCCGGTGGCGGCCAATGGCAAGGCAAGGTACGCATGCTTGCACCCACGGTGGATGCGCAAAGCCGAGTGGGCATCGCTTATGTTGATTTGCTCGGGCCGGCTGACAAAGGGGCGGCGGCGCTCAAGCCGGGCATGTATGCGCCAGGCGAATTTGTCTTAGGGCAGACCCCGGCGCTGACGGTGGCGCAGCAAGCCGTGGTGGTGCGCGATGGCTTTAGCTATTGCTTCCGCTTGCAAAACGATGGGCGCGTGACGCAAACCCGTATCAGCACCGGCAGGCGTGCCGCTAGCACGGCCGGTCCGGTGATTGAGGTTACTGAGGGCTTGGAGGTCGATGCCCTGGTGGTGTCCGCGGGTGCGGGCTTTTTGCGCGATGGCGATAGTGTCAAAGTCGCTACGCCCTCGGCGGCCGCGCCTGCCCCGGCACCTGCGGCGCGTCCTGTTGCCAGTGCCGCAGCGCAATAAGGGGCGCAGTGTGAATTTTTCGGCGTACTCGATCAGGAACCCGGTCCCGGGGATCATGTTGTTCGCCTTGCTGACATTGGCCGGTTTGCTGGCTTTTCGCGGCAGTGTGGTGCAGGACTTCCCGGATATCGAATTGCCCATTGTCACGGTGGAGGCAGGCCTGCCCGGTGCGGCGCCGGCGCAAATGGAAACCGAGGTGGCGCGCAAGATTGAGGATGCCGTGGCCACCTTGGCAGGTGTGAAAAATGTGTACACCACAGTGCTCGATGGCAGTGCCGTGGTGACGGTGGAGTTTGTGCTGGAAAAGCCGATCAACGAAGCCGTCAATGAAGTGCGTGACGCGGTGGCTAGCGTGCGTGCTGATTTGCCTTCCGAGTTGCGCGATCCCTCGGTCACCAAGGCCTCGACGGCGGGCCGGGTGGTGCGGACCTACACCGTGCAGCCTTCGGGCAAGCCGGGCACACAGCTGCGGGATGACGAATCGATTAGCTGGTTTGTGGATAACACGGTCACCAAGCGCTTGCGTGGTGTGCCCGGCGTGGGTGCGGTCAAGCGCATCGGCGGGGTGTACCGTGAAGTACGCGTGGAGCTCGATGCGGATCGCATGGCGGCGCTGGGCGTGTCGGCTTTAGATGTGTCGCGTCGTCTCAAAATCGTGCAGCTTGAGGCGCCCGGCGGACGCGGCGACATCAGCGGTGCCGAGCAATCGGTGCGTACCATTGCGACGGTGCAAAGCGCTCAGGAGTTGTCGCAGTTAGATTTGCCCCTGCCCGATGGTCGCCATGTCCGGCTCGCGCAAATCGCCAGGGTGATGGATACCGTCAGCGAAGCGCGTGCCATCGCCACGCAAGATGGCGCCAAAGTTGTGGCTTTTGAAATTTTCCGCACCAAGGGCGCCAGCGAGGTGGCGGTTGCCGAGGGTGCGCGCCAGGCAGTTGCCAAGTTGCAGGAGGAAAACCCCGACTTGCGCTTTGACGCCATCATCGACAACGCCGAGCCGGTGCAGGAAAACTTCAAGGGCTCGATGGAATTGTTGTACGAGGGCGCATTGTTAGCGATTTTGGTGGTATGGCTGTTTCTGCGCGATTGGCGCGCCACCATCGTGGTCTCCACCGCATTGCCGCTGTCGGTGATCCCCACGTTTTTGGGCATGAAGTACTTTGGCTACACGCTTAACACCGTGACGCTGTTGTCTTTGGCCTTGGTGGTGGGTGTTTTGGTTGATGACGCGATTGTGGAAATTGAAAATATTGCGCGGCACTTGCGCATGGGTAAGTCGCCGTTCCAGGCGGCGATGGAAGCGGCCGATGAGATCGGCATGGCGGTGATTGCCACAACATTTGCGCTGGTAGCGGTGTTTCTGCCCACGGCCTTTATGGGCGGTGTGCCGGGACTGTTTTTCAAGCAATTTGGCTGGACCGCGGTGCTGGCCATTTTGGCTTCCTTGATGGTGGCGCGCCTGCTTACACCCATGATGGCGGCTTACTTTTTGCGGCCTGCACGCATGCCAGACGGCGCAGCGGTGCTGGCAGAGCCGCCTGACGGTCCCGTCATGCGCGCGTACTTGCGCGCTATGCAATGGTGCTTGCGCCATCGCCTGGTTACCGCGATCGGTGCGGGTTTGTTTTTTGTCGGTTCTGTATCTTTGGTGGGCTTGCTGCCGACGACTTTTATTCCACCGGGTGATCGCGGACAAACACAGGTGACCATCGAGCTGGCGCCTGGCAGCACGCTGGCCCAAACGCAGCGCATTGCCGAGCAAGCGCGTCAAGCGATTGCGGATGTACCGCATGTGGTGGGCATTTTTAGCTCGATCGGCGGCGGCTCCAGCGGGGATGCGTTTGCGCCGGGTGCGGCCGCCGAAGCGCGCCGCGCTGTGCTGACCGTTAGCGCGGTGCACCGTAATGCGCGCAAAGAAAGTATGCAGGATATTGATGCGCAAATACGCAAGCGCATGGTCGAAATTGCGGGGGCGCGGTTTAACGTGGGTTCCCCGGAGACCGGTGGCAAGTTGCAGTTGGTCCTAAAGAGCGAAGACCCGCAAGCCCTAATGCAAGCGGCCCAAATGGTGGAGCGTGAACTGCGTGGCCTCAAGGGCATAGGCAATATCAATTCCAGCGCCTCGCTGGTGCGCCCTGAAATCATTGTGCGCCCTGACAATGCGCGCGCCGCCGATTTGGGCGTCACGGCGGCCAGCATTGGCGAGACGGTACGCGTGGCTACCGCTGGTGACTACGACACGGCGCTGTCCAAACTTAATCTCGCGCAGCGTCAAGTGCCGATTCGCGTGAAGCTGCCGGACGCTGTGCGCGCTGATCTGGCCTCCATCGGTCGCTTGACGGTCCCGGGTAAGCATGGCCCGGTCATGCTGGCGCAAGTGGCCGACATTCGCATGGAAAGCGGACCGGCGCAGATCACGCGCCTGAATCGTAACCGCAACGTGGTTTTGGAAGTCGAACTGGGTAAGCGCACGCTAGGCGAAGTCAACGCCGAGGCGCGTGCGCTACCGAGCCTGGCCAATTTGCCCCCGGGCGTGTCGATTGCTGAGTTGGGAGATGCCCAGGAAATGCAAGCCTTGTTTGCCAGTTTTGGCATTGCGATGCTGATCGGCGTGCTGTGTATTTACGGCGTGCTGGTGCTTTTGTTTAAAGACTTTTTGCAGCCGGTCACGATTTTGGCGGCCTTGCCTTTGAGTATCGGTGGCGCTTTTGTGCTGCTGCTAATAACCGGGCGAGCCTTGTCCATGCCGACTATGATCGGGCTGATCATGCTCATGGGCATCGTCACCAAAAATTCGATACTGTTGGTCGACTACGCGGTGCTGGCGCGCCAAGCGGGTATGGAGCGTTTTGAGGCCCTGGTCGATGCATGCCGCAAGCGCAGTCGACCGATTGTGATGACCACTATCGCCATGGGCACTGGCATGTTGCCCCTGGCCATGGGCTGGGGTGCCGACCCGAGCTTTCGTTCGCCGATGGCGATTGCGGTGATTGGCGGACTGATCACATCTACCTTGCTAAGCCTGCTGGTCGTGCCTGCGGTGTTCACCTATATTGACGACCTGTCCCATTGGCTCGGGCGTCAATTAGGCCGTACGGGTGCAGGGCACGCAGTGCCGAAGCCCTCGTACGAGAAAAAGGATCCGGTATGAACGCTTCACCAGGTGCGCACGCCATGGCTGATCGGTCTGTGCAAGACTGGATACACGTGCTGCAAGCGCAAGGCATCCATTCGGTGTTGGCCCAGTTTTGCGATATCCATGGGGTGGCTAAAGGCAAGCTAGTGCCCTTGGATCATTTGCACGAATGGGTGGCGCAGGGCGCCGGTTTTGCGGGGCCCAGTATTTGGGGTACCGGCTTGCCTCGCCACGGCGACACCAGCGAATACTATGGCCGCGTGCAAGCTGACAGCTTGCGCCCTTTGCCTTTTATGCCCGGCGTGGCCCATGCGGTGTGCGATGGCTTTGCCGGCGGCCAGCCACTGGAAACTTGCTCGCGCCAAGTACTCAAGGCTGCTACTGACGCATTGGCTCGGCGCGGCTGGACTTTGTGGGTAGGCATAGAGCCTGAATTCTTCCTTTTGCGTCTGGACAGCGCCGGCCACTGGACCTTGGCCGATGCGAAGGACACACTGGACAAACCGTCGTATGACCTGAAAGCCATTCACCGCAACTACGCGTTTTTGGACGATATGCGTGAGGCGCTGGGCGATTTGGGTTTTCGCTTGCAGCAAATGGACCACGAAGACGCTTGCGGTCAGTATGAAATCAATTACGCCCATGACCACGCGCTGGCGGCGGCAGATCGCTATATGTTATTCAAGCTGACGGCCCATGCGATAGCGCAGCGGCATGGGCAGGTTTTTAGCAGCATGCCCAAGCCGCTGGCGCATGCGCCGGGCAGTGGATTACATTTTCACATCAGCATCACTGATGCACAGGGCAGGGCGCTGTTTGCTGATGCGCGAGGCAGCCTGGGACTGAGTACGGCGGGGCACCAGTTTGCCGCAGGCCTCTTGCACCATGCTGATGCACTGGCTGCGCTATGCGCGCCTACCGTCAATAGCTACAAGCGCCTGGCCAGCAGCCCCAGCGCATCGGGCACCACCTGGTCACCGGTGTGGAAGGCTTATGGCGACAATAACCGCACCTGTTTGCTGCGCACCGTGGCCGGTCGCATGGAGTGGCGTTTGCCCGATCCGTCGTGCAATATTTACGCCGCGCTTGCTGGAGTGCTTCACGCCGGTTTGCACGGCATAGACGGTGCGATGGCAGCGCCAGAGCCTTGCAACGAAGACTTGTATATCCGCCAGGCCAGCGGCCAGCCCATGCCCGGACGCCTACCCAAAAACCTGGATGAGGCCATAGACGCCTTGCAAGCCGACAAGGCTTTGCGCCACGCCATGGGCGAGGCCTTTTGTGCGCAGTGGATAGCGCTCAAGCGTGCGGAGTGGGACAGTTACGCCCAACACGTCAGCGGCTGGGAAATGCAGCGCTACGCCGACGCGTTTTAAGCGCTGGCCGCCAACTGTCTGGCGGCGCTTTTGCAGACCCAGACTTCATTCCGCATTGCGGTATATAGATGGGCAACAGAACCGCTTTGTTATTTCATATTGAGAAATCAATTCATCTCATGGTGAAAAAATATTTCTAAGTCATTGATTTATATCAAAAAATAATTAGTCTTATATAAGACATAAGATTGTTCCTATGTCTTATATAAGACTTAGAATTGCGGCACTGCACCATGCGCCACCCGGGCTTGGGCACCGATTAACCACAAGGAGTTTTTATGCCGCAATCACTCAATGCGCAACTGAGCCGCGAA